>NZ_CP119409.1:3372500-3672500 GCF_029223885.1 Pararhizobium gei | reverse complement strand
ACCAGGCCTTCGGCTTGCACCACATCGAGGCTCGATGCCGCACCGGCTGCCTTGATGTCTTCTGTTAGTTTCAGGGTCTCGCGGCGTGACGCAAGGCTTTTGCGCTGCAGCGCCAAAGCTTCCTGATTGTAGCGGGCATCGATATAGGAGGTCGTCAGGTCCGACAAATAGGCGAGACGGGCCACGCCGACATTGTCATAGGCTGCATCCAACGAGGCCTTGGCCGATTCCTTGGCGCGGCGATACTGCCCGAAGAAATCGATCAGCCAGGAGGCATCGGCGCCGCCCGTCAGGGTTTTGGTTTCGCTGTGATCGTTGCCTGTCGTCTTGCGCGGATAAGAGCCGTCCTGACCCTGGACCGTTGCGGAGCCTCCGGCGTCCAGAGAAGGCAGGCCACCTGCACCGGCAGCAACCACATTGGCGCGGGCTTCCATAATGCGCTCGATCGATTGCTGGACATCAAGGTTCTGGCCGAGGCCCTGAGCGACAAGACTGTTCAGCTTTTTGTCGCGGAAGGCTTCCCACCACGGATTAAGCGGTGCGCTTGAGGTCGTTTCCTTGCCACCTTGGGAGAATTTTGCCGGAAGCTCGGCGCCGGGCGCCTGGTAGTTGGGGCCGACCATGCAGCCGGAAAGAAGAACAAGGCTCAAGGGAAGGAGCGCTTTTACTATTTTCATCTGGGTCCCCATCCGGCGGTCCGGCCGGTAACAAACGATTCATGTTTTGCGTGTTTAACATTTTCCATGACGCATGCGAGTGCGCAATTGCGAAATGAGGCTGCAAAGAGGCCTATCCCCAGTTCCAGTGTTTCCGAACTGCCACGGCTTTGGGGGCAGGCTTGCGGAATTTCAAGAACCCCTTCGAAATTCTCTGCGTCCCGTGTCCGTATGGTTTTTGCGGTTTAATCGATTCCGATCGTTAACGGCTGGCCGAGTTATCCTCGATTGTCCCGATCATCGCAAGCAGGGTTTCAAGCCGGTCCGCTTCGCTTGGCAGTTTATCGGTTCGCAAACGGGCAATCCGCGGAAAGCGCATGGCGACGCCGGATTTATGGCGGCTGGAAAGGTTGATACCTTCAAAGGCGACCTCCACGACGAAACCGTGGTCCGACTCTGCGCGGATCGAGCGGACGGGACCAAAACGTTCGATCGTGTTGTTGCGCACATAGCGGTCAAGGATTTCCAGTTCGGCGTCCGTGAAGCCGAAATAGGCCTTGCCGACCGGCACCAGTACGTCCTTCCCATCGCTCCGCGTCCACACACCGAAGGTGAAGTCGGAATAGTAGCTTGAACGCTTGCCGTGGCCGCGTTGCGCATACATCAGCACCGCATCGACATTGTATGGCTCGCGCTTCCACTTGAACCACGGCCCCTTCATCCGTCCCGAAGTATAGGTCGACTCAAGCCGTTTCAGCATGATGCCCTCGATCACAGGGTCGGGTGGAGCGGCGCGCAGCCGGTCCAGTTCGTCCCAGCTGGAAAAAGGAACGAGGGGCGAGAGGTCGAAATGAGTGGGCGCGGCATTCTCAATCAAAGCGGACAGCGCATTGCGACGGCTGAGAAAACTCTCGCTGCGCAGGTCGCCCTGCGCCGAGAAGAGCAGATCGTAACCCCGAATGAAGGCGGGGAAGTCCTCGATCATCTTGCGCGTCACGGTCTTGCGGTTCAGCCGTTGCTGCAGGTCCGAGAAGGTTCGGGTTGCGCGGTTCGTGCGCATCGTGCCGCCGACGAGCAACTCGCCATCGATCACACCCTCGAAATCCGCAGCCTCCAGAATATCGGGAAAGGCTGTGGAAATATCGTCGCCGCTTCTGGAATAAAGACGGCGCGTACCGCCGATATTGGCAAGTTGAACACGAATGCCATCCCATTTCCATTCAGCGGCGAAGTCCTTCGGGTCAAGGCTGGCGAGGTCATTGTCGTTCACCGGCGTCGCCAGCATGACCGCGTGGAAGACGGCTGGCATGTCGAGCTTCGGCTTGTCCGACGTGCCGCCGAGCCACTGGAAGAGCGAGGCGTAGGGTGGTGAAAGTCCGTGCCAGAGGGTCTCGATTTCACCGATCTCGACATTGCCCATATCGGCAAGCGCCTGCTTGACGAGGCGGGCAGACACGCCAATACGCAGGCCGCCGGTAATCAGCTTGAGAAAGGCATAGCGGCTTGAACCGTCAAACTGGTCGAGAAGATTGCGCACCAGAGCGTGGACATCGGCACGACCCACGACTTCCAGTTGGCGCATGACGGCGCCCAGCGAGAGATCGGCGGGCGCCGCCTTGCTGTCGGGCGCGCGTTCCCAAACCAGGGAGATAGTCTCCGCCAGGTCTCCAACATAGTCATAGGAATAGCGGAACAGTACTTCATCGAGACGTTCGAGCACCAGTTGCCGCAGAATTTGCGGCTTGACGGTTTTCAGGGTTAGCGTACCGGCGATTGCGGCCAGCGCGTAGCCGCGGTCTGGATCCGGCGCCGTGCGGAAATAATCCGCCATCAGTTTTATCTTGGCATTTCGCTGGGGGGTGAGGACAAGACGGTCGAGCAGTTCGGCGAAAGCACGCATCGGCTATTCCCCCTCGTCGTCGTAACCGACCAGATGCAGCGGCCGTGCGGCAATGCCCTGCAATTCGCACCAGCGCACGAGTGCTTCCTCCCGGCCGTGTGTCACCCAGACCTGGCCGGGGTTGATCTCGGCAATCGTATCCTTCAGTTCAGCCCAGTCGCAGTGATCTGAAATGATCATCGGCAGTTCGACGCCGCGCTGCTTGGCGCGCTGGCGCACCAGCATCCAGCCGGAAGCGAAGATGGAGACCGGATCGGGAAAGCGCCGCGCCCATCGGTCGGCGAAGGCGGAGGGCGGACCGATAACGACTGCCCCGGCGAAGGACTGCTTGGCCTTGGCTTCCAAAGTTGCAGGACGGATGTCGCCGAGATCGATCCCCTGCTGGCCATAGTAATCGCAGAGTTTGGTGAGCGCGCCATGGATGAAGATCGGCGCGTCATGTCCGGCTTCCCGCAGGAGAGCTATAACCCGTTGCGCCTTGCCCAGAGCATAAGCGCCAACCAGATGCGATCGTTCGGGAAACTGGCGCAGCGACGTCATCAGCTTGGCAACTTCGCCGCGATCGTCGGGGTGATGGAAGACCGGAAGCCCGAAAGTCGCCTCGGTGATGAAGACGTCGCAAGCGACCGGCTCGAATGGCAGGCAGGTCGGATCGCGCCGGCGTTTGTAGTCTCCGGAGACGACAATGCGCGTTCCGCCAGCCTCCACCGCAATTTGCGCCGAGCCGAGAACATGGCCGGCAGGGTGAAAACTTGCCGTGACATCGCCGATCGTCATGCGTTTGCCGAGATCGGCGACCTCCATCGTCTGGCAGAACGCTTCGCCATAGCGGATGCGCATGATGTCAAGCGTCTGCCGCGTGGCCATCACATGGGTATGGCCCGCCCGCGCGTGATCCGCATGGCCATGGGTGATCAGCGCCTTTTCGACCGGCTGGACGGGATCGATATAAAAGCTGCCCTTTTCGCAAAAAAGGCCCCTGGGGGTAGGGTAAAGGAGCGTTTCGGGTTTCATAAAGCGAAAGATAGCCGGCAATTCTGCAACTGCCAGCCAAATGAGTGGATTTTTTGCGATCAGGCTGCCGAAGGTGCAAGCGCCAGTGTCTTTGACAGGAGATCGAGAACGCCCTCGGCATCGATGCCCACGCAGACATTCTGGCTGGGCAGGTTGTCCCAGGCGTTGGGCGGAAAGAGATGATCGTCGGCCTTCTGGATGGTCTGCCCGTCGGCTATGCCGCCGCAGACGACCCGGATGGAGCCGCTGCGCAGCGTAAACAGTTCCGGCGCCACCACATAGACGCAGGCGCAACTGTCATGCACGACCATGCCGTCTTCCACATGCTGCTCATAGAAATCGATATAGAACTGGGAAATGTCCGACAGCAGCTTTGCCGGGGATCCTCCCTGTACGACGATGTCCGCCAGCCGGCTTCTCGTCATGACCGTCTGCTCGGTGACGTCGAGGCCGACAACGACAACCGGCCAGGGTGCCGTCATCACCGCATCGGCAGCTTCGGGGTCCCCATGAATATTGGCTTCGGCAGCCGGCGTGATGTTGCCGCGCATGTCGAAAGCGCCGCCCATGATCACGACATCCTTGACGAGAACTGCAATATCCGGATCGTCCCGCAAAGCGAGCGCCAGATTGGTCATGCGGCCGACTGCAACGAGTGTGACCTCGCCCGGATGGGCGCGCACGGTCTCGATGATGAACCGATGGGCCGGACGCGGATCGCAAGCCAGATCGATCGTCTCCGGCACGCCGATATTGCCCAGGCCATCGTCGCCGTGGATGCCTTTGGGCCAATCCACATGGGGCCGCGACGGATCAAGGGTTTCATCGGCGCCCATGGCGACCGGGGCCGCAATGTTCCACTGCTGCTTCAGATAGAGCGCGTTGCGCGTCGTCGTTTCTATCGAGGCGTTGCCGAAAACGGAGGTAATGCCGATCAGGTCGATCAGAGGATGATTATGCAGGAACAGCAATGCCATAGCATCGTCTACGCCGGGGTCCGTATCGAAAATTACCTTATGCATGATGCATTTTTTCTTTCTTGGAGCGGAAGTGCGAGTGAAGGCGGATGGAATGGCAAAGTCAACCATACCGTCCCCGGCCTTCAAAGCAGGAAGCCTGGGCTGAGGGTCGTTCGAATAATATGCGTTATCACATGGTTTAAACTTTCTGAAACGTCGCTCGACTAGACTGCAGCGGTTCAGTCTTCAATCGGTGAATGTCGGTGCGGCGCATATGAAATCTCTCGTTCGGAAAATCAGGCTTCCCCGGAAGGTTATGCTTGCCGTTTCCGGCGTGCTGCTTTTGTGCGGCGCTTCCGGGGCGTTCGCAATCTATTCTGCAAGGGACAGCCTGCTTGGTGCCGGCGATGAAGGAGGAACCTCAGCGTCTGGTCTTGGTTGCACGACGGTGGAAACACTGAAAATGCGGCGCAATGGACAGCGCTGGATCCGCAAATATATCAGCACGGATTCTGCCGGTGGCACCGATCGCATCCGGACGGGGTTGCGCATCAGCGGGCTGCTCGCCAACAGTGAGAAAGCCGATCTCTACCATGTCGTCGTGCTTGAGGCCGATGGCCCTCACGACAGGGCGGCCCGACGCGGGCTCGCTATCGGCGCTGAGGTGATGTTTGCTCCCGATCCCTCCCTGATCACGGGAATGAGCGCTTCCTTCATCGGCCGATACAAAGAAGGCAAGGCCAATACTGCGGGCCTGTTTCACGGCAAGCAGGTCGAACTCGGCTTGGCCGATATACAGGCCATGATGACCGAAATGAACGACAGGTCGGATTGCTTGGATCCTATGGCCGCGGCCGAAGCGGCGGCCCATGGCGCGGCCGAGCCAGCGTCCGACGCCCATGGAGAAACCGACGCCCATGGAAAAACCGCCGGCCAGCCCGATCATTCTGCAGAGAGCGAACCGGCGGAGCTTGAAACGCACGGGGAGGCTGCGCCGGAAGAGCCATCGCATGACACTGGTACAGGCTCTGAGAACGCTGCCGCAGAGCCCGGTTTTTTTGGAAAAATGCTGACCATGGTTCTGGGCGACGATAAGGCGGAGGCCGCCGCTGAACATGCGCCCGAAACGCCCGAGCAAGAACCGACCGGGCATTGACACGGGTAAGCCAGCGACACGGGTGAGCCAGCGTCCGGCGGCTGGAAACCGCTAGACGACAGCGCTGCCGGCCATGAAGGCCAGCACCACGAAGATCAGGAAGATGATCAGCGCGATTGCGAACAGGATTTTCGAAATCGTTGCGGTTGCCGCCGATACGCCGGAAAAGCCCAGGAAGCCGGTGATCAGCGAGATAACAAGAAAGATCAAAGCCCATTTGAGCATGGAGGGTCCCCTTCCAAATTCTGCGGTCTGATAACGCGTGAGGAGGGAAAAAGTTCCATTGAACGAGATGCGCCACCTCTCAAAGGCAGCGCTTTTGCTCTTTTCGCTCAGTCTGCCTTGTTACGGCGAGCTGGGAAAAGAATGATATCGCGGATCGACGGGGCATTGGTCAAAAGCATGATCAGCCGGTCGACGCCGATGCCAAGGCCGCCGGCGGGCGGCATGCCCTGGTCGATCGCGTCGAGGAATTCGTCGTCGAGCTGCTTTGCCTTTTCGCCGCGGGCATGGGCCTGCGTCAATTGCTCGACCATGCGGGCGCGCTGCTCTTCGGGGTCGTTGAGTTCGGAAAAGGCGTTGCCGATTTCCCAGGCGTTGCAATAGGTCTCAAAGCGCTCGACCAGGCGCGGCTCGCCGGGCACTTCCTTAGCAAAGGGCGAGATATCCTTCGGGAAATGCGTGACATGGCTCGGCTGAATGAGCGTCTGCTCGACCTTTTCCTCGAATATAAAGGCCAGACACTCGCCCCAGGTTGCGTCCTTTTCGACCTCGAAGCCGGCAGCCTTGGCAGCGGCACGGGCTTCCTCGTCGGTTTTGATGGCCAGGAAGTCGATGCCGGTCGCTTGTTTGACGGCGTCAGGCATGGGAACCCGCTTGAACGGGCCCTTGAAGGAGATTTCCCTGTCGCCGAAGGCAAACTCCGTCGAACCATGGATTTTCATTGCCAGATCCGAGAAAAGCCGCTCCACGAGGTCCATGATGTCCTCGTAGTCCGCATAGGCCCAGTAGCATTCCATCATGGTGAATTCGGGATTGTGCCGTGTCGAAACGCCTTCGTTGCGGAAATTGCGGTTGATCTCGAACACCTTGTCGGTGAGGCCCGAAACCAGCGTCCGCTTGAGGTACAGCTCCGGCGCGATGCGCAGATACATGTCAAGCTTCAGCGTATTGTGATGGGTCTTGAACGGCTCGGCGGTTGCGCCGCCGTAGACCGAATGCAGCATCGGTGTTTCCACTTCCATGAAGCCGTCATTCTCCATGAAACGACGGATGCCGGAAACGATCTGCGAGCGCTGCCGAAAGCGGAGCTTGGATTCCTCGTTGGTCATGATGTCGAGGTGGCGCTTGCGATAGCGTTGCTCGATATCGGACAGGCCGTGCCACTTTTCCGGCATCGGCAACAGCGCCTTCGTCAACATGATGATTTCTTGCGCGTTGATCGACAGTTCGCCGCGCTTGGTGCGCCGGACCACGCCGGTTACTCCGATAATATCGCCGATATCGATCAGCGGCAGCAGCGCACGGGCGTCTTCCGGTGTCGTATCCTTGTGGGAGAAGATCTGGATCTTGGCCCCGGCATCATGGATATCCATGAACATGCCTGAATTGCGCGAGGAATAGACACGGCCGGCCACGGTCACGACATCGTCCGTCACGACATCCGCTTCCAGGCTCTCGTATTTCGCTGCCAGTTCCGCATTGGTGATCGTGCGGTGGAAATGCGCGGGATAGACGTCGCCGATTTTTTCGCGCAGCATTTTCAGTTTTTGCGCGCGCACTTCGGTGACGTCGGAGGAGAGGGTGGTTTCGGTCTTGGTGTCGGTCATAGGGCTCGCCTTCGATAGGGCTTTCATTTTTTTCAATTCGAGGGCTGCGACACACTCCCTCTTCTCCCCAGCGGGGAGAAGGTGGCGCGAAGCGCCGGATGAGGGGGCCAACTTCGCCTACGCCCCCTTATCGCCTCGCAGTTGCTCGGCACGTCTCCCCGCCGGGGAGAACAGGAAGCGTCATTTCCCGCTACCGGCCATTGACGCCGCCACCTGGCCCGCGACCTTCAGGCGCTGACGCACGACCGAGCGGCCAAGGACGGCCATGGAATCGAACAGCGGTAGGGAGCGCGACGAGCCAGACACCGCGATGAAGAGCGGTGCAACAACGACCTTGAGCTTTTTCTCAAGTCGTTCGGCGACGGCCCGCAGTTCGGCTTCGATGGACTCCACGTTCCATTCAAGGATCTTCTCAAGCGAAGGCTGCACTTCGTTGAAAATTACCACCAGCTCCTCAGGCGAGGATTTCACCTTGGCGAAGGAGGAGGCATCGAGTGCCAGATCGGACTTGAACAGGAAGCCCGCGAGGTCGGGAAGATCGCCGAGCTTGGTAATGCGCGACTGCGACAGTTTGAGCCCCTGCTTGATCCGGTCGTTCTCCATCGCCCAGGACAGCACACGGGCGGCGAATTCGTCTTCGCTCAGGCCTTCGCGAAGCCAGCGGCCGTTCAGCCAGTCGAGCTTCTGCACGTCGAAGATCGCGCCGGCCTTGGAGAGATTGGCCGGATCGAATTTTTCGGCGAGCTGGTCCATGGTCAGCATTTCCTCGCCCTCGGCGATCTGAATGAAGAACAGGCCGAGGAAATTCATCAGCGCCTCCGGCAGATAGCCGAGGGCCGAATAATAGGAAATGGAGGTCGGATTCTTCCGCTTCGACAGCTTCGACTTGTCGGCATTGCGCATCAGGGAGAGATGCATGAAAACCGGCGGTTCGAGGCCGAGATACTGGTAAATCAGAATGTGCTTGGGCACAGAGGACAACCATTCCTCGCCGCGCGCCACATGGGTGATCTTCATCAGATGGTCGTCAACGACATTGGCCATGTGATAGGTCGGCATGCCATCGGCCTTCAGCAGGACCTGCATGTCGACCGCATCCCACGGGATATCGACTTCGCCATAGACCCCATCGACGAATTTGCAGGAGCCCTCGGTCGGAATCTTCATGCGCACGACATGCGGCTCGCCACCTGCGACGCGGCTCGTGACTTCCTCAGCCGCGATGTGAAGGCAAAGGCCATCATATTTCGGTGGCTTGCCGGCAGCGCGCTGGGCTTCGCGCATTTCCGTCAGCCGCTCAGGCGTGCAAAAGCAGCGGAAACCGTGGCCGGCCGCGACGATCTTTTCGACGTAAGGCTTGTAAAGATCCTTGCGGTCGCTCTGGCGGTAGGGGCCGTAGGGGCCGCCGATATCCGGGCCTTCCGACCATTTCAGGCCGCACCATTTCAGCGCGTCCAGCACCTTGGTCTCGAATTCGGGCGTCGAACGGGTGGCGTCGGTGTCCTCGATGCGCAGGATGAATTCACCACCCTGTTTCTGCGCGAAGAGATAGTTGAACAGCGCGATATAGGCCGTGCCGACATGTGGTTCGCCGGTGGGGGAAGGTGCTATGCGCACCCGGACTGGTCTGTCTGTCATGATCCTGGCCCGTGTCTGACGTGTTTGGCCTTACGACCGGAGACGATTTTGCCGGATGCGAAGGCGCATGCAATTATGGGAAGGAAATGCCCGATTCACGCCTGAAAAGGCGGAAAATTCCGGGAGTTCCATTTGGTTGGCGTGAGACCATATTCAAAAGCGGACGTCAAGGAAAACGTCTGCGCCGCCCGGCATCACGGTTCGTCTACATGAAAAGGAGCGCAGCCGTGGCCGCGCTCCTTTTCATGTACAGGCCGGATACAAATTGTCAGTGTTTCGGAATCTTGTCTTTCTGACGCTTGCGGCGTGAGAACATGTTGAGCACTTCCACCAGCGCCGAAAAGGCCATCGCCGCATAGATATAGCCTTTGGGAACGTGGAAGCCCGCACCTTCGGCGATCAGCGTCGTGCCGATCATCAGGAGGAAGCCGAGGGCGAGCATGACGATTGTCGGGTTCTTTTCGATAAACCGGGCCAGCGGGCCGGAGGCGACGAGCATGACGGTGACGGCAAAGACCACCGCGACAATCATGATCGGCAGGTGCGGCGTCATGCCGACGGCCGTGATGATGCTGTCGATCGAGAAGACGAGGTCGAGCAGGAGAATCTGGCCAATGGCCGAAGCAAAGGTCGTCGTCGCCGAGTTGGCGATGAAGTCTTCTTCATGGTCCTGCGGATCGACATTATGATGGATTTCCTTGGTCGCCTTCCAGACGAGGAAAAGGCCGCCGGCGATCAGGATCATGTCTTTCCACGAGTAGCCGTGGCCGAAGAGTTCAAAAACGGGCGCTGTCAACTGCACGATCCAGGCGACAGTGCCCAGCAGCCCGAGCCGCATGACCAAGGCAAGCCCGATGCCGATGCGCCGCGCTTTTTCACGTGTTTCCGCTGGCAGCTTGTTGGTCAGAATGGAGATGAAAATGAGGTTGTCGATGCCGAGAACAACCTCCATGACAATCAAGGTGATCAACGCGATCCAGGCTGTCGGATCTTGAATCAGCAGCATGATGTCCTGCATCTGAGTGGTTCCTTCCAGGATTCCAAGGCACATAAGGAAAAGCAGCGTAACCAGGGTTGGCGCGGGCGGCAGGTCGAGTGCCCTTATGTATGCGGAATTGATGCCTTGGCAAGCGCGGCGTGCCTTCGGGACGGCCTGATTACTGTTAACTCATCGCCGGAATGCGGATTTTCGCGAGACCGCCGCGGCGGCCATCAGCCTGTTCTTGCCGGCTGCGCCCCGTAGGCAGCCATGAAGACGCGGACAGCGCCGCTGATGACCCGATCGATTTCCTCCGGCGGTGGCGGCGTTTCCATGGTTCCAAAGAGACGAAACTTGAAGAAGCTACCGCTGGAGAGGTCGAGAAACTGGACTGCTGCCAGGTCCAGGTCATCAATTTTAAGGCTGCCCGTAGCGACCTGATGCTCCAGGAAATCGCACAGCACCGAACGCAGGTTTTCGGGGCCCTTGAAAAAACGGCGGCATAGATCGGGCATACGGTCGCGGACACCAAGAACGATGCGCATCGCGTTGATGACTTTTTCCCCGGTCATATGGGTGACGAAGCTGACGCCGAATTTGTAAAGCCCGGCTTCGACGTCCTCATGGGCAGCCAGCACCGTTCGCACGGTTGCAAGAAAAAGAGCGCGCTCGTTCTCGATCATTGCCGAAAACAGGTCTTCCTTGTTCTGGAAATAGACGTAGATCGTGCCTTTGGAGACGCCGGCCTCCCGCGTAATATCGTTCATGCTGGCGGCGTCGAAGCCGACATTCATGAAGACGCGTTTGGCACCCTCGATGATCTGTTCGCGCTTGGCCGGATCTTCACCGGCGGCACGACGTCCGGAAAGAAGATAAGCGTCGCCCGGGAAGGTCGCGGTGTTGCTCTTTTCAGCCAATTTCTCGTCCTGAGCGGCCATTCTTGTTCCGTATAAACTTTCCGAACCAATTGGTTCGATTTCACTTGATATGCGGCTTCATTCGCCTTATGTCAATCGAACCGAACGGTTCGGTTTAATTAATTCAGAAGGACGAACGGCGCGACATGTCAGTTTCAAGCAAAACAGGCGCTGCCCATGTTCGCCCGGTGGGCGATGACTTCGACGTCAAGAACGATTCGGCTCCAGCCCCTCTGGCAAAGACTGCAGCCGAGCCCGAAGCGCAGGCGGCTGTCGCCGTGGCAACAGCCGAAAAGCCGACGCCGAAGCGGCGCAATTTTCTGCTTCCGCTCATCGCCATCGCGGTTGTCGCCGCCGGCGGTTGGTACGGCTACGACTGGTGGACCAACGGCCGTTTCATGATTTCCACGGATGATGCCTATGTCGAGGGCGATATCGCTTCGATCTCGCCGAAGGTCTCAGGCTATGTCGAAACGGTCAATGTCGTCGCCAATCAGCATGTGAAGGCGGGCGATCCGCTGATCACGCTCGACAAGGAGGATTACCGGATCCCAGCCGAGCAAGCGCAAGCGCAGATCGACACGGAAAAACTGTCACTGCAGCGCTTCGACGCACAGATTGCTGGCGCCAAGGCCAGTGTTCAGCAAGCGCAGGCGCAAAAAACGGCGCTCGAGGCTGCCGTTCGCGGCGCAGACATCACATTCAAGCGCGCCAGCGACCTCCAGTCCAAAGCTGTCGGTTCGGTCGCCTCTCTGGACAGCGCCACGGTCGCGCTTGATCAGGCCAAGGCGAACCTCGTCGGAGCCGATGCCAGCATCGCCACGGCCAATGCGAATATTTCGGTACTTGTCGCCCAGCGCGCGGAAGCTGAAAGCACCATCCGCTCGCTGGAGCTGGCACGCCAGAAGGCCGAACGCGATCTCGCATTCACGGTCCTGAAGGCGCCTTATGATGGCGTTATCGGCAATCTTGCGGTTCAGGACGGCGATCTGGTCTCTGCCGGTCAGCGGCTGGCGGCCCTTGTTCCTGTCGATCAGCTCTACATCGACGCGAACTTCAAGGAAACGCAGATCGCCCACATGGTCCCGGGTTCGAAGGTCAACATTCATGTGGATGCCTTTGATGAGGAACCGATCGTCGGGACGGTTCAGTCGATCTCGCCGGCCTCCGGCTCGGTTTTCTCGTTGCTTCCTGCTGAAAACGCCACCGGCAATTTCACCAAGGTCATCCAGCGCGTGCCGGTTCGCATCGTCCTGCCGAAGGAAGTTCTGGAAACAGGGCGCTTGCGTGCAGGCTTAAGCGTCGTCGTGGACGTCGATACCAGAACGGCACCGCAGCAGAAGGCCGTCGCATCCATCAAATAACCCATAGCGCATCGTCGCTTACCCCGGTGTCTCATATCAAATAAGCCGCTCTCTGTTCGAGGGAAATGCGGGAGCTAGACCATGGCCGCCACGGCGACTGCAGGAACAATGCCGGTTTCCAACGCCGGCGCAGAGGAGCGAATGGACCCAAAGCGGCTCATCGCTTTCTTCGCGATGGTCTTCGGCATGTTCATGTCAATCCTCGACATCCAGATCGTATCGGCCTCGCTTGCGGAAATCCAGGCGGGCCTCAGCGCCGGCTCGGATGAGGTCGCCTGGGTGCAGACCGCCTATCTGATCGCCGAAGTGATCATGATCCCGCTGTCGGGAACGCTCGCCCGCGTGGTCTCGACGCGCATCCTCTTTTCCGTTTCGGCCGCCGGGTTCACCCTTGCCAGCGCGCTCGCCGCAACAGCGACCAATATCGACCAGATGATCGTTTACCGCGCCCTGCAGGGCTTTATCGGCGGCGGCATGATCCCGTCAGTGTTCGCCGCTGCTTTCACGATCTTCCCGCCATCCAAGCGCAGTATCGTCTCGCCGATCATCGGCCTCGTCGCAACGCTGGCGCCGACCATCGGCCCAACGGTTGGTGGCTACCTGAGCCACGCCTTTTCCTGGCACTGGCTGTTCCTGGTCAACGTCATTCCCGGAATCATCGTCACGATCGTCACCTGGAATTTCATCGATTTCGACAAGCCGCAGTTCAGCCTGATGAAGAAGTTCGACTGGTGGGGGCTGCTGTCGATGGCAGTCTTCCTCGGCTGTCTCGAATATGTCCTGGAAGAAGGCAACGCCAAGGACTGGTTCAGCGACGAATATATCTTCATGGGTGCGATCGCCTCGGCCATCGGTGCGCTCGTCTTCTTTTATAGGGCCTTCAACGTCGAGTTTCCCATTGTCGATCTCAGGGCTTTCGCCAACCGCAACTTCGCGTTCGGTTCGCTCTTCTCCTTCATCATGGGGATCGGGCTTTACGGGCTGACCTATCTCTACCCGCTCTATCTCGGGCGCATTCGCGGCTATGATTCTCTCATGATCGGCGAAACCATGTTCGTGTCGGGGCTTGCCATGTTCTGCACGGCGCCGATTGCGGGCAAGCTCTCGACCAAGCTGGACCCGCGTGTCATGATGTCCATCGGCTTTGCAAGCTTTGCGGCCGGCACGTGGATGATGAGCCATCTGACGGCAGATTGGGATTTCTACGAGCTGCTGGTTCCACAGATCCTGCGCGGTTGCGGCCTAATGCTTTGCATGGTGCCAATCAACAATGTTGCACTCGGCACCTTGTCGGCGGAGCGGGTTCGCGGAGCTTCCGGTTTGTTCAACCTCACCCGCAATCTCGGCGGTGCCGTCGGCCTTGCCGCAATCAACACGATCCTGACCCAGCGTCAGGAGGAGCATTACGCCCGCCTGCAGGAACATGTGCAGTGGGGCAACCCGGAAGCCATGGACCAGCTTCGCGATCTGACGGCAAAGTACAATTCCAACGGCCTCGATGGTGCGACGATCGCCATCCAGAAGCTGTCCGGGATGGTGCAGCAACAGGCAACCATCCTGTCGTTCATTGACGTCTTCGTGATCCTGACCTTCCTGTTCGGCGCGCTGGTCGCCTGCGCTTTTCTCATCAAGAAGCCGCAGGCGGCCCCTCCGGCAGACGCAGGCGGCCACTGACGGGAAGCAATGTTTCGGAATGGGCTGTACGGCGCTTCATTCCTTGGTCAGAATATCCTCAACGTCCAGGATATTGACATGAGCCGAAACAAAGCCAACCAACCGTCCCGGCGGCGCTTCCTTGCCGGTCTTATCGGGTCCGGCATTCTACCGTTGATGCGGCCGGTGGCTGTCTCCGCTGCATCGCCGGGCAATTGGCCGCCGATAGACGTGACCTTCGTGTTCATATCGGACATCCATGCCTGTCTGATATCGGCCGATGCGCTCAATCCCGATTGCCAGCAGGAGGGCAAGACCGACGCCAATCTTCTGCGCCATGTCGCGGCGCTGAATCGAATTCCCGAATACCGCTGGCCGGAAGACATCGCCGTTGTGCCGACAGGACTTGCGAGCGCCGGCCGCCAGATTGCCACGCCGCTCGGCATCGTCATCGGCGGCGACATGACGGATGACGGCGGCGGTCAGGTGAAGGTTCCGGGAGAAGGTCACCAGCTCCTTCAATTCTCAAGCCGCTACCAGCAGGGGACAGGCCCCGACCGTGTCCGCTATCCTGTATATAACGGCCTTGGAAACCACGATCTCGATCAGGATGGCGCGCCGCCAGATATCGACTGGTACCGGCGCGAAATGCGCGACTATGTCGAACTCAATCACCGCCGGACCGTATTCTACAAGCCGCCGGTTGCTGTCAGTAACTACGACATCGAGTCCGACAATTACTCCTGGGACTGGGGCGGGCTGCACCTCGTCCAGATGCAGCGCTTCGGCGGCGACACCGGCAAGGGTGCGATCAGCGGGCTCGAATGGCTGAAGCGGGATCTTGCCAATTCCGCCGCCGACGGACGTCCGGTCATCCTGTTTCAGCACTATGGCTGGGACAGGTTCTCGCTCGAGAAATGGGACGCGGCAAAGATGACTTTTGATGATACGCCCGACGGTCACCCTCACTGGTGGAGCGATGCCGAACGCGCCGCCCTGTTGTCGGTGCTCAAGGGCTAATGTCGCTGGTTTGTTCCACGGTCATGAGCATGAGACGCCGATGATCTATACGGCCGAAGGGCTCGATCTGATCAAGCCCGTGGCAAGCTATATGGGCGGCTTCGCCCTTGTCCATGTCACAGATCGAGGCATGGATATCGTGTTGGCGCACGCTGCGGGGGAGGAAGGTGACATCACTTTCACCAATGCATTCAGCAAGAAATTCGCCTGATCGAAGGACAACTGCACTCAGCTTAAATTTCTGATTTACGTACATCAGAAATTCCTCTATGGCTTTCGGCCGGAGGAAGACATGCGCCCGACCGTTCACGATATTGCTGCCGCGGCAGGTGTCAGCCTTGCCACCGTGGACCGGGTGTTGAACCAGCGGCCGGGCGTGCGTGGGATCACGCGCGACAAGGTCGAGGATGCCATTGCCCGCATCGGGTATGTCCGTGACTTGGCAGCGGCCAATCTCGCAAAAGGCCGCACCTACGCTTTGATCTTCATTCTTCCGGCCGGCGACAATTCCTTCATGCGCGGCCTGGAACAGCAGGTGCGGGCGGCGATGGCCCGTTCATCGACCGAGCGCACGGAGATCTCCGTGGTAACGGTTCCTGCGTTC
The DNA here is from genome assembly GCF_029223885.1 of Pararhizobium gei. Classification (NCBI taxonomy): domain Bacteria; kingdom Pseudomonadati; phylum Pseudomonadota; class Alphaproteobacteria; order Hyphomicrobiales; family Rhizobiaceae; genus Pararhizobium; species Pararhizobium gei. The sequence continues at coordinate 3,656,811 of NZ_CP119409.1, read as the reverse complement.
GATGCGACTGCCCTGGCCAGCGCGCTTGACGATGCGCGCCGGGCAGATCCCGCCGGCGTGGCAGTCGTTGCCGTCGAATCGGACGCCGTTCGCGAGGCGATCGAGCGCCTTCGGGCCGAACACATTCCGGTGGTGACGCTCGTATCCGACCTTCCGGATTCGCGTCGCGATCATTTTACCGGCATCGACAATATTGCGGCCGGTCGTACCGCCGCCGGGTTGATGGGCCGCTTTTTGAGCGGGCGTTCCGGCTCCGTGGCCACCTTGGCGGGTTCCATGCTGGTGCGCGATCATCGTGAGCGGCTTGGCGGGTTCAGCGATGTGATGCAGGCGCATTTCTCCAGCCACCATGTGTTGCCCGTCATGGAAGGGCAGGACAACCCGGTTCTGGTGGAGCAACTGGTGCGGCAAGCGCTGGCGGCATCGCCCGATATTGCCGGTATCTACAGCTTCGGCGCCGGCAACAGGGGCCTGATCGCCGCACTCGAAAAATACGCAAGGGGCCGAGGCCTTTGCGTCATAGCGCATGAGCTTACGCCCCATACGCGCCGGGCGGTCAACGATGGATTGATTGACGCGATCCTCAATCAGGATGCGGGCCATGAAGTGCGCAGCGCCATCCGGGTTCTGAAAGCCAAAGCCGACGGTGTCGACATGATCGGTGCGCAGGAGCGCATCCGGCTGGATATTTTCCTCAAGGACAATCTGCCCTTCGACGAGAATGGCGACGCAACCTTCCCGTTGCGGCAGGACGGCACACACCAACAGCCCGCAGCGGGCAAAAAACCAGGGAGACCATGATGTATCTGGGAATCGATCTCGGCACATCCGGCGTGAAAGCGCTTCTGATCGACGGCGATCAGCGCATCGTCGGCTCGGCGTCGGGGGCCATGGACGTATCGCGTCCACAGCCGGGATGGTCGGAACAGGATCCGGCAGACTGGATCCGGGCGACGGAGGACGCGATCGCCGGCCTCAAATCCGCGCATCCGGCGGAGCTTTCCGCGGTCAAGGGCATTGGCCTCTCCGGCCATATGCACGGCGCGACGCTGCTTGATAACGAGGATCAGGTGCTGCGGCCCTGTATCCTGTGGAACGACACGCGCAGCGCGGCCCAGGCGGCCCTGCTCGATGCCGATCCGCAGTTCCGTGCTCTGACCGGCAATATCGTGTTTCCGGGCTTCACCGCCCCGAAACTCGTCTGGGTCGCCGAAAACGAGCCCGACATCTTTTCCAGGGTTCGCTGGGTGCTCCTGCCGAAGGATTATCTGCGCCTGTGGCTGACGGGCGAACATATTTCCGAAATGTCCGATTCGGCAGGCACCTCCTGGCTTGATACGGGCAAGCGCGCCTGGTCCGGCAGCCTGCTCGCCGCAACCGGTCTTCAGGAACGGCAGATGCCGAGCCTTGTCGAAGGTACAGAGGCGGGCGGCACACTGAAGACCAATCTTGCCGCACGCTGGGGCATGGGGCCGGGCGTGGTCGTTGCCGGCGGGGCGGGGGACAATGCCGCCTCCGCCTGCGGTATGGGCACGGTCGGCGAGGGCCACGCCTTCGTTTCGCTTGGCACATCCGGTGTTCTCTTCGCCGCCAATGCAAGCTATCTGCCCAATCCGCAAAGCGCCGTCCATGCTTTCTGCCACGCGCTGCCGAACACCTGGCACCAGATGGGCGTTATCCTGTCGGCCACGGATGCGCTGAACTGGCATGCCGGCATCACCGGCAAGAGTGCCGCCGATCTGACGAAGGAACTGGGCGATACGCTGAAGGCGCCCTCAGGCGTGACCTTCCTGCCTTATCTCTCGGGCGAACGAACGCCGCATAACGATGCCGCCATTCGCGGTGTCTATGCCGGGCTCGGCCATGAAAGCAGTCGCGTCGTGCTGACCCAGGCGGTTGTCGAAGGTGTGAGTTTTGCCCTGCGCGATAGCCTGGAGGCATTGCGGGCCGCGGGCACAAGCTTGTCGCGCGTGACCGCCATCGGCGGTGGTTCGCGGTCGCGCTACTGGCTGAAGTCGATTGCCACGGCCCTCGACATTCCCGTGGACGTTCCGGCCGACGGCGATTTCGGCGCCGCGTTCGGCGCGGCCCGCCTCGGGCTGGTGGCCTCTACAGGCACCGATCCGCTGGCCGTCTTCACCGCCCCTGCGACGGCTGAAACCGTTCATCCCGAACCTGCACTGAGCAGCGCCTACGAGGATGCCTATCAACGCTATCGCCGGCTCTATCCGGCGATCCGCGATGCCTACTGATCCGCCCAACACAACAGAGAGGAAACAACCATGAGCACAGGCTTTTTCGGCGATATTGCCAAGATCAAGTATGAAGGCCCCGACAGCACCAATCCGCTGGCCTATCGCCATTACCAGCCGGACGAGATCGTCATGGGCAAGCGCATGGAAGACCATCTGCGCTTCGCGGTCGCCTATTGGCACACCTTCACCTGGCCGGGCGGCGACCCTTTCGGTGGCCAGACCTTTCTACGGCCCTGGTTCGAAGAAACGATACAAGCCGCAAAGCTGAAGGCGGATGTCGCCTTCGAATTCTTCCAGCTGCTCGGCGTGCCCTATTATTGCTTCCACGACGCCGACGTGCGCCCGGAAGGCAAGAATTTTGCCGAGAACACCAGGAACCTCAACGAAATCGTCGATTACTTTGCCGAGAAGCAGGCCGCCACCGGCGTCAAGCTGCTGTGGGGCACGGCAAATCTCTTCTCCCACCGCCGCTTCATGTCGGGTGCCGCGACCAATCCGGACCCGGATGTCTTCGCTTTCTCGGCGGCGACCGTGAAGACCTGCATGGATGCGACGCAGAAGCTCGGCGGCGAGAACTATGTCCTGTGGGGCGGCCGCGAAGGCTATGAGACGCTGCTCAACACGGATTTGAAGCGCGAACTGGACCAGCTCGGCCGTTTCCTCAACCTCGTGGTCGAGTACAAGCACAAGATCGGCTACAAGGGCACGATCCTGATCGAGCCAAAGCCGCAGGAGCCGACCAAGCACCAGTATGACTACGACGTCGCGACGGTCTACGGCTTCCTGAAGAGGAACGGCCTCGAAAACGAGGTGAAGTTGAATATCGAGCAGGGCCACGCAATCCTGGCCGGCCATTCCTTCGAGCACGAACTGGCGCTTGCCAATGCGCTTGGCATCTTCGGCTCGATCGACATGAACCGCAACGATTACCAGTCCGGCTGGGACACGGACCAGTTTCCGAACAATGTCCCGGAAATGGCACTGGCCTATTACCATGTTCTGGCAGGCGGCGGATTCACGACGGGCGGCACCAACTTCGATTCCAAGCTGCGCCGCCAGTCGCTCGATCCGGCAGATCTGCTGATCGGTCATATCGGTGGCATGGACTGCTGCGCCCGCGGACTGAAGGCCGCTGCAAAGATGATCGAGGACAAGGCCTTGTCGCAACCGCTGGCCGATCGCTATGCCGGCTGGGATTCGGCCGAGGGCCAGAAGCTGTTAAGCGGCGGATACTCGCTGGACGAGATCGCGCAGTGGGTCGAAGCCAAGGACGTCAACCCGCAGCCGCGCTCCGGCAAGCAGGAACTGCTGGAAAACGTCGTTAACCGCTACGTTTGACGCAGGCTTGATATTCAAAAAGGAAGTCGGGGAGCGAAGGTTTCCCGACTTTTGTGACCAGAAGAGGCAATGTGATGTGCCAGCGGTTGCGAGAAGTAGCGGCAGCCTTGCGCCAATAGCTGACCAAGGAGCGGTCTCCTCGCTTATCTAAAAAACTTATCAACCAGCTAAGTCGCCGTTGGAATCTGATTCCACTTGCAAACCTTAATAGATACAACCAAGAATACGATTCTTTGGGTTTGGGGCGTAGCGCTGATGGTAGCCGGGTATATAGATCGAGCGGTAGCGAAAGAAGAGTTGAAAAGAATAGATGATTTACTGGATTCTCCTGTAGTTCTAATTGGGGGACTGGCGGTGCAACAGTACCAGGACTCGCGAGATTCTCGCGATATCGACTTGGTGTGTGACGCTAGTACCGTCATGCGTCTGGTGCGTGACCTTTATCCATCACGAGATTGGGACGTTGAGAATAAGGGGGATGATTATCGTCCAAACTATCAAATCACTCATAGAGTGAAAAATATGAAAATATATTTTGGCCCCAAAGTTGAGGAAAGGGGAGAATATCCCAACCTTCCCTGGGGCAACCTTCTTGAAGACGGTGTCAAATTTAGAGCCAAAGGCGACGAGTTCTTAAAGAATATCCGTGTTCCAACCGCTCACAAGCTCGCATACACTAAACTTATATCTTTTGTCAGTAGATATGAAAAGAACCCCGAGAAATCCAGAAAAGACTTCACAGATTTTATCGATCTAACAAATAATAAGAATTTCTCCGCGTCTTTGCTTTTCGATGCGATAAGACAAAATGGGTCACTGCAAATTATTAGAGATGGATTCTCTAATCTGTCAAAAAACGATCCTTTTATATATTCAAAATTTGCTGATAGTTGCCTTTATTACTTTGGAGAATTGTTCTCCGTTAATGAAAGGAATTCTCAATTAGAACGGATATTTAGCATTTCAAAAGATATTGATAAGATTGTATATTTCGCAGCACCACACAAGAATACTGAGTCCAACTCTGCGTATGCTGCCAAACTCGGAAGCGCCGGCTTAACAGTGAAATTGCCTTACGATGAAGTAAAAAAGCACATAGGCACCCCCTCACCTGAGACGACAAGCGCAACAAAAGTAAGACAAGTTTGCGTTGACGCGATTTTGTCATCAGATGCGATAGTTGTAGATGTAGACCATTACGGATTGGATACTGCGTGGGAGATTGGGTTTGCGGAGGGATCGGGAAAAACTGTTGTCGGTGTGTGTGGCTCGTATAGTTCACGCGAGACTAAAAGATTAGTGAATATCCGTCCCTATACTGACAACTTCATGCACAACTGGACAGGGAGGAAAGCCTATCCAGTCTACGAGACGTTTGAGGAGTTTATTGAAAATCATTCAGAAGATAGGGTGTATATAGCAGGCTCATTTCGAAACCCTAGAATTAGCGAACTGGAGAAAGCAACGGCGGGAAATATTAAGGAAATTATTTTCCCGAGAAAGTACATTCCTGAAAATATTGGAATGCCGAAGGATTATCCGCTGATCACTCGAGCGACCGCTGTGAACCAACTTAACAATTCCGACGTCTTGGCGGTTATACTGCCAAGATACGGCATGGATACCTCTTGGCAGATCGGTTTTTGCGCAGCCAAGATGAAAAAAATAGTTGGAATAATGCTGGATTCGGCTATCCCTGATGCAACTTCCACTTCTTACGAAGACCATTGGATGCACGGTTGGAAAGAAAAAGATGTGATGGCGGGAGGGGCGAAACTGGCTTCCTCTCTAAGGGCTTTTATGGTCGATGGACTTATATAGAGCTTATGTAACGCTGTGTGCGTGAAGGGCGGTCGTCGTAAAGGCGGCAGGCTGCCTGTTTTTTTGCAATGTCCGCAATGGGCCGGTAGCCGTCATTCGCGGTGCGACCCCAAGCTCCCAGGCCCAGCAGACAGATCCCTACGCTTCACGTTAGGTCACCGCTTGATCCACCGGCGCGATGGCGCCGCGACCGAGTTTCGCACCACGAGATCAGGGCGTAGAAGAATTTCCGTTTCGGCTGGCTGGCCGTTGGACAGGAGTTCCAGCAGCAGGGCCATGGCGTGCTTGCCGATCATCGTGCGTGGCTGGCGGATCGTGGTCAACGCCGGCGACATGAAGGCGGCCTGCGGCACGTCGTCAAAACCCGTCACCGAAAAATCGACCGGAATATCGTAACCGCGGGCGCTGAGACCGATCATCACGCCAATCGCCGTCTGGTCGTTGACGCACATGAAAGCGGTGGGCAGGGTGTCGCGCATGAAAAGCTGCTCGATGGCCAGCCGGCCGCTTTCCACGGTGCCGTCTCCCTCAAGAACGGTCCGCAACTCCACTCCGACGCCTGCAGCATCCAGGCCCGCCTCGTAGCCCATGCGCCGCCGGCTATAGGCAAGCCGCGTGCGGGAATCGCCGATGAAGGCGATCTTTCGATGCCCTTCGGCCAGCAGGAGATCAACAGCCTTGCGGGCGCCCTCGGTGTCATCGACGCCGACATAGGGAATGCCGCCATTGAAGACCGGCTCGAAGACGCCGACGCTGGGCGGAAGTCTCGCCGTCATCGTCTGATGACCAAACGGCAGAATTCCCGTGAACAGAATCAGCCCCGCCGCCTGGTTCGAATTGAGGAACTTCAGGTATTCCAGGCCGCGTTGCGCGTCGTTCTGCGTGTGGCCGATGAGGATGCCATAGCCGTGAGCGCGCGCTTCGTTTTCAAGCCCGACGAGAATATTGGAAAAATTCGGATCGCCGATATCCGGCGCGACGACGAGAATCATGTTTGAGCGACCAAGCCTCAGGCTGCGTGCCATGGCATTGGTGGTATAGCCGGTGATGGCGATCGCCTGGTTCACCTTCAGCCGCGTCGAGTTCGCCACCTTCTCCGGCATATGGATTGCCCGCGAGACAGTCGCGATGGAAACCTCGGCGATCCGAGCGACATCTTCAATCGTTGCGGGCGTGGAATTCGACAATGCAGTCCGCCTTGGTCTGGTCTGCGCCGGACACTACACAGACTACCCGGGAGGTCAAAGCCCACCTGCGGGTTTTCTGCCGTATCCAACGATGTAAACCTTTACATGCATAATGTAAAGGTTTACAGAGGTCGAAGCGGATGGGAGCCGCGCAGGAGGAGCTATGATTTCGGAGGCCGCCGACACCATCGTGTTGTCCGCGAGACGCATCAGCAAGTCGTTCAGCGGCGTGCAGGTTCTCTTCAGTATCAATTTCGATCTTCGCGCTGGTGAAATTCATGCGCTCATGGGCGAGAACGGCGCTGGGAAATCGACTCTGGTCAAGATCCTGTCGGGCTTCGAGGAGCCGACCTCCGGCGAAATCCTGCTGGACGGCCAGCCGGTCAAGCTGCCCGCCAATGGTGCGGCTGAAGCGCTCGGCATTGTAATCATTCACCAGGAATTCAATCTTGCGGAGCATCTGACCGTTACCGAGAGCCTGTTTCTCGGCCGCGAGGTAACGCGCTTCGGCATGCTCGATCGCACCCATATGCGCTCCGAAACACGCCGCGTTCTCGATCTGCTCGGGTCGCATGTCGATGAGAATGCGATGATCGGCACATTGTCGATTGCTGACAAGCAGATGGTTGAGATTGCCAAGGCGATCAGCCGGGATGCCCGGGTGGTGTTCATGGACGAGCCGACCGCCGTGCTGTCGCGCGAGGAAACCAGTTTTCTGTTCAAGCAGGTGCGCAAGCTGCGCGATCAGGGCACGAGCTTCGTGTTCGTGTCGCATAAGCTTGACGAGGTCATGGAACTGACCGACCGGGTGACCGTGCTGCGTGACGGCCAGTGGATCAAGACGTCGCCCACATCGGTCCTCGATGGAGAATCCATCGCGCAGCTGATGGTCGGCCGCGAGCTTTCGAGCCTCTATCCGGCCAAGAACGAGCCCAATGTTGACGAAGAGATCATGCTCAACGTGACATCCCTGTCGACCGGCTATGTCAGGGACGCAAGCTTCTCCGTCCGCAAGGGTGAAATCCTCGGCTTTTCCGGAATGATCGGATCCGGCCGCACCGAACTGATGGAGGCGGTGGCCGGCTTGCGGGCCAGGGCGTCCGGCGAGGTTGTCATCAAGGGGCAAACCGTGTCCTCCGGCGACGTGCACGCGACAAACCGTTGCGGCCTCGCCTATATGACCAAGGATCGCAAGTCCAAGGGACTTCTGCTCAACTCCGGCATGACGGCAAACCTGACACTTCAGTCGCTCGACAGGCACGGGAAGTTTGGCTACCTCAGCCCGAAAAGCGAGGCATCGGCCCTGGAGCGCGCCCGCCGTCGTTTCGATATCCGCGTTCGTGACGGCAGTATCGCTGCCCGCCGCATGTCCGGCGGCAACCAGCAAAAGCTGCTTCTTGCCAAGGTCATGGAAACCGAGCCGGACGTCATCATCATCGACGAGCCGACGCGGGGCATCGATGTCGGCACCAAGCAGCAGATCTATCATTTTATCTCGGCGCTGGCCCGCGACGGACGGTCGATCATCGTCGTGTCGTCCGAGATGCCGGAGGTCATCGGCCTTTGCACGCGTGTGGCCGTGATGCGCGAGGGACGGATCGTCGGGATGCTGGAGGGCGATGAAATTTCCGAGCAGGAAATCATGCGTTATGCAGCCGGTTTGAAGAAAAAGGCGGTTGCCTGATCGCGGCTTGTATCTGCGAAAAGGCATTAAAAGCGAGTTCCCAGGGATAATGGGACGGGAGGCGGGTTACTCAATGAACGTGAATGAGGAAACAAGAGAAATACGGCGCCGGAGTTGGCGGGATGTCGATCTTCGGGCCATAGCTCCCTTTGCGGCTTTGATCCTGCTTCTGATCCTCGGGGCGCTCGTCAATCCGAATTTCATCAGCATCAACAACCTTGCGAATGTCGCGACCCGTAGCGCCTTCATCGCGATCATCGCGGTTGGCGCGACCTTTGTCATCTCGTCGGGGGATCTTGATCTGTCTGTCGGATCGATGGTCGCCTTCGTTGCCAGCCTGATGATCATCTTCATGAATTCCGGCGTTATCGCCGACCCTGCCTTGATGCTGACGGCTGCCATGGCGTTTACGATCGTCGCGGGCGGTCTCTGCGGTTTTGCCAACGGTCTGATCACCACCGTCGGCAGGATCGAGCCGTTTATCGCCACCCTCGGCACGATGGGCATCTACCGCGGCCTGACGACGTGGCTGTCGCAGGGGGGCGCGATCACCTTGCGCGAGCCGGCGCTCCAGGAGCTTTACCGCCCGGTCTATTTCGGCTCCATCCTCGGCCTGCCGGTGCCGATCGCCATCATTCTGGCCGTGACCGCCGTCGCCGCCTTCATCCTTTACAGAACCCGGTACGGCCGGCATGTGGTGGCGGTGGGTTCCAGCGCCGATGTCGCCCGCTACTCCGGCATTCCGGTCAATCGGGTGCGCACCATCGCCTTTGTCATCCAGGGGCTTTGCGTGGCCATTGCGGTTCTTCTTTACGTACCGCGCCTCGGTTCGACGTCGGCGACGACGGGCATTCTCTGGGAACTCCAGGCGATCACCGCGGTCGTGGTCGGCGGCACGGCGCTGAAAGGCGGCGCGGGCCGGGTCTGGGGCACCATCTGCGGCGCCTTCATCCTGGAACTGGTCGGCAATATCATGCTGCTGTCCAACTTCATCAGCGAATATCTGATCGGCGCCATACAGGGCTCGATCATCATCATTGCGATGCTCGTTCAGCGCTCGCTGGTACGGAAATCGTGAACTGGCGGGTCCATGGGTCGCCCGCTTCAAGAAAAATGACCTGAACTGCTAGGGAGAGAGAACATGCGTAAAGGACTATTCGGCGTTGCCGCAGTCGCCATGATGGCGCTGACAGGCGTCGCCAACGCGCAGGAGGAAAAGAAGGTCACGATCGGCGTTTCGATCCCGGCCGCCGACCATGGCTGGACGTCCGGTGTGGTCTTCCATGCCGAGCGTGTCGCAAAGCTATTGATGGAACAGCATCCGGGCCTCAACGTCATCGTCAAGACCTCGCCGGATCCGGCCAGCCAGGCGAATGCCGTACAGGATCTCGAGACCCAGGGCATCGATGCGCTCGTGATCCTGCCATCCGATCCGGATCCGCTGGTCAATGCCATCAAGGAAGTCAAGAGCAAGGGCACGTTCGTCGCCATCGTCGATCGCGCACCGTCGGTCAACGACAATACGGTCCGTGACCTCTATGTGGCGGGCAACAATCCGGCGCTCGGCCAGACGGCCGGCGAGTATATCAAGGCAACCACGCCGGACGCCGAAGTGGTGATCATCCGGGGCTTGCCGATCCCGATCGATCAGCAGCGCCAGGACGGTTTCGACAAGGGCATCGAAGGCTCCAATGTGAAGGTTCTCGATCGTCAGTTCGGCAACTGGAACCGTGACGACGCTTTCAAGGTCATGCAGGATTATCTGACCAAATATCCGAAGATCGACGTGGTCTGGTGCCAGGACGACGATATGGCTGTCGGCGTGCTGCAGGCGATCGATCAGGCCAAGCGCACCGACATCCAGTATGTCGTGGCCGGTGCCGGCTCGAAGGACATGATCAAGAAGGTCATGGACGGCGACAAGATGATCCCGGTCGATGTGCTTTATCCGCCAGCAATGGTCGGTACGGCGCTCGAGATGACCGTTGCCAATTTCTACGGTCAGGTTCCGGTTCGCGGCGTCTATACGATCGACGCGACGCTCGTCACCAAGGAAAATGCCAAGGACTTCTACTTCCCCGATTCACCGTTCTGATCCGGGCCTGACATCTGAGCTGCCCGTGGCATGACGCTGCGGGCAGCTTTTTGTCGGGGAGTTTTTCTGAAATTTGATCTGAGGCAGATTGCCGGTAGGCGCAAACGTGCTAGTTTCCCGTCTCCCTGTAACGTTTCAGGTCAAGCCATTACTATCGGATGTACGTACACCAGAGATGGTTCAAAGTGTTTCAGTGGCCGGGGCGAGCGGTCATTCTTTCGACGGAGGAGACGACAGATGAAGACCATCAAGGGCCCGGCGCTTTTTCTCGGGCAGTTCGCGGGTGATGCCGCTCCTTTCAATTCCTGGGATTCCATCACCAAATGGGCTGCAGACTGCGGCTATATCGGTGTTCAGGTCCCGACATGGGCCAGTCAGCTGATCGACCTGAAACAAGCCGCATCCTCAAAGGATTATTGCGACGAATTTGCCGGCAAGGCACGGGAAAACGGTATCGAAGTGACCGAGCTTTCGACCCATCTCCAAGGCCAGCTGGTCGCGGTCAACCCGGTTTATGACGAGGCTTTCGACGGTTTTGCGGCGCCGGAAGTGCGCGGCAATCCGAAGGCGCGGCAGGAATGGGCGGTCGAACAGGTGAAGATGGCGCTGACCGCGTCACAGCATCTCGGCATCAAGGCGCATGCGACTTTTTCCGGCGCGCTTGCCTGGCCCTTCATGTATCCGTGGCCACAACGCCCGGCCGGTCTGGTGGAGACCGCGTTTGACGAACTGGCGCGCCGCTGGAAGCCGATCCTCGATCATGCTGAAGACTGCGGCGTCGATGTCGCCTATGAAATCCATCCCGGCGAGGATCTGCACGATGGCGTGACGTTCGAGATGTTTCTTGATCGCGTCGGCAACCATCCTCGCGCCAACATGCTCTACGATCCCTCGCACTATATCCTTCAGTGCCTGGATTATCTGGAGAACATCGACATCTACCACGAGCGCATCAAGATGTTCCACGTCAAGGACGCGGAGTTCAATCCGACGGGACGCCAGGGCGTCTATGGCGGTTACCAGGGCTGGGTCAATCGGGCCGGACGGTTCCGCTCACCGGGCGACGGCCAGGTCGATTTCGGCGCCGTATTCTCGAAACTGACGGCCAATGACTTCGACGGCTGGGCCGTGGTCGAATGGGAATGCGCGCTCAAGCACCCGGAAGACGGCGCGCGCGAAGGCGCCGAGTTCGTTAGGCATCACATCATCCGAGTGACGGAAAAGGCATTCGACGATTTTGCCGATAGCGGCACGGACGATGCAGCCAACCGGCGCATGCTGGGGCTTTGAGGCTCAGACCATTCCGTTTGAGGCGGGGTAGCCCTCCGCAAACTCAGAAATTCAAGGGAGAAACACAATGCCCATCGAAGGAAGCTCTTCGGAAACCCGAGACAAGCGCATTCGCCTCGGCATGGTCGGCGGCGGGTCGGGCGCCTTTATCGGCGCCGTCCACCGCATGGCCGCTCGGCTCGACGATCATTTCGAACTGGTGGCCGGCGCGCTGTCGTCCACACCGGAAAAAGCCAAGGCGTCGGGTGCCGAACTCGGCCTTGATCCGGCCCGCAGCTATTCCGATTTCAAGGACATGGCGATCCGAGAGGCCAAGCTGAAGAACGGTATCGAGGCGGTTGCGATCGTCACGCCGAACCATGTGCATTACGACGCGGCTAAAGAATTCCTGAAGCGTGGCATCCACGTCATCTGCGACAAGCCGCTGACTTCGACGCTCTCGGATGCGCGCAAGCTGAAGAAGCTGGCGGACGAAAGCGACGCGCTGTTCGTGCTGACCCACAACTACACCGGCTATCCGATGGTACGGCAGGCCCGTGAAATGATTGCCAATGGTGATATCGGTGCCGTCCGCCTGGTCCAGATGGAATATCCGCAGGATTGGCTGACCGAGAATATCGAACAGTCCGGCCAGAAACAGGCTGCGTGGCGCACCGACCCGTCGAAGTCCGGAGCCGGGGGCTCCACCGGGGACATCGGCACCCACGCCTATAATCTCGGCGCCTTTGTGTCCGGTCTCGAGCTGGAGGAGCTTGCCGCCGATCTTGACAGCTTCGTCGAGGGCCGGGCGCTCGATGACAATGCGCATGTGATGATGCGCTTCAAGGAAAAGGACGGCCAGCGTGCCAAGGGCATGCTCTGGTGCAGCCAGGTTGCTCCCGGCCACGAGAACGGTCTGATGGTGCGCGTCTACGGCACCAAGGGTGGGCTCGAATGGACCCAGAAGGACCCAAACTACCTCTGGTACACGCCGTTCGGCGAGCCCAAGCGCCTGATTACCCGCGCCGGTGCCGGTGCCGGTGCCGCCGCCGCCCGTGTTTCCCGCATTCCATCCGGCCATCCCGAAGGCTATCTGGAAGGCTTCGCCAACATATACACAGAGGCTGCCCGTGCAATCTTCGCCAAGCGTAAGGGCGAGGCCGTCGATCCGGCTGTCATCTATCCGACCATCGACGATGGTATGAAGGGCATGGTGTTCGTTGATGCCTGCGTCCAGTCTTCCAAGCGCAACGGCGCCTGGATCAGGGTTTAGTCTGCCGGGCTTTATCCGGTTCGCGCTTGCTGTTATGCTAACTATTATTGTCTCCTTGGCTGGCAGAAAGGAAAGGGCATGGCGAGCAGCGCGAACCTTGGGCAGCATTTGGAAGACTATGTGACCGATCTGGTGGCAAACGGGCGCTACAAGTCTCGAAGCGAAGTGCTGCGAGAAGGTGTCCGGATGATCGAGGACCGCGAGAAGAGACTGGCCGCACTCGATCTTTCGATCGCCCGCGGGCTTGCGGATGTAGAGGCTGGCCGAGTGAAACCTGCCAAGGATGTGCTCGCACGCCTTGTCGCGAAATATGAAGGTGGGATGAAAGACGGCGATTCGTGATCGTCGTTTTTACCGACGCAGCCGAGGCGGATATCGAGACTATCGCGGATTATATCTCCCATGATAACCCGGCGCGTGCAGTAACCTTTGTTCGGGAGTTGATCGATCGCTGCGAGCGGTTGTCCCAATCGCCGCATGCTTTTCCGCTTGTTCCGCGCTACGCGAATTCCGGCGTTCGAAGGCGTCCTTATCGCGGCTACCTGATCTTTTATACAGTCGGCGCAGACAGGATCGAAATCCTGCACATACCGAATGGCGTCCAGGACTATGAAGCCATTCTTTTTCCTGAAACATGAATATCGCATCTTTGTCCCGAACAAATCCTACCGCGTTTCGCAAAACGCGCGGTTGACATTTTCACAGACCATTTTACTGCAACGTTGCAGTTATGCCGTCCATCCGGAGTATTCCATGACCGACCCCAAGACCCTTGCAGCACGCTTTCCCGGCGATTTCATTTTCGGCGTGGCGACGGCCTCGTTCCAGATCGAGGGTGCGACCAAGGCCGATGGCCGCAAGCCGTCCATCTGGGATGCCTTCTCCAACATGCCGGGCCGGGTGCACAACCGCGACAATGGCGACACGGCCTGCGATCACTACAACCGTCTGGATGAAGATCTCGATCTGATCAAGAGCCTTGGCGTCGAGGCCTACCGCTTCTCGATCGCCTGGCCGCGTATCATCCCGGAAGGCACCGGCCCGATCAACGAGAAGGGCCTGGATTTCTACGATCGTCTCGTCGATGGCCTGAAAGCACGCAATATCAAGGCTTTCGCAACGCTCTATCATTGGGACCTGCCGCTGGCGCTGATGGGTGACGGCGGATGGACGGCGCGTTCCACGGCCTATGCCTACCAGCGCTATGCCAAGACGGTGATTGCCCGGCTCGGCGATCGCCTCGATGCGGTGGCGACATTCAATGAGCCCTGGTGCTCCGTCTGGCTCAGCCATCTCTATGGCATCCACGCTCCCGGCGAGCGCAACATGGATGCAGCGTTGCATGCGCTGCATTTCACCAATCTGGCTCATGGGCTGGGCGTGGCGACCATCCGTGAGACACAGCCGAACCTGCCCGTCGGCATCGTCATCAACCCCATGCATGTCTATGCCGGCAGCGACAGCGCGGAGGATCAGGCCGCGGCAGAGCGGGCCTTCGACTTCCACAACGGCGCCTTCTTCGGTCCGATCTTCAAGGGCGAATACCCTGACCGGTTCCTCTCCGCCCTCGGCCATCGCATGCCTCGGATCGAGGATGGCGACATGGAGACGATAAGCCAGGCGATCGACTGGTGGGGCGTCAATTACTACACGCCGATGCGCGTGTCCCACGATCCGGCCGAGGGCGCGGAATTCCCGGCAACTGTTGCAGCGTCCTTCGTCAGTCCGGAAAAGACCGATATCGGCTGGGAAATCTTTCCGCAGGCGCTGGGCGATCTCATCCGCACCGTCAACGAACGCTATTCATTGCCGGATTGTTACATCACCGAGAATGGCGCGGCCTATAATATGGGCGTCGAAAACGGCGTCGTCGACGATCAGCCAAGGCTCGACTACATCGCCGAGCACCTCGCCGTTACGGCCGACCTGATTTCGGAGGGCTATCCGATGAAGGGCTATTTTGCCTGGAGCCTGATGGACAATTTCGAATGGGCCGAGGGTTACACGATGCGCTTCGGTATTGTTCACGTGGACTATGATACACAGGTCCGCACGATCAAGAAGAGCGGACACTGGTACAAGGAACTGGCCCAGCAGTTTCCGAAGGGTAATCATGCGGTTGGCGGGTGATACCTTGGCGACGGCTGAAATCTAGGAGGCTTCCCCCCTCTGTCGGCGCCGCCGACAGAGGGGGGAAGCCTCCCCGATCTCCAGGCGACGATCGGGAACACCCGACACTGCGACGTTCAACTTCCCAGATGCCTGCCACCACGCTTCTTCGCCAGTTGGATCTGCTGCTGGCGCTGGCGGTAGCGCATCCGGTCTTCCGGTGTGCGGGTGTCGTAACAGTGCACGCATGAAACGCCTTCTTCGTGGTGGGGCGATGCGAGGCTCTCCGGCGTCAGGGGCTGGCGGCAGGCGTGGCAGAGGGTGTGGTCTCCCTCTTTCAGTCCATGGGTCACAGAGACCCGGTCGTCGAAGACGAAGCAGGCGCCATCCCACAGGCTGTCCTCTTCCGGCATGTCCTCCAGATATTTCAGAATGCCGCCCTTGAGGTGGTAAACCTCCTCAAAGCCCTGATCCTTCATGAAGGCCGTCGCCTTTTCGCAGCGAATACCGCCGGTGCAGTACATGGCGATTTTCGGCTTATTGTGCAGGCCGGGATTGTTCTTCACCCAGTCCGGAAAGTCGCGGAAACTTTTGGTCTTGGGGTCGAGCGCGCCGCGAAAGGTGCCGATTGCCGTCTCATAGTCGTTGCGCGTGTCGATGACCAATGTATCCGGATCCGAAATCAGAGCGTTCCAATCCGCCGGTGCAACATAGGTACCGACGATCCGGTTGGGGTCGATATCCTCGACGCCCATGGTGACGATTTCCTTTTTCAGTCGCACCTTCATGCGCAGGAACGGCATGGCGGATGCCCGGCTTTCCTTGTGCTCCAGGCTCGAGAATTCGCGTTGGCTGCGGAGGAGGGCGAGAACGGCGTGAATGCCGGTGTCCGTGCCGGCGATGGTGCCGTTTATGCCCTCATGCGCCAAAAGCAGCGTGCCTTTCACGCCGTTGTCGTCGCAGACCTGCTGCAGCGGAGCCCGAAAATCCGCGAACCGCTCGAACGCAACGAAATGGTAGAGGGCCGCTACCAGAAATTGGCCGGCGGTGTCCTGCAGGGGTGTATGTGCATTGTCTGTCATGGGGCGTGAAATACAGCGTTCGGCGTTTTCGTGCAATCACCCAGAGGAAATGCGGCCCGGACGTGCTCCGGGCCGCATGCCTGCTCAGATGCCATCCGGTGTGAAGACCCGCAAACGGTGACCATCGGGATCGCTGCCGGTAAAGGTGTAGCCAAAGTCCATCGCCACGGGCTCCTGCAGGATCGTAACGCCTTTCCTGATCCATTCGGAATGCAAAGAGTCGACGCTTTCGCGACCCTCGACGGATATGGCGATTTCGCTTCCGCCTGCATCCACGATCACCTTCGGCTCTATGTTCTTTCTGGCCCAGAGACCGAGCTTGGTGGTCTCGTTCATCTCGAAAAGCGCGAAACCGGGTGAAAGTTCGAGTGGTGTGGCGCCGAATACCAGCTGATAGAAATTGGCGCTTTCAGCCGGATTATCGACGGCAAGGAGGATATAGTCTGCTTTCATGATGTGTCTCCCTCATATGAGCAGAGACGGTCTATCGCGGCATGCTGTCAGTTTCTGGCAGCAGGAATTACATGTCGCTCGGGATGTTGTGCACACGCCGCCATTCGGCCAAAAGCTGTTGTCGCGTCTGCGGCACGCGCTGGTCGGTCACGATCATGGAGCCGATCCGTTCGGCGCGGAAATGGCGGAAATCGTCGCGCAGTTCGCACCAGGCGGCGAGCACGCGCGTTTCCTCGAAGTAGCCGAGCGCGAAGGGCCAGACGCGCCTGCTTGTCGTGCGGCCATTTATATCGGCATAGCCGATGTCGAGCTTGAACCCCTGCCTGATCGCGTCGCGCAGGACGGCCATGTCCGTGCTGCCGACCTTCGGTCTGAGTTTTGAGGAGACGAGCAGCGAGTTGGTCTCCAACTCGTGCCTGAGATCGGCAGGCAGTACGGCGGCGATCTTCGTAATGGCGTTGCGGGCCGCGTCCTTAAGTCCATCATCGGCACAGGCCGCCACCCAGCGGGCGCCAAGCACCAGCGCCTCGATTTCCTCCTCACTGAGCATCATCGGCGGCATCAGAAAACCGGGCCGCAGGACATAGCCGAACCCCGGCGCGCCTTGGATATCGGCACCCTGCGCCTGCAGCGTCGCGACATCCCGGTAGAGCGTGCGCAGGCTGATCCCCATGCGCTCGGCCAGAACACTGCCACTGACCGGGCGCCGATGGGTGCGCAAAAGCTGGATGAGATCGAGCAAACGGGCGGAACGTGACATGTCTCACCATATGGCCGTGGATCGGCAAGATCGCTTAAAACCCGACAGGGAGGGTCGCAAGGGACTGGTTCGAATAGCGCGGGTCGCCGGTCACTTCGGTGCCCAGCCATGGAGGCAGATCAGGCTTGTCGGCCTCCGTCCTCATTTCAACCTCCGCAATAACCAGTCCGAGATGGACGCCGGCATAGACATCGATTTCCCACATGAAACCCTCGTGCTCCACCCTGTAGCGGGTTTTCTCGATGATGACGCCGATCGCCTTTGCGATCAGATCTCTGGCATCGGCAACGGGAATGTCGTACTCGAACTCGTCGCGTGTCAGAGGCCCGCTGCCAATCTTTATCGTCAATCTGGCATGGGCATCGTCCAGCAACCGGACGCGTGTCGAGCGGTCGTCCATCGTAACGACATAGGCCTGAAGCAGAGATGTGCCACGATCGGCCCGTGCGCGCCAGCCATCGGATGAGACAAGAAATTTCCGTTCTATTTCCTTGGCCATGCGCGTCCCATATCCTTTCGGCCAGATTATAGAATTTTCGCCCCGCAGCAAGGCATGGCCTGGCCGATCGGACGGGTGATGCGGTTGTCATGACAGCGATGCCGTTATCGGATAGGATTCACGTCTTCCGTCTCGACAAATCTGGACGGGAGGCGTATTTCGACTGCACATTTCAATCGTTTTAAAGACAGAGGCGTTCGCCATGAGCAAGAAATCGGATCACCTACTTTCCGTTCTGAAACTGCAGCCCGTCGTTCCTGTGCTGATCATCGATGACCTGTCGATTGCGGTCCCGTTGGCACGCGCGCTGGTCGCGGGCGGTCTGAGGGCAATCGAGATTACCCTGCGCACGCCGGCGGCACTGGAAGCCATCCGGGCTGTCGCAAACGAGGTGGAAGGCGCCGTGGCCGGCGCCGGAACCATTCTCAATGCGGCTCAGTTCGAAGCCGCCGTCGAGGCAGGCTCGCAGTTCATCGTTAGCCCCGGCACGACGCAGGAACTGATCGATGCGGCCAACGATTCCGACATTCCTTTGCTGCCGGGTGCTGCCACTGCGAGCGAGGTCATGGGCTTGCGCGAGGAAGGCTACGAGGTAATGAAGTTCTTCCCGGCCGAACAGGCTGGCGGCGCGGCCTATCTGAAATCGCTGTCATCCCCGCTCGCCGGAACGCTGTTCTGCCCGACCGGAGGGATTTCCCTGTCGAATGCCAGGGAGTATCTGTCGCTGCCGAACGTCGTTTGCGTCGGCGGTTCCTGGGTCGCGCCGAAGGATCTCGTCGCAAAGGGTGATTGGGCCGGCATTACAAGGCTTGCCGCCGAAGCCTTCGCGCTCAGGGGTTGAAGTCCATCTGTCTTGGCCCATGTCGGGGGCGGATATGAGCAATACGACAGCACTGGTTCGGGAAGCCGTCGGTGCCTTGCGTGACGGCGGTATCGTCGTCGATCTCTTCGGCGGCTGGGCCGAAGAGCTTTTGGGCCTCCGCCCTCCGGGACCACATCGTGATCTCGACCTTGTGTATCGAGCCGGCGATTTCTCGGCGCTCGATGCTTTTGTCGAAGAAAAGCCCGACGTCTTCAGGGTCGTTCACGAAAAAGCATTTTTCCATAAACGAGCTTTTGTGTTTAAAGATGTGCTCTGCGAAGTTCTCCGGGTCGAGAACGCCGAAACGGACCCCGTTACGATTTTTTGGGGTGACACGCCTTTTCATTGGTGCCTGCCATTCCTGCACCAGTCTGTACTGCCGGACTGGATAGAGATTACTGTCGTTCATGACCACAATCTTCGAAAATATCGCACCGACTTCACGCTGACGGAAAATCACAGATGGCGAGATCCGGCGTCCCGGGTTTCAAGACGAACACACGGTTAAAACACCTGTTTCATTGAGTTTGCTTTCCGTCCTTCCTATTTCACATCCAAGTTCAACCGGCCAACGGAGTGTGCCCGTATGTTTGACGCGAAGAAATTGCTGGACCAATTCCTCGGCTCTCAGGTTCCGGGAGCAGGCGGTTCCGTACGTGATCGCGCTGGACAGTTGACGCAGGTTGCGAAGGACAATCCCCTGAAGACCGGTGCCCTTGCCGCAATCCTGCTTGGCACAGGCACGGGCCGGGAGGTGGCAGGCACGGCCCTGAAACTTGGCGGCCTCGCTGCCATTGCCGGCCTCGGCTACCAGGCTTACAAGAATTACCAGGCTGGCAACGCGCCCGTGGCGACAACACCACAGACACAGCCGGAACTGTTGCCGCCGCCGGCAGACTCCGGTTTCGAGCCAGCGGTCATCCGCAACGACTTCGTTCTCGTGCTTGTGCGGGCCATGATCGCAGCCGCCCGCGCCGATGGTCACATAGACGAGGCCGAGCGGGCGCGGATCATGGACAAGGTCAAACTTTCCGGCCTGGATTCGGAATCCGAACAGTTCCTGAAGGACGAGCTGGCAAGTCCGGTCGATCTTGATACCATCGTCTCTGCCGCTCGCACCGAGGAAGAGCGGGTTGAACTGTACACGGCATCGCGCCTCGCTATCGAGCCCGACAGCCGGGCGGAGCGCGGTTATCTCGATCTTCTGGCTGGCCGTCTCGGTCTTCCCGATGCCTTGGTCGATCATATCGAGGCAACTGTATCATCTGCCAAAACCGCGGCCGGCGATGTCGCTGTGGCTGCGCCACGCAGTTCGGTTCCCCAGACAGGCGAAACACCGATCAAATCACCTTGGTGATCCCGGTGATGGATCCATCACCAGTTTGCATTTGTACAGCCGTCTGAGCTGTCCTATGCCTCCTGAAATCTATCGCAAACCGGTTGGCTGTCAGGTTCGCCGGTTTCGGACGTTTGACAGGAGAGCGGAGAATGCAGGATCTGACCAACTGGACAGGCTGTCCGGCGCCGGCGCCGGTGACACTCGAAGGCCGTTATGTCCGCATCGTACCCTATGATCGCACAGCGCATCTGGGCGCGCTTTGGCAGGCCTTCGGCGGCCTCGCCATCAATGCCCGTCTCCAATATTTTGCACAGGACGATTTCCGTGGCGTCGAAGATTTCGATGCATGGCTGACGGCGGTTCAGAAATCCGGCTGGATCACGGAAGTGTTCCTAGACAGGAGTAGCGGGGCCGTCGCCGGCATGGCGAATTACATGCGCCCTGATCCAGCCAACGGCGTGGTCGAAGTCGGCGGCGTCGCACATTCCGCGGCCATGGCGCGATCGCCGCTGTCGACCGAGGTCCATTATCTGATGGCGAAGCACGCCTTCGAGGATCTGGGTTACCGCCGCTACGAGTGGAAATGCGACAACCGCAACGAGCCGAGCAAAACCGCGGCCCGTCGCCTTGGTTTTACCTTTGAAGGTGTCTTCCGCCAGCATATGCTCTCAAAGCGCGCCAATCGCGATACGGCCTGGTTTTCGATGATCGACGGTGAGTGGCCGTTGCTGAGGGAAGCGTTCGAGTCCTGGCTTTCACCGGAAAATTTTGCGGAAGACGGCAGCCAGAAACGCAGGCTCGATGATATTCGCGCGGCCTTGGTGAAAGAGGAGACGGCATGAGCCTTCCAGAGAAGAAAGAGCGGTCGCCGGCTATCGCTGCGGCGATTATCCTGCTGGTCGTCGGCGCCGGCTTTTTCGTGCTGCCGGCAATCATGCTGTTCCTGGGCGAGATCTCGCCCTGGCTTGCGGCTGCGGTCGGGGCCGCTTTCGTGCTGGCTTTCTTCATGATATTTTGGCTGCGGGCCCGCTACCAGCGGCGCAGGGGGCTTTGACGTTCTCAGCCCTGCAGAGCCGCGCCGAGCAACACGATGCCGAGCACGAGAACCAGCACCGCGCCCGATATTTCGATCCCGTTCGTGATACGCATTGCCGCGTTACCGTTCCCGGCATAGCGGACGGCGAAATCTTTGGCTGTCACGGCAAGCGTCGCAAGGACCGACACCGTGATGGCGGTGCCGATGGACATGGCGAAGACGGACAGGACGCCGCCGAGAAACAGCCCGTTCAACAGCGCGAAACTGAGGACGATCAGCGCGCCGGAGCAGGGGCGCAGCCCGACGGCGACGATAGCAGACCAGGCTTCGCGAAGGGCAAAGCGGTCGCCTTTCAGCATGGACGGATCGGGCGCATGGGCGTGACCGCAGGTCGCGCAGACGTCGCCGGCCGCGTGGCTGTGTCCGGCCTCATGATGATGGCCGTGGCCTGAATAGAGATCGTGCCGATGCCTATGGCTGTCGGTGACGGACGACCGGGTCTCCAGTAAGCTTCTGATCTTGCGAAACAGCAGCCAGCCGCCGAAAGCGGCGATCAGCGCGTAGCTCGTCACTTCAAGAAAATGGGTCGCCTGCGTCATCGTTATGGACGATCCGCGCAGCACGAGATAGGCGGCGCCGACCAGAAGGATGGCAACGGCGCCCTGCATCAAGGACGAAACGAAGGAGAGAAAGACGCCGCGCTTTAGCTCGGTCTCGTTGGCGATCATGTAGGAGGAGATCACGGCTTTGCCGTGGCCGGGGCCGGCGGCATGGAAGACGCCATAGGCAAAGGAAAGGCCGATCAACGACCAGAGGTGCCAAGGGTTTTCGCGCATTCCCTTCAGCGCCGTCGTCAGTGTATGGTAGAAGCGTTGCTGCTCCATGTTCACCCAGGCGAAGAAGCCGCCGAAGATGCCCGTCGTCTGGAAGGATGGCTCCGCAGTGCCGATCCCGAGCGGCGATTGTGCGTGGGCGGCAGCAGCGAAAAGGGCCGTTACCGCGAGCGCCGTGAGGAAAACACGTCCCCGATGCGGCGTGCTCAGCATTGGAACTCGATCCTCGTCGCAAACATCTTCGACATGTCTGTTCCCGTCGGGTCGGTGAAAAACGCATCGGTCAGGCTTGCCTGATTCTGCGCCAGGACTTCGTCTGGGTCCGGCCGAACGACCTTGTGCGCGCAGGCGTTCAATTGCTCGCCAACCGCGACCAGATCCCCGTCCGTCGGGAAGTCCATGGCTGTGTACATTGTCGGATCGTAAACGCCGAAGGACATGCTGCCCTTCAGCGGAACAGGCTCTGCCGGCTTGACGGAGAACATCAACAGTAGCTGCCCGTCCTTGTAGTCGGCGGCGATCGCGTCGGGCCTGGTGACCTTTACCGATTTTCCGTTGTCCATGATGGTCGTGTAATAATTATACTCCTGAAGCGAATCGAGAACCGTCTGGCCGACCTCCTGCAGTTCGTCGGCGTCCAGCTGCGCGTTGGAATTCTTGTCGAAATCCATGACGACGCTGGAAGAGAACAATTCGTCGAATCGCCAGACATTGCGCAATTCCGTGATCTGATTGGTGGCATCCGCCACGATTTCCAGCCGTGCTTCGGCAAAGATATGCGGATGCGCGAGGGCGGCGCAGGGAGCAAGACAAACCGCGGATACAAGAACAAGGGAGGATGGCTTCATGGGTTCATCAATCTCTTCGCTGTCCGCGTCGCGCGCACCTTCTGGTGATGCCCTATGCATTGTTTGCAAAATGGGACGAAATTGGGACTTTGCCTGCGGCACATTCGTTACGCCGTCGCGTTTTTCCGAAACCAGTCATGCAGGAAATCGACCAGCGTGCGCACCTTCGTCGGCAGGTAGCGCCGATGCGGATAGATTGCGTAGATACCTCGATCCTTGGGCAAATAGGTTTGCAGGATCGGAACGAGCAAGCCCGCCGCAATCTTCGGTCGCGAGATGAATTCAGGGATTGCGGCAATGCCCATGCTCGATTCGGCAGCGCGTACCGCAGCAAGGGGGCTGTTGATTTCGATCGGACCGCCGACGGGAACGCTGAAGCTGGTGCCGTCAGGATCGACGAAGCGCCAATTGCTGTAGGAACGGCCGTTGGTGTCGATGATACAGGCATGGCGCGACAATTCCGAGGGATGGTCGATAGGTCCGCTTTTCTTCAGAAAATCCGGCGAGGCGCAAATCTGTACCTGGAAGTCGTCAAGCTTCCGGGCGATCAGCGTTGAGTCTTCGAGTTTCGTGATGCGTATCGCCACGTCGAAGCCTTCCTCGACGAGATCGACAAACCGGTCGTCGGAAATGATCTCGAGCGACAATTCCGGATGTGCTTTGCCGAAATCGATCAGCGACTGCCCGATTTCCGCATCGACGAAAGTTCGCGGCGCCGAAATGCGCAAGCGCCCCTTGAGATCGGAATTGCCGGCGCGCACGAGGTCGGCGAGGTTATCGATTTCCTTCAGGATTTCCGAGGCCGTGCGATAATAGACATGTCCAGCCTCGGTCAGCGAAAATTGCCGTGTGGTGCGGTTGAGGAGGAGGGCACCGAGTTCGTCCTCCAGTTCACGCACATATTTGGACAGCAGCGCCTTGGAGCGCCCGATCTTTCGGGCAGCGGCGGAAAAGCCCTCTGCATCCACCACGTCAATAAAGGCGCGAATGCGGGTTAGTGTATCCATGAAAGACGGGTTCCGTGCATGTTGATGGCGCTTGACGCGACTGTTCAGGAAATGTGAACGGTTCGCCCGATCCTGTCCATTCAAAAAAACTGCTCTGACAGAAAAAAGGCCTTGATTACGACACGGTTTTTTCTTATCTCCCCCTCAGCCCAAAGTCGCACGTGCCCATGGGTGTCCGCCGACCCTCGAATTTGGTGAGGAAATCGGTAAGGTACCTGGAATTAACCCCTCCAGTCGCTCCTCCGGCCAACCGGAAGATGCGAGGACATCTGAAGCAACGACGGTGCGGGCCTTTTTGTTCTCTCCCTGCTTTCCATCAGCGGGGGTTACTGAAGAGGCACACCTTCATTGCCTGAAGTGCGGTAGGGTTCCCCCTCCAATCCATGGCAGACAAAGCCGAACGAAGCTCTTGGCGGAGCGTTGTTCACACAACCGCGCATTATGCGCATGTCTGGTTCCGGGGTCTCCACCGGCTGGTCCCAGCACGTGCTCGCATATGCCCTTTGTCCTCCGGTTTCCGGAGCCTAACAGATTGGGGACTACCATGACGACTGCACGCATCATCGACTTTTTGAACACCCGACGTCCCGAAGGCCCATGCCTTGTGGTCGATCTCGATGTCGTGCGCGACAATTTCAAGGCTTTCCGTCATGCCCTGCCGGACAGCTCGATCTACTATGCCGTCAAGGCAAATCCGTCGCCGGAAATCCTGCGTCTGCTCGCATCGATGGGCTCCAACTTCGATTGCGCCGGCGTGGCTGAAATCGAGATGGCGCTCGACGCCGGCGCGACCGCTTCGCGCATTTCTTACGGCAACACCATCAAGAAGGAGCGCGACATCGCCAAGGCGCATGCGCTCGGCGTTTCGCTGTTTGCCGTCGATAGCCATGAGGAAGTTGAGAAGATTTCCCGTGCCGCTCCCGGCGCCCGTGTGTTCTGCCGTGTCCTGACCGATGGAGAAGGCGCCGAATGGCCCCTGTCGCGCAAGTTCGGCTGCGTTCCGCAGATGGCCGTGGACGTTCTCGTCTATGCCCATCAGCTTGGTCTCGTATCGCACGGCGTCTCGTTCCACGTCGGTTCGCAGATGACCAAGGTCGATGCGTGGGATTCGGCTCTTTCCGATGCCAAGCGCGTCTTCGTGCAGTTGGCCAAGCAGGGCATCGAGCTCAAGATGGTCAATATGGGCGGCGGTTTTCCGACCAAGTACCTGCGCGACGTGCCGTCGGCGGAAGCCTACGGTAAGGCGATCTTTTCGGCGCTGCGCAAGCACTTCGGCAACAACCTGCCGGAAACCATCATCGAGCCGGGCCGCGGCATGGTCGGCAATGCCGGCGTCATCAAGGCTGAAGTCGTTCTGATTTCGAAGAAGTCGGATAACGACAACCACCGCTGGGTGTTCCTCGACATCGGCAAGTTCGGCGGTCTCGCCGAAACCATGGACGAGGCGATCCGTTACCCGATCCGCACGGCGCACGACGCCGGCGAAATGGAACCGTGCGTGCTCGCCGGCCCGACCTGCGATTCGGCCGACGTGATGTACGAGAAGAACATGTAT
Organism: Pararhizobium gei; assembly: GCF_029223885.1. NCBI lineage: Bacteria > Pseudomonadati > Pseudomonadota > Alphaproteobacteria > Hyphomicrobiales > Rhizobiaceae > Pararhizobium > Pararhizobium gei. The sequence continues at coordinate 3,631,506 of NZ_CP119409.1, read as the reverse complement.
CCGCTGCCGCTGTCCCTGACGATCGGCGACGAGGTTCTGATCGAAGGCACCGGCGCCTATACGACGACCTACTCGGCCGTCGCCTTCAACGGCTTCGACCCGCTGAAGTCCTACGTCATCTAAGGGTTTGCTCCGGCTTCGGCCGGAGCAGCCAAATTCACAATCATCTTTCATCGCCGCTTATCACGGTATTGGGTACGGGAGGCCGACATGGCCGCTGTTCTTGATTCTGTCCGCGCTTTCCTGGCGCAGAATGCCTTCATCATCGACACAGAGAATCCGGGCGACGTCGTCGCGCGCGAAAACCTGTTGGACCGTGCCATGGGTCCGAACCGCCGCCGCAAGTCGTCCGAGACCTTGCGCCGCGACCGCGTGCCTGCCGAAGGGCTGGCGCTCGTCGCCCGCGATCCGGACGGGCATGTGATTGCCACGGTGCGCCTGTGGAATGTCGAAGCCGGCGTTGGCCGCGATGGCTTGGCAGTGAATGCCCTGTTGCTCGGTCCGCTTGCCGTGGACGCTGCCCATGAGGGCAAGGGCATCGGTGGCGCGCTGATGCGGGCCGCGATCGCCGAGGCGAAGAGCCGCGGCCATGGCGCCATCCTGCTGGTCGGCGATGCACCCTACTACGAGCGTTTCGGTTTCTTTGCCGCAAAGGCCCAGCATCTTGTCATGCCGGGTCCTTTCGAGCGCCACCGGTTCCTGGCGCTGGAACTCACAGAAGATTGGCTGGAAGATGCTGCTGGCATGCTGGTTGCCAGCGGCCGAAAGCTCGCCGTGCCGAAATTGCGCCGGGCAGCCTGATTTCAGGCTTCGGGGATGCATCTTGTGATGATGCATCTCGCCTGCCACTCCATGCAGGACATTGCAAGCAGGCCCTTTTCACAAGGTTGACAGACTGTTGCCTTGTTCGGCCGCAGGTGGAGGGTTCTTGGGGCCTTCGAAGCTGTGATGCTGATTTGCGTCACAGATTTAGTTGGTTCACCCCGAAATATCGACCACGCCGCAATCGCCGGCTTCGCTGCCGAATGCCAGCTGGCGGCCGTTCCTGTTCCAGGCCATGGCGGTAATCGCGCCCTTGCCGGGGCGGCGCAACAGCACTTCCTTGCTGTCGGCAAAGCGCACCACCATGATCATGCCATCGGCATAGCCGATCGCGGCGATGTCCTCGACCGGGTGACAGCAGACCTGCGTCACCATGATATTGGCGCGGGTGCCGAGTTCCAGCGGCGCCTTGCCCATCGGGCCGTCCTTGGCCTGGAAGGGCCAGACGATAGCGGCCGGCGCGCCGGAAGAGGCCAGCCATTTCCCCTTGGCAGACCATGACACGGATTTGACCTTGGCCGGATAGCCGGTCATGCGCATGTGCCGCGTCTCGGCGCCTGGTTTGGTATCGAGCTTCCAGCCATGCAGGGCGTTTTCCTGCATGGTGGTCACGACAAAACGGCCATCGGGGGAGAAGGTGACGCCGGTATGGGCGCCTTTCCATTCCAGCTCGACCGGCTGGCCGGCCATGGCCACCCAATGCATCGACACGCCATTGTAGCGGGCAAGCGCGATGCGCATGCCTTTCGGGGCAAAGGCTATGCCTTCGACGGTGCGTTCCTCGGCGAAGTCCCTCACCGTGCCGTCTGCAAGGCGCACATGCGCCGTCTTGCCATAGGCGTAGCCGACAGCGCCTTGTGGTCCCGCCGCAACCTGTGAAATCCATTTGCGCGGGACGCTGGCGAGTTCGGTCACCGTGCCATCGGCCTGCACGCGCAGCACCCTGCCATCCTCGCCGCCGGTCAAAAGCGTGTCGCTCGCCTCGTCGCGTATGCAGGCGAGAAGGCCCTCATGCGCCTCCACGGTTTTATGGCCGTGGTCGAGACGATGGATCAAGCCGGAGGATTCGGCGAACACGGGGATGTCGCCGAGAAAGGCCACGCCTGCGACGTGGCCTTCAAGATCGAGAGGAGCAACTGTGGGCATTATTCGGCTGCGACCTCTGCCGGCGCGGCCTCGCAGGCCTTGAAGGTGCGCTCCAGCTTTTCCTTGTCCAGCTCCCGTCCGATGAAGACGAGACGGCTTTCATGCTTTTCGCCGTCTTTCCACGGCCGCTGGTGATCTCCCTCGATGATCATGTGCACGCCCTGGACGACGTAGCGCTCGGCATCGCCCTTGAAGGCGATGATGCCCTTCAGCCGCAGGATGTTCGGGCCTTCCGTCTGGGTGATCTTCTGGATCCAGGGGAAAAAGCGGTCCGGGTTCATTTCGCCGCCGCGCAACGATACCGACTGGACCGTGACATCATGGATCGCGGAGGGAGCGTGGTCGTGATGGCTATGGTCATGATGGTCGTGATCATGATTGTGGTGATCGTGACCATGGTGGTCGTGCGCATGGTCGTGCCCATGGTCGTGGTTGCAGTCGGGGCCGCAGGCGTGATCATGGTGATGATGATCGTCCTGATCGAGGAAATGCGGATCGTTTTCCAGCGCCCGCTCCAGGTTGAAGGCGCCCTGGTTCAGAACCTGAGACAGGTCGATTTCCGAGCGCTGCGTCCGGTGGATGCGCGCATAGGGATTGATGACGCGGACCGTCGCTTCGACCTTTGCCAGTTCCTCCGGTGTCACGAGGTCCGTCTTGTTGAGAAGCACGACGTCAGCGAAGGCGATCTGGTCTTCCGCCTCGCGGCTGTCCTTCAGGCGCAGCGGCAGGTGCTTTGCGTCGACGAGCGCAACGACTGCATCGAGCTCGGTCTTGGCGCGCACGTCGTCGTCCATGAAAAAGGTCTGCGCGACGGGGACCGGATCGGCAAGGCCCGTGGTCTCGACGATGATCGCATCGAACCGGCCGGGGCGGCGCATCAGGCCTTCCACAACACGGATCAGGTCGCCGCGCACCGTGCAGCAGACGCAGCCATTGTTCATCTCGTAGATTTCCTCGTCCGACTCGACGATCAGATCATTATCGATGCCGATCTCGCCAAATTCATTGACGATGACCGCATATTTCTTGCCGTGACTTTCCGACAGAATCCGATTGAGAAGCGTCGTCTTGCCGGCACCTAGATAGCCGGTGAGTACGGTGACGGGAATGGGCTTGACGGGCGTTGCTTCGGTCATGGGAAAACCTTGAATTTTGGATGCGCGTTTTGCGCCGGTAGCTGCTGATATAGGAGATGGGAGACGCCAGCGCAAATCCCGCGCTCAAACTTTCACCGGTTTGAAAGGACGGAAGGATCGAAGCTTGCCACATCCTCCAGCAACTCGATGAAGCCCGAAACCGCATGGCCAATCAGTTGCTCGCCGCGCTCTGCCGTTGCCGCCAAGGCGTTTCCGGCGACGCCGGTTTTGTTGAGATCGGACATCTTCCAGCCGAAGGCATGTGGACCGTAAGCACGCAGGTGCTTGAATCTTGCAGAAAATTCGCTTTGCCGCGAGCCGAACCGGTCTGCTTTCGCCATCATGACCTTTCCAGGGTGAAGTGCCAGCATCACCGATGTCTCGATATCGCCGCCATGAATGTCGATCGCCTTGTCTTGCGGTGTCATCCAGCCGTCCGGCTGCCCGAAGCGCGTCCAGCTGGTCGCGACCGCCAGCATATTGAACCTTACCCGTGCCTCGGTGGCAACGATGGTCATCAGCGGAGCATTGCCGCCATGGGCATTCAGCATGACAAGTTTGCGGATGCCAAGTTGGTGCAATTCACCCGCAATCCCGATCCAGCGCCCAATCGCATCGTCATAGCCGAGCGTGCGGGTGCCCTGGATATCCATGTGCTCGATCGAATAACCGATAGGCTCGACCGGCAGGAAAGTCGCCGGCAGATCCTGTGGCAGGTCGGAAATGATCCTTTCGACCAAACCTTGCGCAATCAGCGTATCGGTGTCGAAGGGAAGATGCGGCCCGTGCTGCTCGTATGCGCCAAGCGGCAAAACCGCGATCCAGTCTGCGCGCGCTTCGGGTGAAAGACCGGAAACATTGTCTTTCCAATGCGGTGCGGGGAGTGCCATGGTTGTCTTTCGTCCCCTGGTCTACTTGCGGCGGTGATGGTGTCGAGTCATACAGTGGACCGGCGGCTGCGCAAGAAATTTGGTGGAGGACCGATGGGAAAGAAGAGCAAGGCCGAAAAGAAGGCCAAGGCGCTGAAGAAGAAGCATCACGACATTGTCGCCGATGCGCCGGATCTTGCTTCCGTCCTTGTCCAGGCGGCGCGTTCGATGCGCACGGTGCTGTCCCGCAATCTTCTGGAAAGCGGCCTCTATGCCGGTCAGGACGGCGTCATGCTGGCGCTGGCCGAAAACGACGGTCTGACTGCCGGAATGCTTGCGGCGAAACTGGGCGTCAAGGCGCCGACCATGACCCGGACGATCGGTCGGATGGAAGCCCAGGGTTTTGTCGAGCGCAGGGCCGATGACGACGACGCGCGGTTGACGAAGGTCTATCTGACGGCAACCGGTCGGGACCGGCTTCAACTGATCGCCGAAGCGGGCAGAGCCTCCGAGGAAATGGCGACGAGGGGACTGACTGAAAAGCAGATGAAGACATTGATGAAGCTTTTGCGCGCCGTGGACGCGAACCTGCAGGGAACCGGTCTTGAGGAGTGATTGAAGCAGGCCTTGACTTGTCGGTTGCCCTGCCAATTTAAACAGTTTAAAGCGTAATTAAAAAACAAGCGGTATACAGCCGATCGTCGTCAGGGGGGAAACGTGGCGCAAAAGATCAAGCTTTCGACCATTGCTGAAACACTTGGTGTGTCCACGGCAACGGTTTCGCTGGCCCTGCGCGACAGTCCGCTGGTCGCCGCCATGACCCGCGACAAGATCAAGGAGCAGGCGAGGGCGCTGGGCTACATCTACAATCGCCGCGCCGCCAGTCTACGCACATCACGCTCCGGGATCATCGGCGTTGTCGTTCACGACATCATGAACCCGTTCTACGGTGAAATTCTCAAGGCGATCGAAGCCGAACTCGATCGCGACCGGCAGACTTTCATCCTTTCCAACCATTATGATTCCGTCGAAAAGCAAAGGGCGTTTATCGAGACCCTTCTGCAACTCGGCGGTGACGGTGTCATCATGTCGCCGGCCATCGGCACGCCCCCGGAAGATATTCTGCTGGCCGAGGACAACGGCATGCCGGCTATCCTGATCGCCCGCTCGATCGAAGGGCTTGATGTCCCGATCTTCCGCGGCGATGATGCTTACGGAATACAGCTTGCCACCAATCATCTGATCAGTCTTGGCCACAAGGTTATCGCGATGGTCGGCGGCACCGATCAGACGTCCACCGGGCGGGACCGGCACCAAGGCTATGTCAACGCCTTGCGTAAAGCCAATATCGATGTCGATCCCGACCTGCGCATTCCCGGCCCGCGTTCGATGCAAGGCGGCTTCGAGGCTGCGGTGCATCTGCTTTCCCTGCCGCAAAAGCCGACGGCAGTCGTCTGCTGGAACGACCTGGTTGCCATCGGCATGATGAACGGCATCGCCCGCGCCGGCCTTGTCCCTGGCAGAGACGTGTCGGTTACCGGTTACGACGATCTTGAGGAAGCCTCCCTATCCACTCCGGCGCTGACCACCGTGTGGAACGGTCAGTCCGATGTCGGCCGGAGCGCTGCCCGCGCGCTGCTCGACAAGCTGAATGGCAGCCATGAGCCGGACGGCATCCACCTGATCAAGCCGGAAATGCGAATTCGCCAATCGACCGGCCCGCTGCGACCTAACCCGAACGACTGACGCAACACGCAAGGAGCAAGCAATGCCGCAAGGCCGTCACCGCATTCTCGTGCCCGGAAACATGAACAAACACGTTCTCGACCGTCTTCCGCAGCATTTCGAACTGGTTCCGGTTTCATCCGACCCGGCGCTGATCACACCCGAGATTGCTTCAGGAATCGGCGGCATTGCCGTACAGGGCAAACTTGCGCCGGCTTTTTTCGATATTTTGCCTGATCTTGAAATCATTGCGAATTTCGGCGTCGGCTATGACGGTGTCGATGTCGAGCGCGCAGCCAGCCGCAACGTTGTTGTGACAAATACACCCGATGTTCTGACGGACGAGGTTGCAGACACGACCATTGCGCTCTTGCTCAATACGCTGCGCCGGCTTCCCGCGGCCGAACAATGGCTGCGCGCCGGCCGTTGGGTGAGTGACGGCGCCTTTCCGCTCTCGCCGCTGACGTTGCGCGGTCGCACGGTCGGCCTCTACGGGCTCGGGCGTATCGGGCTGGCAATTGCAAAACGCCTCGAAAGCTTCGGCGTTGCGATCGCTTACCATACCCGCACGCCGCGCGAGGGGCTCGCCTACAAGCACTATCCGACGCTGTTGAGCATGGCGCAAGCCGTCGATACGATCGTCGTGATCGTGCCTGGGACGGACAGCACCTACCGGACGGTGAATGCCGAGGTGCTGCAAGCGCTTGGCGCAAATGGCATTCTTGTGAACATGGGCCGGGGTACGACCGTGGATGAGGCAGCCCTGGTCGATGCTCTGCAACGCGGCGTCATCGCCGGTGCAGGGCTTGATGTCTTCGAAGCCGAGCCGCATGTGCCGGATGGCCTGCTGGCGCTGCCGAATGTATCGCTGTTGCCCCATGTCGGGTCCGCCTCGCAGGCAACGCGGAATGCCATGGGCGATCTGGTTGTCGATAATCTGGTCGCATGGTTCGAAACCGGCGCTGCGCTCACGCCGGTGCCGGAAACGCCGTTTAAGCGGCAGGCAGGCTGACAGGGCAGACTTTGCCTTTCGCGGCGGCGTAGGTCCTGACCGCGTCGCCAAAGGCCTGAAAAAGCGTCGAGGACGGCCCGTCGCGGCCGACCCAGTATTCCGGATGCCACTGGACACCGACGGCGAAGGCTTTGGCGTCGATCACCGAGACGGCCTCGATGGTTCCGTCCTCTGCAACTGCCTCGACCGCGAGACGGGGCGCCGTCTGGGAAATCGCCTGGCGATGCAGGGAGTTCACCTGAACTTCGCCGGCCCCCAGCACGGAAGCAAGGCATGTTCCTTCCCTGACGGTAATCGTCTGGCGGATGCCGTAGGCCATGTCGAGGTCCGGAACGTCGGGTTTGCGATGATCCCATATGCCGGGCATTTCCTGGATTTCGCTGGCGAGCGTACCCCCCAGCGCGACATTCAGTTCCTGTATGCCGCGACAGATCGCGAGAAGCGGCACACCGCGCTCCAAGGCCCGGCGGATCAGCGGCAGGCTCGTCGCGTCGCGGCCGGGATCGAATGGCCCGTCGGTTTCGCTGGCTTCTTTTCCGTAGAGTGCGGGATGCACATTGGTGCGCGACCCGCTGATCAGAACGCCATCGACCCGATCCAGAATCTCGTCCGCGTCATTGCCGGCTTCCAGCGCCGGAACGAGGAAGACCATTACGCCTGAGCCTTCCACTGCGGCGCGGACATATTGATGCGGTGTGGCATGCCAGACATTGCCATCGAAGCTTCTGAAATCGGCGGGTATGGCAATGACAGGCTTCGGCATCGAAGGTCTCCACGGAAGGAATACCCGCGGCGCGGCGGGCTTGGCTGATCGCGTTTTGCCATGCCGCAGGGGAATTCGCAAAGGCATTTCCTTGTCCCGGCTACCCGGGCGGCGGACGACTTTTGCCGCGGGCCGATTTGCCGAGTTTTCGTTGCGCTTGACCGTCACATTGTGTAAGGGCAACTATGACCGGGAAACGGCCTGCAGGCCGCCACTGTCGCGGGCGAAGATTTCTGGACGAGGCATGGTGTGCGGCATTCGCGTCGGGACCATGAGATTGAGGGAGACAGGCACCATGGCTGAACATCATTCCGGACCGGCTGAGACGGGCGCTCCGATGGATTATGCCGAGCACGAGAAGACCTATAATTTCTTTATCGGAGCCGCGAAGCTCGGCACGATTTTCTGCGTTGCGCTGCTGATCGCCATGGCAGCCGGATTTTTCAGCAGCGTCGGGTTCTTCGGCGCCACCCTGCTGTTCATCATCCTCAACATCGCCGGTTTCATGCTTCTGCGCTGATCGGCCGTTTAATTTTCAAGGAAGCGGACGCGCCGGGAGCGACCGTGCAATCCGGCCCGATTTCGGACCGGATAAGCGTCTGTGGCCAGCCGGTCACGGAAGCGACTATCGACAGGTTGGTTCGGGTGCGGCGCGGTCCGTTCCCGCGCCGGCGTCAGGGGAGGGGCATAATGACAGGTACCATATTCATTCCATTGGAAACGACATCGAGCGAAACGCGGGTTGCGGCATCGCCCGATAGCGTGAAGAAGCTGAGCGGCCTTGGTTTCGACATTGTCGTTGAAGCGGGCGCCGGTGCCTTGTCCCGTATTCCGGACGTTGAGTTCGAAAAGGCGGGGGCGCGGATCGGATCCTCTACCGACGCCGGCTCGGCCGATGTGGTTTTGAAGGTGCGCCGCCCGACCTCCGCTGAAGTTGTCCTCTACAAGTCCGGCGCCATCGTGCTGGCGATCATGGATCCCTATGGCAACGAGAGCGCATTGTCGGAACTGGCCCGTGCCGGTGTGTCGGCCTTTGCGATGGAACTGATGCCGCGCATCACGCGCGCGCAATCAATGGACGTCCTGTCGAGCCAGGCGAATTTGGCCGGCTACCAGGCAGTGATCGACGCCGCCTATGAATATGATCGCGCCATGCCGATGATGATGACGGCGGCGGGCACGGTGCCTGCGGCCAAGGTTTTCGTAATGGGCGCCGGAGTTGCCGGCCTGCAGGCGATCGCCACAGCGCGCCGTCTTGGGGCCGTCGTTTCCGCCACCGATGTCCGCCCTGCCTCCAAGGAACAGGTGGCTTCGCTTGGCGCAAAATTCATTGCCGTCGAGGATGAGGAATTCAAGGCGGCGGAGACATCAGGCGGTTATGCCAAGCCCATGTCGGAAGCCTATCAGGCCAAACAGGCGGTGCTGACGGCGGAGCATCTGGCCAAGCAGGATATCGTGATCACGACGGCGCTGATTCCTGGCCGTCCTGCGCCCCGGCTGATTACCCATGAGATGCTGAAGGCGATGAAGCCAGGCTCCGTCGTCATCGATCTGGCTGTCGAGCGTGGCGGCAATGTCGAAGGTTCTGTCGCCGACCAGGTCGCCGATGTCGAAGGCGTCAAGGTCGTTGGCTATACCAATGTGCCTGGCCGTATCGCGGCCTCGGCCTCGGCGCTCTACGCAAGGAACCTTGTCACCTTTTTGGAGACCATGGTCTCGAAGGAAACGAAGACGATCGCGCTCGACCTTGACGACGAACTCGTCAAGGCGACAATGCTGACGCATGGGGGTGTCGTCGTGCATCCGGCTTTTGCGCCAGCACCTGTCGCGATTTCCGAGACAGTTTGAGATTTGGAGAGGGTCGCGCGGGGCTTCGGGGGAAGCACTGCCGCCCAAGGGAGGTATGGTAATGGCCAATGAGCTACTCGACAAGGCAATCGGCGACCTGGACCGGGCGGTCGAAGCTGTGCGAACGGCAGCCGAATATGTTCCGGAAGCGGCGGGTGCCGCTGCCCATGGGCTGAGCGGCGGCGCGATCGACCCCTTTGTCTTTCAACTTGCGATCTTCGTTCTGTCGATCTTCGTCGGCTACTATGTCGTCTGGTCGGTGACGCCCGCTCTTCACACGCCGCTGATGGCGGTCACCAATGCCATCTCCTCCGTTATTGTGGTCGGGGCTCTTTTGGCCGTCGGCATCTCGGCGTCAGGGCTTGCCACCGGCTTCGGCTTCGTGGCGCTGGTCCTTGCCTCGGTCAACATTTTCGGCGGGTTCCTCGTCACTCAGCGCATGCTCGCCATGTACAAGAAAAAAGACAAGTGAGGGCCTGAAGCTGATGTCACCCAATATCGCGGCCTTCCTTTATCTCGTTTCCGGTGTCCTCTTCGTCATGGCCCTGCGCGGCCTGTCGCATCCCACCACTTCGCGCCGCGGAAACATCCTCGGCATGGTCGGCATGGGCATCGCCATCGTCACGACCCTGCTCCTGGCGACACCCTCGTTCGGCGGATTGATGCTCATCCTGCTCGGTCTAGCGATCGGCGGCGGGGCTGGCGCCTATATCGCCCGTTCGATTCCGATGACCTCCATGCCCCAGCTGGTTGCGGGATTCCATTCGCTGGTCGGGCTTGCGGCGGTTCTGGTCGCGGCCTCGGCGCTCTACACGCCGTCCTCCTTTGGTATCGGTGAAATCGGTCAGATCCACGGGCAGGCGCTCGTCGAAATGGCGCTGGGCGTTGCCATCGGCGCCATCACCTTCACGGGTTCGATCATCGCCTTCCTGAAGCTCGATGGGCGCATGTCGGGAAAGCCGATCATGCTCCCCTACCGCCATGCCATCAACATCGTGCTTTTGCTGCTGATCGTGTTTTTCATCGTCGGGCTTGCCGCGTCCGAAAGCCATTTCGACTTCTGGGCCATCGTCGTCCTGTCGCTGGCGCTCGGCGTGTTGCTGATCGTTCCGATCGGCGGCGCCGACATGCCGGTCGTCGTGTCGATGCTGAATTCCTATTCCGGCTGGGCTGCGGCCGGCATTGGCTTCACGCTTGGTAATCTCGCGCTGATCATCACCGGCGCTCTCGTCGGTTCTTCAGGTGCGATCCTGTCCTACATCATGTGCAAAGGCATGAACCGTTCCTTCGTTTCGGTCATTCTTGGCGGCTTCGGCGGCGAGAGCGGTGTTGCCGCAAGCGATGACGGCGTGCAGCGGACTGTCAAGCAGGGCTCGGCAGACGATGCGGCCTTCCTGATGGCGAATGCTTCCAAGGTGATCATCGTGCCGGGTTACGGCATGGCCGTCGCCCAGGCACAGCATGCCGTCCGCGAGCTTGCGGATGCGCTGAAGGCTAGGGGTGTCGAGGTGAAGTATGCCATTCATCCGGTCGCAGGCCGCATGCCCGGCCACATGAACGTGCTGCTGGCCGAAGCCAACGTGCCCTATGACGAGGTCTTCGAGCTGGAAGACATCAATTCCGAATTTGCCCAGGCCGACGTGGCCTATGTCATCGGCGCCAACGACGTGACCAATCCGGCCGCCCGCGACGACAAGACCTCGCCGATTTACGGCATGCCGATCCTCGACGTGGACAAGGCCAAGACCTGCCTGTTCGTCAAGCGCTCGCTCGGCTCCGGCTATGCCGGCATCGACAACACGCTGTTCTACAAGGACGCGACGATGATGCTGCTGGGCGACGCCAAGAAGATGACTGACGATATCGTCAAGGCGATGAATCACTGAACAAGCGTTTTCAGCACACCTGTTTGGAGGTGCGCTGAAAGGTTTCCGTATACGGGTATCAAACGAGGGGTAGTGTCCGCGTTTCGAACGGGCCAAGCGTTGTCTGGCTGGATGCGCCCGCGCCTTCCTCAGTGATCTCTACATGCTGGCTGGCGCCCGTGATGTTAACGAGATGCAGGCTGCGCTGTCCGTCGCTGTTCGTTGAGAACGCCAAAACCTCTGCAGGCGACGACGAGCGGTATGCCCGCCATTGGGCACCAGAAAGCCGGGCAAGCAGGGCGACCGTATTGTGAAGCGGCCGCGGCCGGCCAGCGGCAACGGGTTCGTCTATATCGGCAAAGAGGCCGAACGGACCTGTCAGCGCAGACAGCGTCAGGCATTCGAGGCCAGCATCCAGCACATTTGCGGCATAGCCCAGCGCGAAAGCCTCTGCAAAGCGGCCATTGTGCCGGGGATCCCGCTTGGCCATGCATATTCGGCCGCCGTCGGGATTATCCATCGTGCGGCTGCCATAGGGATTTTGCCGCATGGCAATTGTGGAGGGGCCGATCCGGTACGGCAGACTGCCGTAGATCGCCCGGACCGAGCGGGTGATGAAGGGGAGGGCCTCAAGCGTCTGCATGACGCTGATATCGTCGGCCGCGTGGACGATGGGATTGGTGCAGTGGCTGATGAAACCGAGTTGTGCTGGCGGCACCCGCTTGCGGTTGAGTTCGGTGAAATAGCTCAGCATGCCGCCGCCGAGGCGGATGCCGGAAAATGCCTGTGCCGCGGCGGCATAGACGTCATCAAGCGGCGGGCAGTCCGGCCAGGCGCTGCCGGGCGGGGTGGACTGGCGGTCCACCGATGGGCAAACCATGATCGCGTCCGGCCGGAAGCCGGCGTTTCGCATCAACGCGGCAATCTCCTGCATTTCATCATTCAGCGGGCGCCTGCACGGCACGGCGATCTCGAGCGTCGTTGCGCCCTTGTGGATCGCCGCGATGGCGGCAAAGTCGATAAATGCCTGCGGTCCATGGCCCGCGCCGGGATCGAAATGGAACAGCAGGTGCTGTATCCGGAGCGTATCTGGCTGTAGGAGTGCAGCGAGGCTGGTCTTCGCCTCCTCGGGAGTGATCGACAGCCCGATGGCCGGCATTGCACCGGTCGCAATGTCTGGAGAGATCCGAATAATCCCGTCGCTTTCGGGTGTGCCGTCTCCGGGAGAGACTGGTTTGTCGGTGCGGCTGTCAGCGATCGTGAGTTCTACATGCTGGACAACGGGCTCGCCCACGGCTATCCGGTAGGGCCAGGGGAGAGCGAGCGGCCGGACATAGGTCTTGTAGGAAGCGTCGGACCAGTTGCGCTGATCCTCCATCTCGAACGTATCGCCCTCCATGCGGCAGGCGGCGGTGACGCCGGGCAACACGGTATGGGTGATGGCCCGCATCTCCTTGAAGGGTTGCCAAGGCTCGATCAGGTCGGGAAGTATCGTGTGCTCAAGACGACCGTCCACATGCTCTACAGCCACCGGCGTTCCGGCGACACCGACAATGGGATGCAGCACGCAAAAACCGCAGCGGTTGGTTTCGAAGCCCGTAGCAGTGTGCGCTTCGACCTTGAAAGCAAGCTTTCCTGTAGCATCGCCTTCGATCGCGGCAGCAATATGCAGCACCGTGTCGTGCGGTCCGTCGCACGTCATCGAATAGGAAACGATGAAGCCCATCTCGGTTTCATGAATTTCGAGATCAGCAATGGCAGGCGCATAGGTCCCCCAGTCTCGGTCACGCACCAGATAGGAGATTGCGCGCAAGACCTCGACGCCATCAAAACGAATATTGCGCAGATTGCCGCCGGCAAGCTCCGCTGTCAGTTTCCCGGCTTTCAGCAGGCGCGGGGTGTCGTCCTGCCTGACTGTGCCGAAAAGCGCGAGCTGTGCTGCGGTTTCGCTCATGCGAGAAGCGCTCCGATATCCACCGTCGCCTTCGTCGCCGCACTTTCATAGGCCGCCTCGACGAGCGCAAATGTCTTCAGATTGTCCGCGCCGGAGGTCGAGGTTTCCCTGGATGCGATCAGGCTGTCGGCCCAATGCTGCTGAATGGCATAGACGCTCTCCTGGATGTTGTGCCAGGGGCGAGACGCCCAGGGCAGGAGCGCCGGCGCGACATCGGTGTTGACAGTGCCTTCAGCGTTGGTGAGTTGCAGTTCGTATCCCTGCGACAGGCGCAGCGAGCCTTCGGTCCCGTCGATTTCGATCAGCGTTTCCGGGAAAGGCTCGATCGCCAGCTTCGTCGCATAGCTGACATCGACGATGGAGGTCGCGCCATCGGCGTGATCGAGCAGGATGGTCGCGACATCCTCACCGTTGATGGCAGGATTGACGCGCTTCGTGCGCGCGCTCAGCGACACGACGTCGCCGAGGATATAGCGGGCGATATCCAGCGTGTGGATGCCGAGGTCCTCGATGATGAAACGCTTGCCTTCCGCCAGATACGGCTGGCCGGAAAAGACGTCGTAGCCGGACCGGAAGGAAAATCGGCCCCAGAAGGGCGTGCCGATCGCGTCTGACTCGAGCGCCTGGCGAACAGCCTGGATCGGTGTCTGCCAACGGAAATTCTCGTGGATCATCAGGGGAATCCCGGCGGCGTTGCAGGCGGCGACCATGGCCTTTGCGTCGGCAAGCGTGGGGGCAAACGGCTTCTGGCAGATCGCCGGAATTTTATGGGCGGCCGCCATTTCAACCAGTGCGCGGTGGCTGTTCACGGTGGTGGCTATATCGACGAAATCAAATCCGCCGTCCGCGAACATCTGCACCGCATCGGTGTAGCGCCGCTCGATGCCGAAGTGGTCGCCAACGATCCTCAGGCGCTCGGGATCACGGTCGCAGATGGCGACGATATCAGCACCCTTGACGTCCTTCCAGCCATGCATCTGGTTGACCGCGAAGAAGCCGCAGCCGATCAGGGCGCCCTTGAGATGAGACATATGCGTTTCCTTCTGAATGGCAGAACCCCTCCCCAACCCCTCCCAAAAAGGGGGAGGGGCTTAACTCGTGGCGCCGCTCTGCTATCCCATCAATATCTTCAATCGCTGAAGGCACTGGTGTGGTTGCAGAGGTGCCACATCCTAGCCCCTTGTGGGGAGGGGTTGGGGAGGTGTTTTCTTGAAACCTTAGCCCTTCTTCGCCAGCTGTATCAATGCCACCTGCTGCTGCAACCGGCGCTGAGCCTGATCGACCACCACGGCGACGATGATGACGATACCCTTGATAACCATCTGCCAGAAGGACGAGACCCCCATCATCACCAGGCCGTCAGACAGGATGCCGATGACGAAGGCGCCGACGATGGTGCCGCCGATCGTGCCCCGGCCGCCGGACATGGAGGTGCCGCCGAGAACGGCTGCGGCAATCGCGTTCAGCTCGAACGAGTTGCCGGTCATCGGGTGCGAGGCCATCAGTTCTGACGAGATGACGATGCCGACGATGGCGGCGCAGAAGCCGGAGAACATGTAGACGAACATCTTGACGCGATTGACGCGGATGCCGGACATCCGGGCGGCGCGCTCGTTGCCGCCAACGGCAAAGATCTGCCGGCCGATCGGTGTGTATTTCGCCAAATAGGCTGCGGCAAGCGCAACGACGATGAGGATCCAGATGGAGACGGGCAGGCCGATAATGCGGCCGGACCCGAGGAAGGAAAAGCCGGTGGTTGCAAGCTCCGGCTTGCCTATCAGGTTCGGGAAGGTCTGTCCGTCGGAGGACAGCAGCGCGAAGCCGCGCGCGACGTAGAGCGTGCCGAGCGTGGCGATGAAGGGCGCTACGTTGAGCCTGGTGATCAGCAACCCGTTGACGGCACCGATGAGGATACCGACGGCAAGGGTGATCAGGCAGACCTCGACGATGTTAAAATACATCGTATAGCCGATCTGCAGATCGATGCCGTGCAGGATCAGGCTGCCGGCCACCATGCCGCAGAGGCCGACGATCGAGCCGACCGAAAGGTCGATGCCGCCGGTGATGATGACGAAGGTCATGCCCATCGCGAGAAAGGCGTTGAGCGCCACATGTTTCGACATCAGGATGATGTTCGCCGTCGACAGGAAGTTCGGCGCGAAGATCGAGAAGAAGGCGATGACGGCAAAGAGCGCGATGAAGGTTCTGGCCTTCATCAGCGTCAGCAGGATCGAGCCGCTGTCGGCTGCGGGCGCTTTCCCGGTGGCGGTTGCAGTGGTCATCGTGCAATTTCCTCTTTCAATGGGGTATTGGCCGTCCTGTGCCCCTCGGACGCGGC
Source organism: Pararhizobium gei (assembly GCF_029223885.1). NCBI lineage: Bacteria > Pseudomonadati > Pseudomonadota > Alphaproteobacteria > Hyphomicrobiales > Rhizobiaceae > Pararhizobium > Pararhizobium gei. Next base: position 3,616,028 of record NZ_CP119409.1, on the reverse strand, counting down.
CTTGACGATTAACTCCTCCGTCGCATCCGCCCGGTCGAGGATTGTCGTTATCCTGCCGTTGCTCATCACGGCGATGCGATCGGACAGCGCCATGACCTCTTCAAGGTCGGATGTCGAAAACAGGATGGCGAGACCTTCGCCGGCAAGGCGGCGCATGGTGCGGAACACATCGGCCTTGGCGCCGACATCGATGCCGCGGCTCGGCTCGTCCATCAGGAGAACCTTCGGGTTGGTCATCAGCGCCTTGCCGATGACCACCTTCTGTTGATTGCCCCCGGACATGGAGGTCACATCGAAATCCGGGTTCGGCGCCTTGATCGAAAGATCCCGAATCGATTCCTTGATCGCCGATCGTTCGCGCTCGCCGGAGATGTGAAAGCCGAATTTTGTAAATTTTTCCAGGCTCGCCAGCGTCAGGTTCGCGGCGATCGACAGAACCTGTACGAGCCCTTCGCGCTGCCTGTCTTCCGGGATCAGCGCCAGACCTTTCTTGATGCGTGTGGAGGTGTCCTTGGCGAGGATTTCCTCGCCGGCAACGAAGATCCGACCCGTCGAATGGGCGTGCTGGCCGATGACGCATTCGAAGAATTCGCTGCGGCCGGCACCCATCAGGCCATAGATGCCGAGCACTTCGCCTGCCTTGACGCTGAGCGAAAGATGGTCGACCGCAAGTCCGCCGGTCCTGCGCGGCAGGCAGATGTCCTCGGCCCGGAAAGCCTCCTTTCCAAGCTTGTGATCGACCGATTTCGCAAAGTCCTTCGCATCCGAGCCGATCATCGAACGCACGATCCACTTGGTGTCGATGTCCTTGACCATGGCCTGGCCGGTGATCTGGCCATCGCGAAGAACGGTGATGTAATCACCGATCCGCATCAGCTCTTCGAGGCGGTGGGAGATGTAGACAATCGCCACGCCTTGCGCCTTCAGTTCGGCAATTACCTTGAAAAGGATGTCCACCTCTGCCGCCGAAAGTGCCGAGGTCGGTTCGTCGAGGATGAGGATGCGTGTGTCGAGCGATATTGCCTTGGCGATTTCGACAAGCTGTTGCTGGCCTATCGGCAGGTCCTCGACCATGGTTTCGGCGCTGATGCCGGCGTCGAGCCGGTCCAGGAAATGATTGGCTCTTTCGATCTGCGCCTTGTGGTCGATGCCGCGGATGCCGCGCATGATTTCCCGGGTCGCGAAGATGTTTTCGGCGACGGAAAGATTGCCGAAGAGGTTCAGCTCCTGGAAAACCATGCCGATGCCGTGCTTCTGGGCGTCGGCAGGCGAGTTGAACTCGACTTCCTGCCCGTCGAGCAGGATGCGGCCGAGCGAGGGCTTTTCAACGCCGGCGATCATGCGCATCAATGTCGATTTTCCGGCGCCATTTTCGCCGACCAGCACGTTGACGGCGCCGCGCTTCAGTTCAAGGCTCGCATGCTTGACGGCAACGATACCGGAATAAACCTTTGTGACGTCATCGAGCTTGAGGATCGTTTCATGGGTTACGCTTGTCGCCATGTCAGCCGCCGATCGTGATGGTGGCGGGCGTCAGAAGGGCCGGCTGTCCCTTGGACGGCAGCGGATAGGCGCCAAGGGCCTCGACCTTTTTGCCCTCAAGGCCCTCGCGCGGTAGTTTTTCCAGGGTCACGCCATTGATGTGCGTGTTGAACGCCTTGCCAAATTCGGCCCACTGGATCTGGTTCTTGAATTCGTTGAAATTGACGAAATCGAGGCTGTCGCGGATCGCCGTGCCCTTGATGACCGGGCCAATCTGGATGCGAACGTCCGCCTTGCCGTCGCCGTCCACATCCGTGTCGAGATATGCTGCGCGGGATTTCGTTTCCGCCTTGACGATCGTGCCGGAGATCTTCGCGGCAAAGGTCCAGGGCGCGGTGCTGTCCTTTTCCTTATGCCCGTATTTCGCCGCTGCGGCGTCGAGATCGCTGGCCGAGAGGGATGACACGTCCTGAAAGGCTCCAGCGCGCTTGTCGAGGAAGGGGACAACCTTGGCGTCCCAGATGTCGGCAACCTGGCGGGCGGGGTCGAACCCGCCGCTGGCTTCGGCCGCAGCCTCTTCCGCTGTCGGCGTTTTGATGATCTTGCAGCCGGGCAAGGCAAGCGTAAGGGCAAGCGAGATCGCGGCGGCAGCCCGGAAGTTCGGCATGTCAGTCACTCCGTCACATGGCAAGAACGCACGAGGCAGAGAGTATCTGCCCCGTGCGCGCATCCTTTGGGAGGATCAATCCTTGAGCGCGAAGGTTTCGAGCTTGGCGGCGTTGTCGCCGTTGATCAGCACGCAATCCATCAACTGCTTTTCTTCAGCTGGGCCCTTGCCCGTCTTGATGTAGACGTCGGCCTGCTCGACGGCCATCTGCGCCTGGGCATAGGCAGGCTGCAGAACGGTCGCCTTGATGCCACCCGAGGTGATCGAATCGCGGACGTCGTTGGAACCGTCGAAGCCGACGACGATAACGTCCTTGCGGCCTGCAGCCTGAAGTGCTGCTATCGCGCCCATGGCCATCGTGTCGTTACCGGAGATAACGCCCTTGATATCAGGGTTTGCCTGCAGGATGGTCTCCATCTTGGAGTAGCCTTCCGTCTGGCTCCAGTTGGCCGACTGCTGGGCGACCATTTTCATTTCGGGATATTCGTCGATGATGTCGTGATAGCCCTTGGAGCGGATGCCGGCGTTCAGATCGGCTTCGCGGCCAAGAAGTTCGACGTAGTTGCCGGCCTCGCCCATCAGCTTGACGAACTCTTCGGCGCCGAGCTGCGCGCCCTGGTAGTTGTTGGAAACGATCTGCGAGACGGCAACGCCTGTGGCGTTGATTTCGCGATCGATCAGGAAGGACGGAACGCCAGCATCCTTGGCCTTCTGGACGGCGGCGATCGAGGCTTCCGAACCGGCATTGTCGAGGATGATGGCCTTGGCGCCACGGCCGATAGCGGTGTCGATCAACTGGCTCTGCTTGTTGGCGTCGTCGTCATGGACAAGAACCAGCGTTTCGTAACCGAGTTCCTTTGCCTTGGCTTCCGCACCAACAGCTTCCGCTTTGAAGAACGGATTGTCATGGCTCGGTGTGATGATGGCGATCAGGTCTGCTGCATAGGCCGGCATTGCGACGCCAAGCGAAAGAGCGCCGGCGAAAGCGGCAAGGGTCAGTCTGCGTGTCAGTTTCATGGTATTCCTCCCAGTTGAGTTGAGCAAAGACCCCGTTCCCGGCGGGGTCGATGACGGTAAAGCTTTACGGCTGATGGCGGTCAGGTGATGCGCCGGATGCTTTCGGCGATCTCCTCGGGTTCGAAGACTTTTTTCCAGTCGTCCTTCATCAGGACAGGAATGCCGAATTCGATCGCCTTGTTGCAGGCGTCGGAGAAGACGCCGGGCGTTTCTTCGAAGATCACCGCACCAAGCACATTCATATGACCGAGCAGGAAGTCGCGTGCGGCTTCCTTCGGCACGCCACGGGCGACACACTCGTCCATTGCCTGGCGCATGACGACCAGGAGCGAGGCGCAAACGGTTTCCGAGAGACCTGGCTCCAGAAGCGCGATCTGTTCGACGGTGACCCGATGCGAGCGCATGACAGGCGCCCAAATGACCTTGGCCACTTCCTCGCCCAGCGCGAAATGCTCTTCCGGACCCTGCATCAGGGCGGAGACAATATGCTGCTTGGCAGCAACGCCGCCGAAAAAGTCGCGCTTGGCGGCGGGGTCAGTCTCGTCGTTGAAGATCGGCGGATGGCAGGGATGGGTCACGAAATAGGTGAGGTCGTCGCGCTTCGGGAGATGTCCGGCTGCCGGGGCGGCGGCATCGAGAACGATGACGATCGTGCCGGCAACCAGCTTGTCGACGATACCGGCCGCCACTTTGCCGATGGCCGTATCCGGCACCGCGAGAACGACGACGTCCGCACCCGAAAGGGCAGTGTCGGCGTCAACGCAGGCCAAGCCGAGATCGGTTTGAAGACGTCCCCTGCCGGCATCGCTGAGTTCGACATGGCGAACGTCGAAGCGGGAGCCCTTGAGATTCTTGGCAAGCCGGTAGCCCATTTTGCCGCCGGCGCCAAAGAGTGCGATCGAAGTCATGATTCCTCACCTGCGGATTTCTTTCGTCATCCTCTAGAGTAACTGGTATAATGAGTCAATCAGCAGATCAGATACTCTTTATATTTTATTTGCTGCTGATATGCTAACTGCCGTTGTTAACGGCGGTTAAACCTGTTTACCTTAGAAAGATCTGAAAGAGAGGACGCCGTGCTGAATCGTCTAACCTCAGCCGACCTGTCCCGCTCTCCTCCATCGGAAAGCGAACTGAAATATCGAGGATGTCGTTGCGTCTTTGAGACGCCCAGCAAGGCGAGCGGAAAATCCAGGCATGCTCAAGCGCATAAAGCGGCATCAGGTCCGCACCGGAATGTTCATCGCGGATATTGAGGGCGAGATTCCGGAAGCCACCGCGAAGCTTTGCGGATTCGTGCTGACAAGTGCAACAGATGTAGCGCATGTCAAAGCCAGCAGTATCATCAGTCTCGTGATCGATACACGGAAAGGCGCCGATACCGACAATGCGGACGTCCCTCCCAAAACAGCGACTGGCCCGAAGCTGACAAATGAAGAAGTCAGGCAGGCGATCGAGACCCTCAAACAGACGAAGCCGCTTCTGGACAACCTGTTTTCCGGGGCTCGTGGCGGCGGCGCGGCAGCATTTCAGGATGCCGATGTTGCTGTCGATCACGTTACGCGGTCGGTGCAGGAAAATCCGGCGGCGCTGATCGGCATTACGCGCCTGAAGAAAAAAGACGAATATACCTTCCTGCATTCCATCGCCGTTAGTGCGTTCATGGTGCATTTCGGACGATTTCTGAACCTTGAAGAGTCCATGGTCAGGATGCTTGGAATCGGGGGCCTCTTGCATGATATCGGCAAGATGGCGGTTCCCGACAAGGTCCTGGTGAAAAAGGGGCCGCTGACGGGTGAGGAAATGGGCATGATCCGGTTGCATCCTGTCCGGGGTTACGAGCAGCTCCTGCGGCAGGGCGACATGCCGGAGACGGTCCTCGATATCTGCCTGCATCACCATGAACGCATGGATGGCAAAGGCTATCCCAAGGGTCTGCAGGGCGATCAGTTGAGCCTGGCTGTCCGTATCGCGTCGATCTGCGATGTGTACGACGCCATGACATCCGTGCGCCCGTATAAGCAAGCCTTCTCACCCGCGGAAACCATCAAGATGATGATGAAATCCGAAGGCCAATTCGACCGGGCACTGTTACGCGAGTTCATTTCAAGCATGAGAGGGTATAAGCGTCGCCTCGACTCTCCGGTCACCACGGCAGTTGCGGAATCCGCCCCCAAGATCGGCCATCCGGGCGAAGCAGACTAAACCCTATTCCTGCCGTCCGTCGCGGATCTGGGTGAAATAGCCGTCCGAGCCAACCTGTCCGCCCTTGAGAGCAATCTGCAGGCCGTTGGTTGGCGTGTATGCGCCATGGGCGGTGCACAGCGGCGAACCTGGAGTCTGCGGCAGAGGCAAGAGGGTCGTCAGGGCTTCCACGTGCAGTTCCCGCAATGCATGGCTTGACGTGTCGCCGCCGGCAATGACGGCGCGCTTCAATTCCTGCTCTTCGACCAGCCGGCGCAGGATCGTCCCCAGCATCCGCCCGAGGCGATGGCGGCTGCCCGGCACCTTGTCGATGTCGCCACCGCGATCGGCTTTCGGGCCGAGCGCGGTGTTGAGAATGACGCTGTTCCCGGCCTTCAGACGTTTCAAACCGGAAGCAACCGCATCGTCCACAGCTTTGTCGCCGCTTTCGCCGAGAAGCCTCAGGGGATCGAGGTCGATCCCATGAAAACCGTTCGCCACGGCATGGCGGATCTGCCGCTCTGTCGTTGGTGAAACGCTGCCGGAGACCACTGCGATACGATCGACCTTGCCGGGCAGCGGAAAGGGTTTCCGGGCCGCCGTGAGGCCTGCAGTGGCCCAGGCCGTCAAAAAGGCATATTCGACGCCGGATGATCCCGCGATGAACCATCCGCCCTCACGCCGTAGCCGCCAAAGCTGATGGCCGGCACGGATTTGGCTTTCAAGGCTGTCCACATCGAAAAGCACCATGCCGGACGCAGCGGCGCAGAGGGCGTCCAGTTGCCTGTCTGCGTCGTCAGCCGAAAGCATGGAGAGATGGGCAAGGAGCATGGGAAGCGGAGTTTGGGCTTCGAGATGCAGACGAAGATCCGCCTCGGCCATCGGTGTCACGGGATGACGGCTCATGACCGGGTGGCGGTCTATGCGGTAGATGTCTCCCTGATAGGCGGCGAAGAGGTGGCCAAAGGCCGTATAACGCTTCAGTTGCGGCGCGCCGACGAGCAGCGGCACATAGGTCTGACCGAACAGCCTTCTGCCGATTTCCACGGCCTTGCCTATATTGCCGATTGCCGGGCTGGAATCGAAAGTCGAACAGACCTTGTAGTGGCAGATGGCGGCATTGAGACTTTTTAGCCACCGGAAGGCCGGGGTCAGGTTCTCCTCCATCCATTCCGGCGTTTCGCTGCGGCTGGTGCCGGCCAGTCCGACAGCGCGGCAGTGACGGAACCGGTCGAGCAATGCGGCGTCCGGAACATTCATGAAAAGTACGGTATCGACGCCATTGGAGGAGAGCGCCTCCATGACATCAGTAGAGCCGGTAAGATCGTCGCCATAGTAGGAAAGAAGGAGATTGCTGGCGTTCATCGGGTCATTCTCCCTTGCCACCGAATTTTTCGATCGAGGCAGCGAGTTCCCCATGATCTTTGGCGTAGGTTTTCAATGGGATATCGGCGACGGCTGCGGCCCACGCCTGCTGCACTGCGCGCACGCCGGCGGCAGGGCCGCCCGGATGGCTGACAATGCCGCCGCCGCAGAGATACAGCAGATCGGTCGTGCGGCCGGTGCGGCGATAGGTTTCCGGCGCCTGCCCGCCCCACTGGCCAGAGCCAGCGACGGGAAGGGCGCAGTCGGATGGGTCAAACAGAGGCGTGGTGACGGCCTTGAAGCTTTCGACGAAGCTGTCGTCCGGCTCCCAGTATTTGACGCCGATGCCGTTGATCTGAAACTGATCCACACCGAGCAGGCGCCAGAATTGCTGCCAAACCTTGAAATCAAAGCCGATGCCTGGGTGGCGCGTCAGGACATCCCAACCATTGCGATGGGCGTGAAGGACAAGCCCCGAGCGTTTGCGAAGGAACGACATGGCACCCATGCCGATCGAATTGATATTGACAACCGCGCAATTGCCGCCGGCTTCAAGGACCAGATCGTGATTGCGCATCATCTCGTCGGGATCGGTGTGCGAGATGCCAAAGGCATACATCACCTTCTTGCCGGTTTTCTGTTCGTGATTGAGGATCTTCGGCATGATGGCGGAGACGCGCTCGCGCAAGGGCGAGTAGACGGGGCTCATCAGCTTCTCGTCGTCCTTGATGAAATCCACACCGGACGTGATCAGCTCGCCGACAAGTTCGGCTGTTTCATGCGGACGCAAGCCGAGCGCCGGTTTGACAATGGTGCCGATGATCGGACGGTCGTGGACGCCGGTGAGCCGACGACTGCCTGGAAGGCCGAACTGCGGGCCGGGATAGGCGGCCTTGTATTCGTGGGGCAGCTTCAGATCGACGACGCGCAGGCCGGTTATGCCGCGGATCGAAAAGATGCCGCCGACCGCAATCGTCATCAGCGCGGCGAGGTCGGTGCCCACGGCATCGAGCGGAAAGCCGATATCGACGTCGGCGCGGCGGATGGCACCGTGACCGGCTGGCGCCTCGGGCCAGCTCGGCGTTCTGGTTTCGGGAAGCGGGCGAAGAGCCAGGACTTGCGCGGCGACACGGGCTTTCAGTTCCGGCGTTTCGCCGGGAACGGGCACAAAGGTGCCGGTCGACTGGTCGCTGGCGATTTTTTCCGCCATTGCTTCGATACTGCCGGGGGTTTCGATCCTGTAGGTCACGACGATCATGGCGGCCCATTCCTCCTTGAGCGCCGATGTCGCTGGCGCAATTTTTGCAACTGGTATAATGAGTATATCAATTGACGCAAGGTGGCTTTGCTCGACGGATTGAAAATATATGCCGTTGGGTTATTCAGGTCGTAGAGATGTGGTCACAGAGAAACGGCGGGGCACCATGAGCCAGACTGAACTGATCGTTCGCCGCAAGCTGTCCGATGAGGTTTTCGCGCGGCTGAAAGCCATGATTGCCACGGGGGAACTGCAGCCCGGCGACGAAATGCCGTCTGAACGGGAACTGATGGAGCGCTTCGGGGTTGGCCGACCGGCGATTCGCGAGGCGATGCAGGCGCTGGCCGGCATGGGGCTTGTCGCGATTTCGCATGGCGAACGCGCCAAGGTGCTGGAACTCACCGCGCAATCGATTTTCCGGCAGATGGACATGACGGCGAAGATCATGCTGGCGAAGTCCTCGGACTCGCTCGAATATCTGAAAAGCGCCCGCATTTTCTTCGAGCGCGGCATGGCACGCGAGGCGGCGCAAAAGCGCAGCCTGGCCGATATTGCAGCTTTGCGGGAAATCCTCGAGCGTCAACGCGGATCGCTCGGTGATGCGGAAGCCTTTATTTCCGCCGATATGGAATTTCACACGCGCATTGCCCGGATTTCCGGAAACCCGATCTATGCCGCAGTCAGCGACGCAATGCTGGCATGGCTCAAGGAATATCACACGGATATGCTGATCTGGACCGGCAAGGAGAAATTCACGCTTGTCGAGCACGAAGAAATTATCAGCTGTCTAGAGGCTGGCAATCCCGAAGAAGCCGAGCAGGCGGTCTCGAAGCACCTGGAGCGGTCGAGGGCTCTCTATTCGGCGAGATGAGGCTCGGAGATTGGCGTCGATGCAGCCGAATCACCTATGCGCCGACGACAGGGCTGGCTTGTTGCATTGGCGCTGTTTCAGGCAAGCGGGCGAGGGTATGTTGTCCTCATCAAAAGACGCCGGGGCAACAAGCTGCTGACGTCGCCACCGAACCTCACGAAAGGGGATCATCATGAACGTCGCTCGCTCCTTCAACAACTGGCGCAAATACCGTCAGACAGTCACCGAACTCGGCCGCATGTCCTCGCGCGAATTGCGCGACCTTGGCATTGATCGCGCCGATATCCAGACTGTTGCACGCGCTTCTGTCGCTGGCTGAAGCAAGCATCTAACACCTCTATCTCACATAAAACGCCCGCCTCAAGCGGGCGTTTTGCATGTGAAGCGATGCTTCTTTCCGAAACGCGCTGGTCGTCTGTCGTTCCGGGTGGCGCCGTCAGGCGCCGCCTTTGACCCGTGCCAGGCCGGTCCGGGCCGGTTCATATTTCGGGTCGAGCTTGAGGGCATGCGAATAGGATTTTATAGCCTTCGCCGTTTCGCCACGGCGCTCGTAGACCAGCGCCTGATTTGCCCAGGATTCGGCGATCCTGCCGTTCAAGGTAATCGCGGTGTTGAAGTCCGAGAATGCGTTGTCGTCGTCATTGGTGGCGACATAGGACAAGCCGCGGCCATTATACGGTTCCGGCGAGTTCGCCGACAGCGAGATCGCGGTCGAAAAATCCTCGATCGCCTGGGTGTGCTGCTTGCGCGCCTGATAGATTAAGCCGCGATTGTGATAGGCGCGCGGGTCGGTCGTGTCGAGTTCGATCGCCTTGTTGAAATCGCTGAAGGCCCGGTCGAGCTGGCCAGCCTGGCGGTAGAGATTGCCGCGACCGATATAGGCGACGTCATAGCGCGGATTGAGCTGAAGGGCGGCGTTGTAATCGGACTGGGCCGCCGACTGATCTCCCATGTTCCGCTGGACCAAAGCTCTGTTCGCATAGGCCTGGTAAAAACGGGGGTTCAGTTCGATCGCCTTGTTGAAGTCGCCAAGCGCGCGGCGGAATTCGCCGGCACGGCCATAAGCAGAGCCACGGACATTGTAGCCTTCGGGATCGTTCGGATTGGATGCTATCACGCTGGAAAGCGAAGCGATGTTCTGCTCCGACCCCTGCGCCCGCTCGACGCGCATCATGTCGCTTGACGGATCCGCGGTCTGGCAGCCCGAAAGAATCAGCGTGGTGACGGCCAGCAGCGATGCGCCGAACAGCCGGTAGGCATGGCTCCTCTGAGCAGGAAAGCGCACGGAACGATCGGAAAAATCCGCAGTCTTGGCAGTCGATGTCAAGGTCGATCCCTCAATTAAGCGAAGCCTCGGGCGCATGCTCCGATGCGCCTTGCGGCTATGCGGATTGACATGCGCGGTTCAGTCTAAGCGCTTTTCAGACATCGGTCTCGATGCCGGTTCCATGTCGCGCGCAAGACATTGCAGTATAGTTTAACTGCTGCCCTTTTCCAGACAATGTCCGGAAATCCGTGGTTGGAATGCACAGAGGCGTATTCAAACGGAAACGGCGGCGGCGAACCTGTCGCCCCCGCCGGGATTAGCGCTTTTTGCGCCTGACGCGCCGATCAGCGTGCCGGAGCAGCCGCAGCAGGACGGCCGCCCGGAATGAGACCTTCGCGCTGTGCACGCTTGCGCGCCAGCTTGCGAACGCGGCGGACCGCTTCGGCCTTTTCGCGGGCACGCTTCTGGGACGGCTTTTCGTAGAAATCACGCATCTTCATTTCGCGGAAAATGCCTTCGCGCTGCATCTTCTTCTTGAGTGCGCGAAGCGCTTGATCGACGTTGTTGTCGCGGACTAGTACCTGCACGTTAATCCCGTTCCTTTGGTTTCGAGTGATCGCCTCATGAAGTCAGGTCAACGAGGCAAAAAAATAATGTTCGCGGAGCCACAGGGCTTTACGATTGAGAAGAGCGGATACCAGATCGATTGGCGGAAGTCCAGTCGGGACTTGTAGCCTCGATCAAAAAGTGACGACAAGATCTCCATGGATGCCTTGATACGCGGAGGTCGTCGATGCTCTTTGCCTTTAGGGTCGTATAACCGCCGAACGCCGGAACCGCCTCGTGCGATACAGGCGTCGCATGTCGCAACGGATGCGACCAGCGTCGTCTCGCGTCGCAAAAGAAACGTTGCGGACGCTCGGGATTTGCGATTTCTAACGACGACGACAAGAATTCACCGGCCTGTCGGCGGGATCTACGGAGTGTGAAGGCGCATGCGCAAATATTCGGTTTTTGCTGTCGCTCGCGAAGCGATGCGCGGACACAAGGGGTGGGAGGCGCAGTGGACCTCGCCCGAGCCGCGCAAGGAATATGATGTCATCATCATCGGTGCCGGCGGCCACGGTCTGGGCACTGCCTATTACCTCGCCAAGGAACATGGCATCACCAACATTGCGGTGCTGGAAAAGGGCTGGCTCGGCGGCGGCAATACCGGCCGCAACACCACCATCATCCGCTCCAACTATCTCTATGACGAGAGCGCCGGCATCTACGACCATGCGCTGAAGCTCTGGGATGGCCTCAGCCAGGACCTCAACTACAACGTGATGTATTCGGCGCGCGGCGTGATGATGCTGTCGCACAATATTCATGACCAGCAGGTTTTCAAGCGGCACATCCATGCGAACCGCCTGAACGGAATCGACAACGAGTGGCTGACGCCCGAGCAGGCGCAGGAATTTTGCCCGCCGCTCGATATTTCCCGCTCGGCCCGCTACCCGATCAATGGTGCCGCCCTGCAGCGCCGCGGCGGCACGGCCCGCCACGATGCGGTCGCCTGGGGTTATGCCCGCGCGGCTGCCGATCGCGGCGTACACATTATCCAGAATTGCGAAGTCACCGGTATTCGCCGCAATCCGGACGGTTCGGTTTCCGGCGTCGATACCAATCGCGGCCAGATCAATGCCAAGAAGGTCGGCGTCGTTGCGGCCGGTCATACCTCGGTGCTGATGGAAATGGCCGGCGTGCGCATGCCGCTGGTCAGCTATCCGCTGCAGGCGCTGGTCTCCGAGCCGGTCAAGCCGATCTTCCCCTGCGTCGTGATGTCCAACACCGTGCATGCCTATATCTCGCAGTCCGACAAGGGCGAACTCGTCATCGGAGCCGGAACGGACCAGTATTCGTCCTACTCCCAGACAGGCGGCCTGCAGATCATCACGCACACGCTCGACGCGATCTGTGAGCTGTTCCCGATCTTCCGGCGCATGAAGATGATGCGCTCCTGGGGCGGCATCGTCGATGTCACGCCGGATCGCTCGCCGATTCTGGCAAAAACGCCTGTCCAGGGCCTTTACGTCAACTGTGGCTGGGGCACCGGCGGTTTCAAGGCAACTCCGGGTTCGGCCAATGTCTTTGCCCACACCATCGCCAACGACGCGCCCCACAGGATCAACGCGCCGTTCACGCTGGAACGCTTCCGCTCGGGCCGCCTGATCGACGAAGCGGCCGCCGCCGCCGTTGCGCATTAAAGGGGAAACACAATGCTTCTGATCTATTGTCCCTATTGCGAGGAAGAGCGTTCCGAGCTCGAATTCCGCCAGGCCGGCGACGCCCATATTGCGCGTCCGACCACGATGACCGAGATGTCCGACGAGGACTTCGAGGCGTTCTTCTTCCTGCGCGACAATGTGAAGGGTCTGACCTTCGAGCGCTGGCGGCATCTCAACGGTTGCGGCCGCTTCTTCAACGCCGCCCGCGATACCGTCAGCGACAAGTTCCTGACCACCTACAAGGCCGGCCTGCCGCGCCCCGATGTCAGCACGTTGCGCCCCGCCGCATCGGCCCCTGTCGAAACTTATGAAGCCACGGAGTCAGACGCGAAATGAGCGGCGCCAATCGTATTCCCGGTGCAGGCCGTCTCGTTCCTGCAAAGACTGCCCGTTTCTTCTTCGACGGCAAAAGCTATGCCGCCCTTGAGGGCGATACCGTCGCGTCCGCGCTTCTTGCCAACGGCGTGCATCTCGTCGGCCGCTCGTTCAAATATCACCGCCCGCGCGGCATCGTCTCGGCCGGTGCCGAGGAGCCCAACGCCCTGATCGATGTGCAGCGTGATGCCGCCCGTCGGCAGCCGAACGTGCGCGCCACTGTCCAGGAAGTCTTCGACGGCATGAAGGTTGCCTCGCAGAACCGCTGGCCGTCGCTCGCTTTCGATGTCGGGGCGGTCAACAATCTGTTGGCGCCGTTCTTTGCCGCCGGTTTCTACTACAAGACCTTCATGTGGCCGAAACAGGCCTGGAAACATGTCTACGAGCCGCGCATCCGGGCCGCCGCCGGTCTTGGCGTTTCGCCTGATGAAGACGACACGGATCATTATTCCAGCCGTTACGCCCATTGCGACGTGCTCGTCATCGGCGCCGGGGTAGCCGGTCTTTCGGCAGCGCTCGCCGCTGCCAGAACGGGCGCGCGCGTGATCATCTGCGATGAGCAGCCGGAAGTCGGCGGCGCCCTGCATTTTGACAAGAGCGTCGTCATCGACGGTCTCGATGGTTTTGCCTGGACGCAGAAGACGGCGTCCGCGCTGGCTGCACTGGCGAATGTCAGGATTCTCCCGCGCACGACAGCCTTCGGCTATTACGCCCAGAACTTCGTCGGCCTTTCCGAACGCGTCACCGAACATCTGGCGAAGCCCGACCGCAAGCTGCCGCGCGAACGCCTCTGGCAGGTCCGCGCCAAGCGCGTGATCATCGCCACCGGTGCGATCGAACGTCATATGGTCTTTGCCAACAATGATCGCCCTGGCATCATGCTGGCGTCTGCCGCACGGACCTTCCTCAACCATTTCGGCGTCGCCGTCGGCAAGAAGATCGGCGTCTACACGGCCAATGACTCGGCCTATGAAGCCGCATTCGACCTGAAGCGGGCGGGTATCGCCATCGCCGCCATCGTCGACAGCCGTGAAAAGCCGGGCGAGGGTGTTCTGGCGGAGGCCCGCGCGCTCGACATCGAGGTTCTCACCGGCCATGCGGTGGTTGATACCGCCGGCAAGCTGCGGATCTCCTCCATGTCGGTCACCCGCAACGGCGGCGGTGCTCCCCGCAAGATTGCCATCGACGCGCTGCTGACTTCGGCCGGGTGGACGCCCTCCGTGCACATGTTTTCGCAGTCGCGCGGCAAGGTTGCCTATGACTTCGAAAGCCAGCGTTTCCTTCCGGGAACCTATGCGCAGGATTGCCTGTCGGTCGGGGCCTGCAACGGCACCAATGACCTGCAAGCGACCATTGAGGAGTCACTGGCCGCAGGTGAACTGATGTCGAACGCATCCGGCTTCACGGCAATGGACAAGATCGAGATTCAGGCCAGCAATGCCTTCGCCTGGAGCGGTGGCATGGCGGGCAGTGCCGAGGGGGCGGGACCGGATACGACGGTCAAGGCTTTCATCGATTTCCAGAACGACGTCTGCGCCAAGGATATTCGTCTTGCGGTGCGCGAAGGCATGCACTCGATCGAGCATATCAAGCGCTTCACCACCAACGGCATGGCGACCGACCAGGGCAAGCTCTCCAATATCCACGGTCTGGCGATCGCCGCCGAAACGCTCGGTCGCGAAATTCCGAAGATCGGTCTCACCACCTTCCGCGCGCCCTATACGCCGGTGACCTTCGGCACGCTGATCAACCATTCGCGTGGCGAGCTGTTCGATCCGACCCGCAAGACGCCGATGCACGCACTGGAAGAGCGCCAAGGCGCTGTGTTCGAGGATGTCGGCCAGTGGAAGCGCGCCTGGTACTATGCAAGGGCGGGCGAAGACATGCATCAGGCCGTCAACCGCGAGTGCAAGACCGTGCGCGAGGTCGCCGGCATGTTCGATGCCTCGACGCTCGGCAAGATCGAGGTCGTCGGCCCTGATGCGGCGCAGTTTCTCAACCTGATCTACACCAACAGCTGGGACACGCTGAAGCCTGGCCGCTGCCGCTACGGCATCATGCTGCGCGAAGACGGCTTCGTCTATGACGACGGCGTCGTCGGGCGCATGGCGGAGGATCGCTTTCATGTGACGACGACGACCGGCGGTGCCGCCCGCGTCATGAACCACATGGAAGACTATCTGCAGACAGAATTCCCGCATCTGAACGTCTGGCTGACATCCGCCACCGAACAATGGGCTGTGATCGCCGTCCAGGGTCCGAAGGCGCGCGAAATCATCGCGCCGCTGGTCGAAGGCATCGACCTGTCGAACGAGGCGTTTCCGCATATGAGCGTCCGCGAGGGAACGATCTGCGGTGTGCCGACCCGGCTTTTCCGCATGTCGTTTACCGGTGAGGCAGGCTTTGAAGTCAACGTTCCCGCCGATTTCGGCCCGGCCGTCTGGGCTGCGATTTACGCACGCGCCGAAGCGCTCGGGGCCTGCGCCTATGGCACCGAGGCGATGCATATTCTGCGCGCAGAGAAGGGCTATATCATCGTCGGCCAGGATACGGACGGCACGGTCACACCGGATGATGCCTCGCTCGGATGGGCTGTGGGCAAGAAGAAGACGGACTTTGTCGGCATCCGCGGCCTGCGCCGCCCGGATCTGGTGGCCGATGGCCGCAAGCAGCTGGTCGGTCTCCTGACCAAGGACCCGAAGGTCGTGCTGGAAGAAGGCGCGCAGATCGTGGCCGATCCGAACCAGACCGTGCCGATGACGATGATCGGTCACGTGACTTCGGCTTACTGGTCGGAAAACTGCGGCCGTTCAATTGCACTGGCGCTGGTGGCCGGAGGCAAGGCCCGCATCGGCGAAACGCTCTATGTGCCCATGCCCGACGGAACGATTGCCGTCGAGGTCAGTGATATGGTGTTCTTTGACAAGGAAGGAGGCCGTCTCCATGGCTGATTTGGCTCAACGCACCCTGCCGCTTGCAGGTTTTCACGGTGGCTCCGGCGCTGCGTCTTTGTCGGTGGCGAAGCCCGCCACCCGCATCTCGCTGCGCGCCAAGCCAGATGCCGTAGACGCGCTGTCCAGTGCGCTTGCTCTTCCGCTTCCCACGAAGCCGAAAACCTCGGCATCGTCAGACACACGCCATGCGCTTTGGCTCGGGCCGGACGAATGGCTTGTCATTGACGAGAACGAGGCCGACCTGATGGCGGCGGTTGCGTCGAGCAATGTGCTGCATTCGGCGACGGACATTTCACATCGCAACACGGCTATCCTCGTCAAGGGACGCGCCGCCGAAACGGCGATCAACGGCGGCTGCCCGCAGGACCTGTCGCTGGCTGCCTTTCCTGTCGGTGCCTGCTCGCGCACCGTGCTGGCCAAGGCCGAGATCGTGCTTCTGCGTACCGCCGAGGATGCGTTCCGGGTCGAATGCTGGCGGTCATTTTCGCCCTATGTATTTCGGTTGCTTTCCGAGGCTGCGGAAGACGCTGGGAATTGCTTGCTGCTAAGCTCAAAATCTTCGTGCGGGGAGTAATCTCCGCGCGAGTTAATCAATTCGCAATATGGTTACCAGTTATCGACTGTTGTAGTAGTGGAAAGTTTGAATCAGAAAATGGCAGTACGTTAGAAAAGATTTTTTTCCAAAAACTTATTTTTCTGAATTTGTCTTCATCGTATGCCCTTGATACAATTGCCTCGTTATAACTCATTGCCCGTAGCGCTTTATATACCGGAGGGTTTTCTATAGTGTATTCAGTATAGGAATTTTTTATTTTTATTAGCAAATCTTCGTTTCGTTCCGTGTTTTTTATGTTTTGTGCTGAATCTAAGAGCCTAGAAAGTTGTTTGTAAATAGATTCGTTGGCCCTGGCTTTCGTCGAAAAACCAATAACGATATCTAAAGCAGCTATCACGCCATTAAAAAAGGTTAACAAAACTGCAACGAGCTGAGAAACCTCGGTAGAAAAGAAAAACCCGGTTAGCGCAACGGATGCGCTGCCACTTGTGATGAGCACAAATAACATTGCAAGCCTGTGCATCCTTTCAAAGAAAATTCGTCTCTTTGAATAGTAACGAATGTCTTGCTCAATAAAGAATTCTAGCTGTTCGAAATTTTCATCAATTTCGATGGGATCAAGCATGTATTCTCCATAGTCCGTTAGCGTCGTGGTTTAGGCAAGGGTGATGTGGGCAATTCTGGCCGCGGTTTTGGTCGAGTAGGAATGGGCGCTGGCCAGTCTTGAATTGCGGTCGAAACTTCCAGGCCTTCCGCCAAGACCATATCAGAAGTGTTGCTGATTCGCGTTTCGTCAAATTTAACGTCCAATTTTTCAACGCTGCGGGCAAGCCCGTCAAGCGCTGCGCGCGAGATCAGATCGCAATAGAGCGAGATCGCACGCGACGCGTCGTCATTGCCGGGGATCGGGAAATCGATCCGGTCCGGATCGCAGTTCGAATCGATGATCGCGACGACCGGAATGCCAAGACGCTTGGCTTCTTTGATCGCAATCGATTCCTTGTTGGTGTCGATGATGAACATCAGGTCCGGAACGCCGCCCATGTCGCGGATACCGCCGAGGGCGCGGTTCAGTTTCTCGCGCTCTCGCTCGAGGTTCAGGCGTTCCTTCTTGGTGAAGCCCGAAGCTTCCGAAGTCAGGATTTCGTCCAGCTTGCGAAGACGCTGGATCGAGTTCGAAATCGTCTTCCAGTTGGTCATCATGCCGCCGAGCCAGCGGGCATTGACGTAGTACTGGGCCGAACGCTTGGCCGCATCGGCGATGATTTCCGATGCCTGACGCTTGGTACCGACGAACAGAACGCGGCCGCCCTTGGCAACCGTGTCGCTGACAACCTGCAGGGCGCGCGATAGCAACGGAATGGTCTGAGCGAGGTCGATAATGTGAACGTCCGAACGAGCGCCGAAGATGTACGGCTTCATCTTCGGGTTCCAGCGCCGAGTCTGGTGACCAAAGTGAACGCCAGCTTCCAGAAGCTGACGCATGCTGAAATCAGGCAATGCCATTAAATAATCCAAATATTTTAGTTTTAAAAAATCTACACAATTCCTAATATTCGTCTAGTTTTTTTACATAAATAAAACTGTGCATTTGGAATTTAAAGCGTTAATTTTATCGTTAAACATCCTCCGGCCGGTCCTTCGGGTCGAACTGGATGATCGTCAGCCAGTTGGCGGTCAGCGCGGGTTTGCGCTCGCCCTCGATATCGACTGTCACGTCGTAGGTGACCATCAGCATGCCGCCGCCCCGGAAGCGGGCCTCGGCCATAGTGAAGCGGCCGCGCACTTTGGCGCCGCTCTTCACCGGGGTCATGAAGCGGACCTTGTCGAAGCCGTAGTTGATGCCCATCGTCTGTTCGCGCACGCGCGGCAGGCAGTTGTAATTCATCGCCGACAGCAGCGAGAGCGACAGAAAGCCATGGGCGATCGTGCCGCCGAAGGGCGTTTCGGCGGCGGCGCGCACCGGGTCCGTATGAATGAACTGATGGTCGCCGGTCGCCTCGGCAAAAGTGTCGATCGTCTGTTGCGAGACGGTGATCCAGTCGGAGACCCCGATCTCCGTACCAACGAGACCCTTGATGTCAGAAAGCGAAATTTCTTGCGGCATAGGGATTCCGATCAAAACGGTCTGCGAGCATCTTACGCATTGTCCATGACAAGCGGCAAATCAAGCGGCCAGTATAGTTCAAAGAATTTCAGCGTAGAAACCGACGCTGCGAGCGGCAATCATCTGATGTCCGGCATCGGTGGATGGCAACAGGCTTTGCCACCGGGAGGCCGGGCTTTGCGGCAGCCGGACAGGGTGTGGGGCATGGCCGCGGTTGACCACGATTGCAAGACGGGTGGCCTTGTTCTGGGCAGCGTCGGCAGTTTTTACCATCATGACCAGTGCGCTTGTCTCGGCATTTTCCCAATCTGCGACCTGCATAGGCTGTCCATCCAGCCGCAACCATTCCACGTCGCCATTTCCGGAAAAGAAGGCGGCATCACCAAACACGCTGAAACGGGTGCGTATTGCAGCCAGTGCTGCGGTATGTGCGACAAGCTCTTCATCCAGCGTTACCCAGTCTATCCAGGTCAGCTCGTTGTCCTGGCAATAGGCATTGTTATTGCCGCGCTGGCTGCGGCCGCCCTCATCGCCGGCGGTCAGCATGATGGCGCCCTTGCTGGCAAACAATGTCGACAGAAGCCCCATGACATCGCGGCGGCGCGATCCGCCTATCTCTGGATCGCGCGTCGCGCCCTCTGCGCCATTGTTCCAGGAGTGGTTTTCGTTGTGGCCGTCGCGATTGTCCTCGCCATTCGCCTCATTGTGTTTGCCCGCGTAGGAGACGAGATCCATCAGCGTGAAACCGTCATGGGCGGCAATGAAGGTGACGCTGCGGGTTGCTTTGCCGCCGCCGCGGGCAAAAATGGGCGAGGAGCCTGCCAGCACGGTTGCGAGATCGCCGATGGTGTGGCGGTCTCCGCGCCAGACGCGGCGCAGGTCGTCGCGCGCGCGGTCGTTCCATTCGAGAAAGGGCGCGGGGAAGTTGCCGAGCTGGTAGCCGCCGGGACCGATATCCCAGGGTTCGGCGATCAGAACGCGATCCCTAAGCACTGGGTCGGCGAGCATTTCCTGCAGCAAGACCGCGTCGCTGCGAAAGCCGCTCGCGTCGCGGCCGAGGATCGAACCGAGATCGAAGCGGAAGCCGTCGATGCCGGCCGAGCTTACGAAGTGACGCAGGCTGTCGAGGATCAGGCGACGCACGACAGGATCGTCGCAGGCGATGGTGTTGCCGCAGCCGGTATCGTTGACGAGGTCGCCGGGCCGCCCGGGGACGTGGCGATAATAGGTGTGGTTGTCGAGGCCGCGCATGGACAGCGTCGCCCCGAGACGGTCGCTTTCGCCAGAATGATTGAAGACGAGGTCGAGGATGACAGCGATGCCGGCGTCATGCAGAGTTGCCACGGTGTCCTTGAGTTCCGTAACGCCGCCGGGCACGAGACGTTGATCAAGCGCCATGAAGGCGACCGGATTGTAGCCCCAGCCATTGGTGAGGCCAAGCGGTGGCAGATGGCGTTCGTCGATCCATGCGGTGATCGGCATCAGTTCGACAGCCGCAACGCCGATACGCTTGAGATGCGCGAGAACGGACGGATGCGCCAGCGCGCCGACGGTGCCGCGCAGCGCGTCCGGAACATCCGGATGCAGCATGGTGAAAGGCCGCACGGCGATTTCGTAGATCAGGCCACCCGTCCGGTAGAGCGGCGCGGCCAAACCTGCCTTGACCTCGTCCGTGACGATCGCCTTCGGAACGAGATCGGCTGTATCGTCGCCGAAGGCCGAGAGGCGCGGATCGTAGCGGAAGGGCCGGTCCAGTTCACGGGCATAGGGATCGACCAGCAGTTTTGACGGATCGAACCAAAGGCCGCGATCCGGATCGTAGTCGCCCCAGGCCCGGTAGCCATAGCGCGTGCCTATGGGAACGTCGGCAATCATCAGGCTGTGAACGCCATCCTCGCCGCGCTGCATCGGCAGGCGGCGCACCTCCTGGTCACCGGTTTCATCAAAAAGGCAAAGCTCGATGCCGGAAGCGGAGCTTGACCAGATGACGAAGGTGGTTCCCTGAGACGTTAGCGTGGCACCAAAAGGGGACGGCTGCAGCATGAATTCACCTTGAAGGTCGGATGAAAAATCGATTTGTGCCGGCTTTGCTGCGGGTTGCAAGCGGGAATCCATGCTCACAAAGCTTCAAAGCGCGCTTCGGAATGTCCATTTCACGATATAGTCGCCGTTGCGCTTCAGCTTCGTTTTTGTCTTGACCTGAACAGATCCGCCCAAGGCAGATTGCGCATTCTCAAACGCTTGCCGTGCTTCGGCCATGGCCCGGTGATAAACGCCGTTATCGCGTTTCGGGCTTTCGGCGATCTCTTTGAATAACGCTGCCATATCCGGTCCGTCGTCGCGCATAGGATTGCCTCCATCTATTCCTGTGCGTTCAGCATCTTGGCCAAGTGCCACTCGCCCTTGTCGTCCTTTTCAACGCGCTTGTTGCCCCGGTAGCATCTGAGCTTGCCAGCCTGCTTGTCCATGACGAGGCGGGTGGGGGAAAACTTGGATTTGGCATTTTCGCCTATGGCGGCGGCAAGCGCTTCCTTGAATTTTCCGGCTTTGTAGAGGGCGACGAGTTCGTCGTCGGTCATTGGCGCGGCTCCTTCCGGGCTGGCTGCAGGCATAAGCGCTTGCGGACATGGGGGCACGGCCATGAAACCGTTCCGTGGGTCGTCTTTAAAGGCGCAGAAAACCGGCCTCCCCTTTGGAGCGAAGGCCGGTGAGCTTCTTTTAGATTATCCGTTCAGGTAATGACAGTCGGTTCCGTCCGTCCTGTCCGCGTCTTGATCCCGGCGATTTCATCAGCGACGGCGATAAGGTCGGCCAGCGCGTCCTGGGTATCGATGTCGTGCCGGGCCGCGTCGGGCTCGTAACGTTCGATATAAACCCGCAAGGTGGCGCCGGATGTCCCCGTGCCGGACAGCCGGAAGACGACACGGGAGCCGCCTTCGAAAAGGATGCGGATGCCCTGATTGTTGCTGACGGATTTGTCCACCGGATCATTATAGGAAAAATCGTCGGCCGTAGCGACCGTCAGCGCGCCGAAGCTTTTTCCGGGCAGGGTGGCGAGCTGGTCGCGGAGTGCGGTCACCAGGCCGTTCGCCGCCTCGCTGTCGACCTCTTCATAATCGTGGCGGGAATAATAGTTGCGGCCATAGGTCGTCCAATGCTGGCGGACGATATCGATGGCGCTTTCCTTGCGCACGGCGAGGATGTTGAGCCAGAGCAGGACCGCCCAGAGACCGTCCTTTTCGCGAACATGGTCCGAACCGGTGCCGGCACTTTCCTCGCCGCAGATGGTGACGCGGCCGTCGTCCATCAGGTTTCCGAAGAATTTCCAGCCAGTGGGTGTTTCATAAATGCCGATGCCCAGCTTTTCCGCAACCCGATCGGCGGCAGCACTTGTCGGCATGGAGCGGGCGATGCCGGCGAGGCCCTTGGAATAGCCGGGCGCAAGCGTCGCGTTGGCAGCCAGCATGGCAAGGCTGTCGGACGGCGTGATGAAGATGCCCTTGCCGATGATCAGGTTTCGGTCGCCGTCTCCGTCGGAGGCAGCGCCGAAATCCGGCGCGTTTTCGCTCATCATTTCCTCGTAGAGGGCGCGGGCATGAACGAGGTTCGGATCCGGGTGATGACCGCCGAAATCGGGCAGGGGTATGAAGTTGAGAACCGAGCCTTTGGCGGCCCCGAGGCGGTTTTCCAGGATTTCCTTGGCATACGGACCGGTGACGGCGCTCATGGCGTCGAAAACGATACGGAAGCCGCCGGACAGGAGGTTGCGGATGGCCTGGAAGTCGAAAAGCTGTTCCATCAATTCCGCATAGTCCGCGACCGGGTTGATCACCGCCACATCCATGCCGGCGACATGCTGGCTGCCTTCGACGTCGAGATTGATATCCGGCACGTCGGCGATCTTGTAGCTGTCGATGGACTTCGTGCGGGCGAAGATGGCATCGGTGACTTTTTCCGGTGCCGGGCCGCCATTGCCGATATTGTACTTGATGCCGAAATCTTCGGTCGGGCCGCCGGGATTATGGCTCGCCGAGAGCACGATGCCGCCGAAGGCCTTGTATTTGCGGATGACATTGGAGGCAGCCGGCGTCGACAGGATTCCGCCGCGCCCGACGAGCACCCGGCCGAAGCCATTGGCCGCCGCCATCTTGATGGCAATCTGGATCACCTCGCGATTGTAGAAGCGGCCATCGCCGCCGATCACCAAGGTTTCCCCTTGAAATCCTTCGAGGCTGTCGAAGATCGACTGGATGAAATTCTCGGCGTAATTTTTCTGCTGGAAGACAGGCACTTTCTTTCGCAGGCCGGATGTTCCAGGCTTCTGGTCCATATAGGGCGTGGTCTCAACGGTCTTCATCATGGGTTTTTAGCCTTTCGCAAGCAGACTGGAATAGAGATCGGCATAGTGCCGGGCACTCATATTCCAGGAAACGTCCGTTTTCATGCCCTGGGCCTGGAGACGGGCCCAGAGTTTTGGTTGGCGGTAGATCGAAAAGACGCGGCGCAGCACCTGGCGCAGGCCGCCATCGGAAACCGGCGAGAAGAGAAAGCCGGTCGCGACCCTGGCGGCGAGCGCTGCCTCATTGGCATCGATGATGGTATCGGCAAGCCCGCCGGTACGCGCCACGACAGGCACGCAGCCGTAGCGCAGCCCGTAGAGCTGGGTCAGTCCGCAGGGCTCGAAGCGCGAGGGTATGAGGATGGCATCGGCGCCGGCCTGCATCAGATGCGACAGGGGTTCGTTATAGCCTGTCACCATCCCGACACGACCGGGATGGACCGCCGCAGCCGTCTGAAAGGCGGCTTCAAGCGCAGGGTCGCCGGAGCCGAGAACGACGAGCTTTCCGCCATTGCCGACGATATCGCCGACGACTTCCGCAAGTATGTCCATACCCTTCTGCCAGGTGAGGCGGCTGATGACGCAGAAGATCGGTCCCGGTGTGTCGTCCAGCCCGAAATGAGCCGAGAGCGCCTTTCGATTGGCAGCGCGCTTCTTCATGGAGGAAGCGCCATAATTGGCTGCGATATGCGGGTCGGTCTGCGGGTTCCAAACATCAGTGTCGATACCGTTGACGATGCCGGTGAGCCTCGTCAGACGGGATGAAAGCAGGCCCTCGAAGCCCATGCCGAATTCCGGCGTGAGGATTTCCTGTGCATAGGAGGGGCTGACCGTGGTGATGGCGTCGGCCGCCTGCAGCCCGCCCTTCAGAAAGCCGATATCACCAAAATATTCCACATAATTGACGGAGAAAGCCTCCGGCGGCAGGGCGAGTTCAGGAAAGACCTGCGGCCCGAACCGTCCCTGGAAAGCGATATTGTGGATGGTGATGACCACGGGTGTGGCGCGGGCCGGCCCGAAGCGCATGTAAACCGGCGTCAGCGCGGCCTGCCAATCGTGGACATGCACGAGATCCGGCGTCCATTCCGAAAGAATTCCGCCGGCGATTTCCGCGGCCGCCAACGACAGTGCAGCAAAACGGCGGAAATTGTCGGGGTAATCCAGACCTGCCTTGTCGACATAAGGACCGCCGTCGCGGTCAAACAGGGCGGGCGCATCCAGCACCAGAAGATCAAGCCCGTCATGGCTGGCAGCAAGAATGGATGCAGGATGCCCGAAGAGATTATCGAACCCGCCGATCCGTTCCGCCTTCTTCAGTTTGCGCGTCACCTCCGGATAACCGGGCAACAGCGTGCGCATGCGCACGCCATGGGGCTTCATCGCCGCCGGAAGGGCGCCTGCCACATCGGCAAGGCCCCCTGTCTTGACCAGCGGAAAGACTTCGGATGCGACTGAAAGCACTTCCATCGCTACAGATCCAGCTTGTCGATCATCGCCTGGGTAATCAGGCAGATGCCGTTCTCCGAGCGGCGGAAGCGCTTGGCGTCGAATTCGGGATCGTCGCCGACGACAAGGCCTTCCGGGATAACAACGCGGCTGTCGATAACGACGTTCTTCAGGTTGGCATGGCGACCGATCTTGACGTTGGGAAGGATCACGGCGCCATCAAGGCGGGAGAAGGAATTCACCCGCACCCCGGTAAACAGCATGGACCGGTTGAGCGACGCGCCGGAAATGATGCAGTCGCCGGACACGAGAGAAGAGGTTGCCGAGCCGCGGCGGGTCTCATCGTCATGGACGAATTTCGCCGGCGGCTTGATTTCGGCGAAGGTCCAGACCGGCCACGTGCCGTCATAGATATCGAGTTCCGGAGTAACATGGGTGAGATCGATATTGGCCTGCCAATAGGCATCGATCGTGCCGACGTCGCGCCAATAGGCCTCACGCTCGAAGTTCGAGCGGACACAGGACTCGTTGAAGCGATGGGCGACGGCTTTGCCGTGGTTGACGATATAGGGAATGATGTCCTTGCCGAAATCGCGGCTGGAGGATGGATCTGCCGCGTCGCGGCGCAGGATATCCATCAGGAACTTGGTGTGGAACACATAGATGCCCATCGACGCCAGCGCCATGTCCGGGTTGCCGGGAATGCTCGGCGGGTCCGCGGGCTTTTCGACGAAGGCGATGATCTGGTCCTTGTCATCGACATGCATGACGCCGAAGCCAGTGGCCTCCATGCGCGGCACTTCGAGGCAGCCGATGGTGACGTCGGCGCCTGAATCGACGTGCTGCTGCAGCATCAACTCATAGTCCATCTTGTAGATATGATCGCCCGCCAGGATGACCATGTATTCGACGCCGTGATCCTCGATGATGTCGATGTTCTGGTACACGGCGTCCGCCGTGCCTTCGTACCACTGCGTTTCCGAAACGCGCTGCGATGCCGGCAGGATGTCGAAGCTCTCGTTGCGCTCTGGGCGGAAGAAATTCCAGCCGTTCTGGAGATGACGAATGAGTGAATGCGCCTTGTACTGCGTGGCGACGCCGATACGGCGGATACCGGAGTTCAACGCGTTCGACAATGCGAAGTCGATAATGCGGGCCTTGCCGCCGAAATAGACGGCGGGTTTGGCGCGACGGTCGGTCAGTTCCTTCAGGCGGCTTCCGCGCCCCCCGGCAAGGACATAGGCCATAGCGTCGCGGGCAAGCGGCTGTATGCGTTTTTCCATTGAATTTCCTCCCGATAGTATGGTTCCCGGCGCGGTTCACGCGTCCTGCGGACCAGTGTCCTCTCCAAATTATTCTTCTTGCGCGCCGTCTAAAATGGCGGAAAGCCGTTATGCGACGTGCTAATCCTGTTCCAGCATCAGCGTTGCCAAGGGCGGCAGCGTGATCGTCGCCGTCACCGCGCCTGAACTTTGCTTTTTTGCCTGCACGAGCCCTCCGTTACCCTTGCCGCTTCCCCCATAGATTTCGGCATCGCTGTTCAGAATTTCCTTCCAGCGGCCTTCGAAAGGCAGCGGGATCGTGTAGTTTTCACGGTAGACGGGCGTGAAATTGCAGATGACGGCGATCGTTTTTTCACCGGGCGCCTTGCGCAGCCAGGCAAAGACGGAGTTCTCGCTGTCGTCGGCAATCAACCACTCGAAACCCTCGCCTTCGCAGTCTCTGGCATGCAGTGCAGCCTTTCTGAGATAGGTCCCGTTGAGATCGCGCACCAGACGCCGCATCCCCTCATGCAGCGGATATTCGAGAAGGTTCCAATCGAGCGAGCGGCCCTCGGACCATTCCTGCCATTGGGCGAATTCCTGCCCCATGAACAGAAGTTTCTTGCCGGGATAGCCCCACATGAAGCTGTAATAGGCGCGGAGATTGGCGAACTTCTGCCAGTCGTCACCGGCCATCTTGGCGATCAGCGAGCCCTTGCCGTGCACCACCTCGTCGTGGGACAACGGCAAAACGAAATTTTCGCTGAAAGCATAGACAAGTCCAAAGGTCATGTCGTGGTGATGGTGCTTGCGGTGGATCGGCTCGCGCTGGAAATATTGCAGCGTGTCGTGCATGAAGCCCATGTTCCACTTGAAGCCGAAGCCGAGTCCGCCTGTATGCACCGGAGCTGAAACCTTCGGCCAGGAGGTGGATTCCTCGGCAATCGTGATGATGCCGGGATGGCTGCCGTAGACCTCCTTGTTCATGGCTTGCAGGAAGCGCACCGCATCGAGATTTTCGTTGCCCCCATATTCGTTCGGCACCCATTCGCCATGCTTGCGCGAATAGTCGAGATAGAGCATCGAGGCGACGGCATCGACCCGCAGCCCGTCGAGATGAAATTTCTCGGCCCAGTAGAGCGCATTGTTGACTAGATAGGAGAAGACCTCGGCCCGTCCGAAATTGTAGATTGCCGTGTTCCAGTCGGGGTGGAAACCCTGACGTGGATCCTCGTGCTCGTAGAGTGCTGTCCCGTCAAAATTGCCAAGACCGTGCGCATCGGTCGGGAAGTGGGCCGGCACCCAGTCGAGAATGATCCCGAGACCCACCTTATGAGCGCCGTTGACGAAGCGCGCAAAACCTTCAGGTTCGCCGAAACGCGCGGTCGGTGCATAGAGCCCGGTGGTCTGATATCCCCAGGAGGGATCGAACGGATACTCGGTGACGGGGAGAAACTCGATATGGGTGAAGCCCATATCGACGCAATAAGGGATCAGCTGATCGGCCATCTCGTCCCAGCTGAGCATGTCACCATTGTCATGGCGTCTCCACGACGCGGCATGGACCTCGTAAATGGAAATCGGCTGGCGGCGGGCGTCCACCGTTGCCCAATGGGCGCGATGCGCCTCGTCTTCCCATACCTGCGCAATCTCGCCCGTTGTCACCGAGGCATTCTTGGGGCGCAGTTCCGAGCGACGGGCGAAAGGATCGGCCTTCAGCGGTAAAACCTCGCCATGTTTGCCGATGATTTCGTATTTGTAGATGGCGCCGGAGGAAATCTCGGGCACGAATATTTCCCAGATCCCGGTATCCTGCCGCAGCCGCATCACATGGCGCCGGCCATCCCAGCTGTTGAAGTCGCCGACGACGGAGACCCGTCGTGCATTGGGCGCCCAGACGGCAAAATGAAAGCCATCAGCACCCTCGTGTTTCAATGGATGGGCGCCCATCTTGTCGAACAGGCGCAGATGCGATCCCTCGCGAATATAGTAGTCGTCCATCGGCCCGAGAACCGGGCCGAAGCTGTAGGGGTCCGTCACAGTCCATTCACCGCCGGAATTGCTCGCGCGATAGCGAAGCGGCTGGGTTTTCCTGAGCGCAATCGCGCCCTGGAAAAAGCCTGCCTCGTCGATCCGGCCAAGGGTCCCGAGATCCTTGCCGGACAGGGTTTCGGCTCTGACGGTTTCTGCGCCGGGAATGAAACAACGGGCGATGAAAGCCTTGCCTGCCTGATGAGGGCCGAGAATGGAGAAGGGATTGCTATGCGTGCCAGCAAGGACCGCCGCAATCTCTTCCGCCGGCAGACTGGCTGTCGGAACGGCAGGCGTGGCGTCGTTCGGCACTGAAGTCATCCGGCTCTCCAAATTTCGCCGGCATATTGCCGGATCGTACGGTCGGACGAAAACCAACCCATCCGCGCCGTGTTGCGGATCGTCTTTGAGTACCAGCTCGACGTGTCCGTCCAGATAGCATCGACCTCCCTCTGCGCTTTGGAATAGGCATCGAAGTCGGCTGCAACCATGAACCAGTCGTGATTGTAGATGCCATCTACCAGACCGGTGAAGCGGTTGCGGTCATCCGGCGAAAACACGCCCGACGCAATCGCCTGCAAGGCCTGCGACAGCTCGCGCGATTGTTCGATGATCGCCCGGGGATTGTGGCCCTCGGCCCGTACCTTTGCGACTTCGTCCGCCGTCATTCCAAAAATCTTGATGTTTTCCTCGCCGACCCAGTCTCGCATCTCAACATTGGCGCCGTCCAGTGTTCCGATGGTCAGCGCACCGTTCAACGCGAATTTCATGTTCCCGGTTCCAGAGGCTTCCATCCCCGCAGTCGAAATCTGTTCCGAGAGGTCGGCAGCAGGCACCATGATTTCGGCCAGCGACACGTTGTAGTTCGGAATGAAGACGACCTTCAGCAGACCGCGCACCGATGGATCATTGTTGATCACCCTGGCAACGTCGTTGGCGAGCTTGATGATCAGCTTGGCATTGTGATAGCTCGGCGCCGCCTTGCCGGCGAAAAGCTTGACGCGCGGCACCCAGTCCAGTTCCGGATGCGAGCGGATCTGGTCGTACAGCGAGATCGCTTCAACGATGTTTAGAAGCTGGCGCTTGTACTCGTGGATACGCTTGATCTGGATGTCGAACATGGCAGATGGATCGAGCTTGATGCCCATCCGGCCCTGGACGAGTTGCGCAAGCTTTATCTTGTTGGACCGCTTGATTTGCGCGAAGCGGCTCTGGAAATCCGCCTTGTCGGCGAATGGATCGAGTGCCTGCAACGCTTCCGCATCGTCCATGAAGTCGTCGCCGATCGCTTCGCGGATAAGACCAAAGAGATCCGGGTTGCACTGCATGAGCCAGCGGCGGGGCGTGATGCCGTTGGTCTTGTTGTTGATGCGGGCAGGATAGAGACGATGCAGGTCGGCAAATACCGTTTCCTTCATCAATTCCGTATGGAGAGCCGAGACGCCGTTGATCGAATGGGATCCGACGAAGGCGAGGTTGCCCATCCGTACCCGGCGGTCGCCACTTTCATCGATCAGCGAGATGTTGCGAACTTCCTGGTCGGTATGGACCGACTGCTTGCGGGCCTCGATCAGAATTTTTGCATTGATCGCATAGACAATCTGCATGTGTCTTGGCAGAAGGCGCTCGAACAGCGGCACAGGCCAGGTTTCCAGGGCCTCGGGCAGCAATGTGTGGTTCGTGTAGGAAAAAGTGTGGCGGGCAATATCCCAGGCTGCCTCAAAGTCTATTCCGTGAACGTCCGTCAGGAGACGGACGAGCTCGGCCACCGAAATAGCGGGATGCGTGTCGTTGAGCTGGATCGATACCTTGTCCGGCAGCGACGTGAAATCCGGATATTGCTGCAGGTGGCGCCGCAGGATGTCCTGAAGCGAAGCGGAGGAGAAGAAGAACTCCTGCCGCAGGCGCAGTTCCTGCCCAGCCGGCGTGGCGTCTGCGGGATAAAGCACGCGTGCCAGGCTCTCGGCCTTGTTGCTCTCCCTCAGCGCGCCGATATGGTCGCCGGCATTGAAAGCGTCGAGCAGGATCGGATCGATCGGATGGGCGGTCCACAGGCGCAGCGTGTTGACGCGCTTGGCGCGCCAGCCGACGACCGGTGTGTCGCAGGCTGTGGCGATGACGCGTTCGGCCGGCTTCCAGACATAGCGCGTGATTTCCTCGTCGACATTGACCGTTTCGACCGAGCCGCCGAAGCCGATTTCGTAGGAGCTTTCCCGGCGCTCGAATTCCCAGGGATTGCCGTGAGCAAGCCATGTCTCCGGCAGTTCCACCTGCCAGCCATCCGCCATCTGCTGGCGGAAGAGGCCGTGCACGTAACGGATGCCGTAGCCATAGGCCGGAATGTCGACGGTTGCCATCGATTCCATGAAACAGGCAGCAAGCCGGCCAAGGCCGCCATTGCCAAGCGCGGCATCCGGCTCGAGAGCCGCGATGACATCGATATCGACGCCGAAGGAGGCAAGCGCCTCGCGCAACTCATCCATCAGGCCGATATTTGTGACGGCATCGCGCATCAGGCGGCCGATCAGGAATTCGAGCGACAGGTAGTAAACCCGCTTGGCATCCGTGGCATAGGTCTTGCGTGTCGATTCCATCCAGTTGTCGGTGATGCGGTCGCGCACCACCAGGATTGCCGCAGTCAGCCAGTCATGCGGCTTGGCGACCTTCGGATCCTTGCCAATACGATAAGTGAGGCGCTCGATGATCTCCTGGGCGAGAACCTCGGCGTTCGACTCGCGTGGGGCAGCATTCGGAATCTTCTCGTTGGACTGACGGCTGATCATAAAGGGGTAACCTCTGCTTGCGGTTTGGGAGACCGGAGGCGGACACCAACGGAGTATACAAACGATTTATGCACCGATACGAAGCGCTTGCAATAGCGTTTTCAACAAGATGGAAATTGACAGCGAACTGCGCGCGAATCGCATTTTTAATCCATCCGAACGGGCAATCTTGCCGCGGCCTGTGAGCGACGGTCGCGTGTCCGGCCTGCGCTATCGCGCGAGAATGATGTCAGGTCATGTCAGCGGAATGACATCGACAGCCTGTTCCGTCTTGTGCGAGCCGTATCCCTTCAGAACGCCGATGACGGGGGCCACATCACTATAGTCCCGTCCATGGCCGACGACGATGTGGTCGAGACCTGCAAAAATATTGTTCGTGGGGTCGAGTTCCAGCCAGCCGGAGGCTGCGCCGCACCAGAACCGTACCCAGGCGTGCATGGCGTCCGCGCCCTCCAGGCGCTCCTTGCCGGGTGGCGGAAGCGTGCGCAGGAACCCGCTGACATAGCCTGCGGGAATGCCGAGGCTGCGCAAAGCGCAGATCATGACATGCGTAAAATCCTGGCAAACGCCGCGTTTCAGCTTGAAGGCCTCACGCGGTGTCGTATCGACGGTGGTCGCCTTCGGGTCATATGTGAAATCCTTATGGATCCGGGCGCAGACCGCTGTCGCGATCTGGCGGATCGTCATGTCCTGCTCCACGATGTCGTGCGCATAGGCCGATATCGCCGGATCCTCCGGAAGCCGCGGACTGGGCCCTAGGAAGTGATGCGGCGAATTGGCGTCCAGCGACCAGACATTGGCAATTTCCGTTGGAAAAGATGCAAGTCCGGGCGAAAAATCGGCGGTCAATGCTTGTTGTTCCAGCTGGATGCGTGCCTGCATCCGGATGACCAGTTCCTCATGGGCCTTGCGGAACAGGATCGACGTCGAGGGGTTGGCAAAGAAATCCAGGCTGTCGATGCGCTCTTCCGGTGCCGGCACGCAGGTGACCGTTCCCGCGATCAACCGCTGGCGATCCGGCAACGAGATCGGCAGCACGCGCACAACATGCCGGCCGCCGGTAACCGGAACCTCGTAGCTATAGGTAATCCGCAGATTGATGTCGTAGAGCATGGCTTCTCATATTCGGCGCAGGCGATTCGTCATATCCTATCCGAGATAGGTTTGTGCGAGGATGTCGGAAAAACGCCCGAGCTCCTGTTCCAGATGACTGTAGACATCGGGGGTCATCGCTTCGGGTGTCATCACCGCCAGACCGGCGTGAAGTTTCATGGCTTCGCGGTAGAAGGGCGACATCTGGCCGTTGGAGAACGCGTTCGGCAATTGTTCGACTTCCGTCTTGATCTCGTTCAACTGATAAAGGATCGAACGCGGGTTGAGCGGATCGAGCGCCAGCAGGTCGGTGACGGTCAGGGCTGCCGTATTGACGTTGTAGCGGCGGCGGTGGGTCATCACACTGTCGCCGATCTCAAGCAGCATGTCGTAAGCGCCATCGGGCGCGTCCTCGCCGGACATATGGCTGAGAAGCCGCGTCATATGCAGCCCGCGCTCGAGATAACGACCGATGGACAGGAAACGCCAGCCGGTGAAACGGTACATGTTTTCGTGGACGAGACCCGCAAAACCCGCCAGCTTGCGCAAAAGGATGGTCATCGCATGGGTGGCGTCGTCACCGGCCTGTACGGTGGACTGGAACTTGCGGGCGGTCTTGGCGAGATCGTTCAGCGCCAGCCATCCGTCCGCGGAAAACCGGTCGCGAATGTTGCTGGCGGAAAACAGGGCGCTGTCGATATTGGCCATCAGGCTGTCAGGCACCGGCTGTTTGGTGTCGATGTCGAGCCCGGCCAGATAGTCCG
Source organism: Pararhizobium gei (assembly GCF_029223885.1). Taxonomy (NCBI): domain Bacteria; kingdom Pseudomonadati; phylum Pseudomonadota; class Alphaproteobacteria; order Hyphomicrobiales; family Rhizobiaceae; genus Pararhizobium; species Pararhizobium gei. The sequence continues at coordinate 3,583,938 of NZ_CP119409.1, read as the reverse complement.
TGATATCCTTCAAGAGCGGCATTTCGGTATCGGCCGTTTCGGCAAAGCGCCCATGCCAGGCGCGCAGGATGCGCAGCGCACCCTCCGCCCTTTCGATATAACGCCCGAGCCAGAAGAGGTTGTCGGCCGCACGGCTCGGCAGACTGCCGGGCATGATGCGGATGAAGCTTTCTTCGGCCGGCAGGAGCGTCATCTGCTCGACGGGCTTCTGACTGACGATCCAGACATCGGCGGCGGACCCGCCGGTCTGCATGGCAATTGCCGCAGCGTCCGCACCGGAGCCGATGCGGGCGAAACCGCCTGGCATGACCTGCCAGCCGCTGCGGGTGCGGGCGACATAGACGCGCAGGCTCATCGGCCGCGGCGTCAGCTTGCCATTGACCCAGGCGGGCGTGGTGGAGAGCGTGACGACTTCCTGGCCGACGAGCTTCGGACCATCGCTCTGTAGCCAATCGGTTACGGAAATCCGGGCATTGGCGCGAAGCGAGGAGCCGAGAACAGAGCGGCCATTGTCGTCGAAGAAGGGACGGGTGGAATAGGCCGGGCCGATCACCATCTTCTCGATATTGCCCGCCACTTGATCGCGCTCGGGCTGCTGGCCGCACCACCAGGTCGCGATGCTCGGCAAAATCTGGTCTTCCCCAAGAAGATGACGACAGATCTTCGGCATGAAGGCGAGAAAGGCGCGGGTTTCGAGAATGCCGGAGCCAAGCGAATTGACGATCGACACCGAGCCCGACCGCAACGCCTCGACCATGCCGGGCGTGCCGATATGCGAGCTCTGGTTGAGTTCAAGCGGGTCGGCAAAAGAAGCATCCAGACGGCGCCAGAGCACGCCGACGGGCTTGAGGCCGGCGACGGTCCTCACCATCACACGGCCGTCGATAACGGTCAGATCCTCGCCCTCAAGCAGCATGAAACCGAGATAGCGGGCTATATAGGCGTGTTCGAAATAGGTCTCATTGGCAACGCCCGGGGTGAGAACGGCGATACGGTCATCGGGATGCTTCTTGCGCGATTGCAATTCGTCCCGGAAGGCACCGAAAAAGCCTGCAAGGCGGTGGACATGGGTTTCGGCGTAGAGATCGGAGAAGGCGCGGGTGGTCGCGACGCGGTTCTCCAGCGCGAAACCGGCTCCGGAGGGCGCCTCGGTGCGATCCGAAAGAACCCACCAGTTGCCATCCGGCCCGCGGCCGATTTCGAAGGAACAGAAATGCAGGAAATGGCCATCGGCAGGCAGCACGCCGACCATCGGGCGCAGGAATTCCGGATTGCCCGCGACCAGCGATGGCGGCAGGAATCCTTCGGCAACCAATCGATTGCTGCCGTATATGTCCGCTGCGATACGCTCCAGAAGTTCGGCGCGCTGGACAAGGCCCCTGGAAACAGCCTGCCACTCGGTATCGTCGATCAGGACCGGTACATGCGATAGCGGCCAGTTGCGTTCCGAATTCTCCTTGGTGCCATAGGCCCTGTAAAAAACGCCGGCGTCGCGCAGGTAGCGATCGGCACGGGCAAACCGGTTGGAAAGCTCGGTTTCATCCATGCGGCCGATGGAGGAAAGGAAATGCTGCCAGACCGGTCTCACATTTCCCCGGGTATCGAGCATTTCATCGGCGATGCCGGGCAGGGCCCGATAGCCGAAAACCGGATCGGTGCCGATCCGGCTTTCGTTGCGCTTTGCGTCCGCCGTCTGCTTTTGGGACATCCCGTCTTTACACTCCTGCCGGACGCCGCAAATCAAGCGTCAGGGGAAATTCTGCCGACGGGATTTCGGGCATTAGCGCAAACGTGCCCGCGGTATGACCCCAGGGCTCGAAGCGCGCCAGACGCCGGGCTTCCGCCTCGTTGCCGTTCACCGGAAATGTGTCGTAGCTGCGTCCGCCCGGATGGGCAACGTGGTAGATACAGCCGCCGATCGAACGTTTCGACCATGTATCATAAATGTCGAACGTAAGCGGTGTGTTAACCGGCAGATTGGGATGCAAACCCGACACAGGCTGCCATGCCTTGTAGCGGACACCGGCAACAGCGACACCGTTGAAGCCGGTTTTGGTAAGGGGAACCTGCCGACCGTTGCAGGCGACGGTGTAGCGTTCCGGATTCGCAGTATCGAGCTTGACCTGCAGGCGCTCGACGGAGCTGTCAACATAGCGCACGGTTCCGCCGGGCGCGCCTTCCTCACCCATGACATGCCACGGCTCGAGCGCCTGACGTATCTCCAGCTTCGCACCCTCATACTCGACTTCGCCGCAGAACGGGAAACGGAATTCAAGCTGCGCTTCGAACCATTCGGGTCGCAGATTGAAACCATTGGCTCTGAGATCATTGAGCACATCGAGGAAATCCTGCCACACATAATGCGGCAGCATGAAACGGTCGTGTAGTGCCGTTCCCCAGCGCACGAGTTTGCCTTCCGCCGGATTTTGCCAGAACCGGGCGATGAGCGCGCGCACCAGAACCTGCTGGGCGAGCGACATCCGCGCATTCGGCGGCATTTCGAAACCGCGGAATTCGACGAGGCCGAGGCGGCCTGTGGGTCCGTCCGGTGAAAACAGCTTGTCGATGCAGATTTCGGCACGATGCGTATTGCCGGTAACGTCGGTCAGGAGATTGCGGAACAGGCGATCGACCATCCAGGGCAGCGGCGCTTGCGCCATGCCGGGCACCGGCACCTGTGCCATGGCGATTTCCAACTCGTAAAGGCTGTCGTGCCGGGCCTCGTCGATGCGCGGTGCCTGGCTGGTCGGGCCGATGAACATGCCGGAGAAGAGGTAGGACAGCGATGGATGGCGCTGCCAATGCAGGACGAGGCTTTTCAGCAGATCCGGGCGGCGCAGGAACGGACTGTTGTTGGGGCTGTTGCCGCCGACGACGACATGGTTGCCACCGCCGGTGCCCGTGTGGCGGCCATCGATCATGAACTTGTCGGCTCCGAGACGGGTAAGGCGGGCCTCCTCGTAGATCGCGGTGGTGATGGCGACGCAATCGGCCCAGTTGGAGGCCGGGTGGATATTGACTTCGATGACGCCGGGATCCGGCGCCACGCGCATAACGTTGATGCGTTCGTCCTGCGGCGGCGAGTAGCCTTCGATATGAATCGGCAGACCGAGATCGGAAGCCGCCTTTTCAGCCGCGGCGATCAGTTCCAGATAATCCTCGACACGCTCGACCGGCGGCATGAAGACGCACAGGCGTCCATCGCGCGGCTCGACGCTCATGGCGGTGCGCACCGCGCCGCGGATATCGGCATTGGCCGCTTCCAGCACCTGTTCGACGCGCTTCTGCCGTTCTTCGGCAACGGCCTTGCGGGAGGCCTCGGCCAACGCTCGCGCCGGCGTGCCGTAATCAGGCAGCTCGTCACGCTCAACGGAGGGATCGACCTCGTGGATATAGGGATATTGCGAGGGCGGTACGTAAGGCAGCGTGCCCAGCGGCATGCGGAAGCCGATGGGGCTGTCGCCGGGCATCAGGAAGATCTTGCCGCGCCGGGTGCGCCATTTCTCGGAGATCCATTTCTGTCCCTCCGCCCTGGAATTCCAGGCCTGGACCGGAAGGATGTAACCGGTCGGTGTCGTGAGGCCGCGTTCGAAAACCTTGGCGATGCGGGCGCGTTCTTCCGGGCTTTCCAGCTTGGAGTTTTCCGGATCGACGTTTTCGGGCAGGCTGCCTTCCTTGATGATCCACTCGGCCGGATCCTCGAAGGCCGGGATGATCATTTCCGGTTCGATCTCAAGCTCTGCGGCAATGCCGGTCAGAAGCGCAGCTGCGTCCTTGTCGGTGACCTTGGTATCCTGACCCTCGGCGGCGATCAGCTCCGGATTGTGCCAGATCGGCTTGCCGTCCTTGCGCCAGTAGAGCGAGAAGGTCCAGCGCGGCAGGCTTTCGCCGGGATACCACTTGCCCTGGCCGTAATGCAGGAAGCCGCCGGGCGCGAAGCGTTCGCGCAGGCGCCGGATCAGTTCGTCCGCCTTGTCGCGCTTGGTCGGGCCGACGGCGCCGGTGTTCCATTCCTCGGATTCGAAATCGTCGATGGAGACGAAGGTTGGCTCGCCGCCCATGGTCAGGCGGACGTCATTGCCCGTCAGCACCCTGTCGACGTGTTCGCCGAGCGCATTCAGCGCCTGCCAGCTCTCTTCGGAAAAGGGCTTGGTGATGCGCGGGTGCTCTGCCACGCGGTTGACCGTCATGGCGAAATCGAAGGTGGTGTTGGCATCGCCGTAAAGACCACCGGAGATTGGCGCGGCGTTGCGGTAATGCGGGGTGGCGGCCAGCGGAATGTGGCTTTCGCCTGTCAGAAGACCGGATGTCGGATCCAGACCAACCCAACCGGCGCCGGGCAGATAGACCTCGCACCAGGCATGCAAGTCGGTGAAGTCGACCTCCGTACCGGACGGACCGTCGAGCGCCTTCAGATCCGGTGCAAGCTGGATCAGGTAGCCGGAGACGAAGCGGGCAGCGAGCCCGAGATTGCGAAGGATTTCGACGAGCAGCCAGCTCGAATCGCGGCAGGAACCGAGCGCCAGCGAGAGTGTTTCTTCCGGCGTCTGGACGCCTGGTTCCATGCGGATGACGTAGTTGACCTTCTGCTGCAGCTTGGCGTTCAGCCCGACAATAAAATCGATGGTGCGCACCGGCGTCAGGTCGATGCCCTTGATATAGGCTTCGAGCGCCGGGCTCATCGGCTCCGGCTGCATATAGATCTTCAGATCGTCCCGGATATCTTCGGGATAGGTGAACGGGAATGTCTCTGCCTCTTCCTCGATGAAGAAGTCGAACGGATTGTAGACCGTCATGTCGGCGACGAGATCGACCTCGATCTTGAGTTCTGTCACAGGATCGGGGAAGACGTAGCGCGAGAGGTAGTTGCCGTAGGGATCCTGCTGCAGCGTCACGAAGTGATTGGCCGGCGTTACCTTCAGAGAGTGGCTGATGACCTTTGTCTTGGAATGCGCGGCGGGCTTCAGGCGGATGATCTGGGGGCCGAGCCGGACTGGTTTGTCATAGGTATAATGCGTCAGGTGATAGATGCTGGCTTTGATCGACATACGGCTTTATATCCCTTTGATGACAGGTCTCTGCCATCATTGGAAATGACTTTGTGCAATGCGAAGGGAGATTGCAAGGCTGAATCAGCCAAAACCGCGCTGTGTCGACAGAGGCTTTGCTGCAATTATCGGCATTGGCTCCGAATGCACCCAAAATCAGCAGTGCTGGGCTGTGAGATAGTCGTTTTCAAACGCTCCTGCGGAGGCGTCCACGCCCTGAATGGGGCATGAACGCTCTTCATTGGAAGTCTATCGCTTCATCGAAACCAGATTGAAATGGGCGCCCTGCGGGTCGATGCCGTTGATGATCCATGCGCCGCCGGGAACTTCCATGGGACCCATCAGGATCTGTCCACCGCCAGCCTTGACGCGCTCGACGGCGGCATCGATGGCATCGACGTTGAAATAGTAGCCCCAGTAGGGCGGTGCCGGCATGTCCTTTGGTTTGGTCATCATGCCGCCGAAGCTTGGGGACCCATTCGCGCCAAAAGTCTGGTAGACTCCCATCTCGCCCATATCGACGGCCATGTCCCTGGTCCAGCCAAAAGCGGAGGAATAAAAGGCCCAGGCGCTGGCGAGATCGCCGGCCATCAGCTCGTTCCAGCCGACCTGACCATTGCTGCCGGGTGGAAGCTGCGGGCCCATGTCGCCATCATCCGTTGAGAACAGGGAAAAGACCGCCCCATGCGGATCGGCGATGACTGCGAAACGGCCGACACCGGGAATGTCGCGCGGTTGCTCTATGATGGTTGCGCCCTTCGCGGCAAGGTCCGTTGCTGTCTTGTCGATATCCTCGACGCCAATATAGCCCACCCAGCAGGGCGGCATTCCGGGCGGTGCGTCTTCCGGCATGTTCATCAGGCCGGCAGCGCGCTGTTCGCCGGCGTAGAAAAGCGTGTAGTCGAAACCGACCATGCCGCTGTCGGCGGCCCGCCAGCCGACAACGTTCGTGTAGAACTCCGTGGCGGCCGCAGTGTCGGTGGTCATCAGTTCGTGCCAGACAAACGTGCCGAATGGGTTGCTCATGCTCTTCCTCCTGTATTGACTTTGTCGGGTGCGAGCGCCGTTCAGGGGACCGCCATACGTTTGTACTGCGACGCCATGACAGGCTTCCAACTGCCATCGATTGCCTGCATGCGTGACGAGAAGCGGCGAGTGTCGACATCCACGATTTCGATGATGTCCTGATAGCGCGCGATGCGGCCCGATCCGTCCATATCCGGCCCGTCGCAGTCGAGCGTCAGCACCTTGCCGGTCTCGTCGAGCCCACCTTCATAGACCCAGAGATTTCTCATCATCGTGCCGATGGTCGATCCGACAAAGCATTTCCTGTCCGGATCGTATCCGAGCGTCATGATCATCGTGGCCGTGCTGCCGTCCGGCATGGGACCTGACATTTCAGCGATGTGCCAGAGGCCGTCCAGAGAGCGTGCCTCCTCCGTCCAGACCGAATGCTCATCGAAATCGAAGATCACGCTCCAACGGCCTGTCAATTGTTCCAGCCAGCGGTGTTCCGCTGTGCGTTCGATTTTCATGTCATCCTCCCGTTCAAGACTTCGGCAGTCAGGCGCAGCAGGAATGCGCCTTCGGCGCCTGCTCGTATTCGTCGTGTCGCTTGAGGAAGCTCATCGTCGAGCTTTCGTTGCGGCCCTTCGGCGCCCGGTCGAGAATCATCATCGTCGTCAGGATTTCCTCTCCCCCACGGGCATAGTCGGAATAGGTATGGTAGATGCTGCCGTCCTCGGCCTTGTAGAAGGCGCTCATGCCCGGCAGTTCGTCATGAGCCTTGTCGGCGGATATGTTCGAGAAATTGTAGAAAACCTCGCCGCTTTCCAGCTCTTCCCTGGTGAAGGAGACGTGAAAGTCATAGTTGAAATCGCTGCCGAAAGACGAGACCCACGGGAATTTCCAGCCCATACGGCTTTTATAGGCTGCAATCTTGTCGAGCGGTGCCCGGGCCACGGCGACGAAGGTTACATCGTGATTGTTGAGATGGGGAAGTGTACCGTCGATGTGATCGGCCAGGAATGAGCAGCCGGTGCAGCCGGCTTCCCAGTCGGGGCCGAACATGAAGTGATAGATCATCAGCTGGCTGCGGCCATCGAACAGGTCGTCCAAGGTCTTTCTGCCCGCCGTCGTATCGAAGGTATAGGTCTTGTCGACCTTCACCCAGGGCAGGTTCTGCCGTTCGGCGCGTATCTTGTCCCGCAACCGCGTCTCCTCCTTTTCGGTCGCCAGCAGTGATTTGCGCGCTGCCAGCCACTCTTCCCGAGATACAACCGGATTGGTCAACATCGTTCATTCCTCCTCAAGAAATCGCATTTCGTTCCGCTTGACTAATTACGTTGATATCAACATTATATCGTCATGTCAAAGCCTGTCGTGATTCCTTTTGAAACTACCCTGCTTGTCCGCGACACCTGCCTTTGCCTCCATGTTCAGCGGGCGGCGCGTATGCTGGCCCGCAAATTCGATGAGGCGCTGAGGCCTCTCGACCTGACCAATGGACAGTTTTCCCTGCTCATGTCGCTTAATCGGCCGGAGCCCCCCGGCATGGGTCCCGTCGCCTTGCTGCTGGCCATGGATCGCACGACACTGACCGCGGCGCTGAAGCCGTTGGAAAAGCGAGGGTTATTGGAAATCGCGGTGGATCGCGACGACAGGAGACTGAGGCGCATGAGGCTGACTCCGGCAGGGCATGTCTTGCTCGCAAAGGCGGTGCCGATCTGGAGGGAAACCCACGCAGCCGTCGATGACATGCTCGGAGAGGGCAGGCCGTCGCGTCTGCGGAACGATCTCATGGCGCTCGCCTGACCGTTCACAGCACTTTAGCTATCCAGTGCATATATTGAGAAGGGAGACGACGCATGCGGATGATTTTTGTGAACTTGGCGGTCAAGGACATCAAGCGAAGCAAGGACTTTTTCAGTGGGCTGGGTTTCAGCTTCAATCCCGATTATTCCAGCGATGACACGCTGTGCATGATCGTGGAGAAGAACATCTTCGTCATGCTGATGCTGGAGACGCGCTTCCAGGAATTCATTATCGATGAGATCAGCGATACCAGCAAAGCGACGGAAGTGCTGACGGCACTTTCGGCCGGGAGCCGGCAGGAAGTCGATGAGACACTTGCCAAGGCTCTCTCGCTCGGCGGTAAGACGTGGCGACCCGTGATGGATTACGGCTTCATGTACGGGTGCAGCTTCCAGGATCCCGACGGTCATGTCTGGGAACTCGCCTATATGGAAGCGCAACCTCCGGCATGATCGAGCTTCAAGGCGCGGGTTCTTCCTGTTGCTCCAGCTCTTCGATGACTCGGGCAAGAATCTCGGTCGCGGTGTTCAGACTGGTTGCGCCAATCTCTGCGCCAAGGGCATCGGCCCATCCTGCCTGCCGCGTCTCCATATCCTCCAGAATCTGCGTACCGGCAGGTGTGAGCACCAGCAGCTTGGCCCGCTGATGGGCGGGATTATCCTCATAACGCACCAGCCCATCCGTTTCCAGGATATCCGCAATACGCTGGACGCCTTGACGGGCAAGACCGAGCACGCGGCCGATCTCGGCGACTGACATGGTTGCGTGTTGCGCGGCTGCGAGCACCTGCCATCGGGCGCCGGTCTGTCCAGACGGCTTTGCCAGTGCCTCGCTTTCGGCGTTCAGATGTGCCGCAACCCGCAGGACGGAAATCGAGAATGCAGCAAAAGCATCCCCCGCATCGGTTCGTTCCGGCTTTTTCATGCTTGCCCCCAGCCATCATAAGGATAACATGACAACAGATTGTCATGTTATCCTTATTTTCAAGGAGAAGACGAGAAAAAAGCTGGTGCGTTTCGTGGAAAGGCTGGGCTGACGTCGCCGGCTTTCAAGCCCAGCCAGTCCACACTTACCCCAGATCGCCCAAATCGCGCACTGCGCCGCGATCCGCCGACGTCGCAAAAGCAGCATAGGCCTTCAGCGCTGTCGTAACTTTTCGCTTACGCAGTTCTACCGGCTTCCAGCCCTTGGCGTCCTGCTCGGCGCGGCGGGCCGCGATCTCGGCCTCGTCGACACGCAACGAGATCGTCCGGTTGGGGATGTCGATGTCGATCATGTCGCCTTCGCGGACAATGCCGATCAGGCCGCCATTGGCTGCTTCCGGCGAGACATGGCCGATTGAGAGGCCGGATGTGCCGCCCGAGAAACGGCCGTCGGTGATGAGCGCGCAGGCTTTGCCGAGCCCCTTCGACTTCAGGTAACTTGTGGGATAGAGCATTTCCTGCATGCCCGGTCCGCCCTTGGGGCCTTCGTAGCGGATGACGACGACATCGCCGGCCTTGACCTCGTTGGACAGGATCGCCTTGACGGAGGAGTCCTGGCTTTCAAAAACGCGGGCGGGACCTGAAAATTTCAGGATCGATTCGTCCACCCCGGCCGTTTTCACGATGCAGCCATTCAGAGCGATGTTGCCTTTCAGGACTGCCAGACCGCCATCCTTGGAAAAAGGATGCTGCGCGTCACGAATGACGCCCTTTTCGCGGTCGAGATCCAGTTCTTTCCAACGGGCGCTCTGGCTGAAGGCGACCTGTGTCGGCACTCCGCCTGGCGCTGCGCTGAACAGTTCGAGTGCTGCCGGATTGTCGGTAACGGCAATATCCCATTGCGACAGGGCATCACCAAGCGTCTTGGCATGCACAGTCGGCAGATCGGCGTTGATGAGGCCTGCGCGGTTCAACTCGCCGAGGATCGCCATGATGCCGCCGGCGCGATGCACATCTTCCATGTGAACATCGGCCTTCGCCGGCGCGACCTTGGACAGGCACGGAACCCGGCGCGACAAACGGTCGATGTCATCGAGGTTAAAGTCGATCTCGCCTTCGTGCGCTGCCGCCAGAATATGCAGAACGGTGTTGGTGGAACCGCCCATGGCGATGTCGAGCGCCATGGCATTCTCGAAAGCGCCTTTGGACGCAATGGTGCGGGGCAGGGCGGATTCGTCGTCGTGCTCGTAGTAGCGCTTGGCCAGCGTGACGATGCGGCGGCCGGCTTCAAGAAACAGCTTTTCGCGATCCGAATGGGTGGCGAGCGTCGAGCCGTTGCCGGGCAGCGACAGACCGAGCGCTTCCGTCAGACAGTTCATCGAATTGGCCGTGAACATGCCGGAGCAGGAGCCGCAGGTCGGGCAGGCCGATCGCTCGATGGTTTTCACGTCTTCGTCCGACATCGTATCGTCGGCGGCGGCGACCATGGCATCGACCAGATCGAGCGCATGGATCTTGCCGTCGGACAAAAGCACTTTGCCGGCTTCCATCGGCCCGCCGGACACGAAGATCGTCGGGATGTTCAGGCGCAGCGAGGCCATCAGCATGCCGGGGGTGATCTTGTCGCAGTTGGAGATGCAGACCATGGCGTCGGCGCAATGGGCGTTGACCATATATTCCACCGAGTCGGCGATGATTTCGCGCGAGGGCAGTGAGTAGAGCATGCCGTCGTGACCCATGGCGATGCCATCATCGACTGCGATCGTGTTGAATTCCTTGGCGACGCCTCCATTGGCCTCGATCTCGCGGGCGACAAGCTGGCCGAGGTCCTTGAGGTGGACATGGCCTGGAACAAACTGTGTGAACGAGTTCACCACAGCGATAATCGGCTTGCCGAAGTCGCCGTCCTTCATGCCCGTCGCGCGCCAAAGGCCGCGTGCGCCGGCCATATTGCGGCCGTGGGTGGTGGTGCGTGAGCGATAGGCGGGCATGGACGTCTTCCTTGAACGTTAAGCCTCAGACAACGGCAGATATGGGGAGCAGGGCTTGCAATTTCAGCGGTTCCTATCGCAAAACTGCGCCCGCGTCACGATTTTCGTCACACTATGTGGTGTTTTTTGCTGGTATTCGTGCGTCTCGTGTCATCGGCACAGGATCGGGAAGATGATGCCTAAATCAGCGTGCTTTTGCGGCCGGCCTGATGATCCCGGTTCAGCGCATCGGCAATGTCCCTGGCATCGTCCTGCTCGAATCCGGCCAGATCCCGCCCATCCGTCGCTGCTGGAAGACGCGTGATCAGATCAATCACGGTCCAACTGCCGTTTTTCTCCTGTTGCAGACCATAACGCGGTTCTTTCATGACAGCCATTCCTTGATCGCAGACAAATAGCGCAGCTTTGCTGCAGCGGGCAAGAATGACGTGAATCGAAAGTGGAGTTAAACCTGCTCCCTGGGCAAGCGGCCTTGAACGTAAACGGCTCGGTTGACGGAAGTTAGGAGACAGCTTCCAAATTGTCTTCCTTGGAAACGCGCTCCTGTCCAAGCTCGTCATTTCGCAGACGGTATTGCGGCAGCGAATCCATGACCGGAAGCAGACTGACAACCCTGTAGGTTTCCGCAGCGACCGGAGAAAGGCCGGCCCTGCTGATCAAGCCGACTATTTCACCAATCGCGAATTTATGACGGGTCATATACTCTGTCTCTTTCTCGTCGGCGCCGCCAACTCTGTGCGCGGAAGCATAACGCTCGTCTGACAGCGTTGGATGTGGTGTGACGTGTTCATCCCGTCCGCCCGCCTGGGCCGTTGGGCCTGGCTTCTAAAGATGATGGCTAAACGTGACATAGGCCAAAAAGGCCAGGCTGATCGCGGGTGTCGATCGGATCAAAAAATCAAAGTGGCGGCGAACGTGGACGAGGCCGTATATCTTTGCAGAACTGAGAGATTGCAGCGCGGAAGACATTGGTGTCCTCCTTTCAATTGGGGCAAGGGTCAAACCCCTAAAGCGACAGCGCCCGTATCCCTGGCTATCGGCACGATCACCATGCGCGCTTGTGAACAGATTAGCAAATAGTTAAAATCCCACTATGACGTCGTCCCATTTTTGGTCGAGGTTCTCGACAGGGTTGCAGAATCTGATGATTCGAGGCTGTCTCTCAATCTTATCGAAATTGTCTGTATTTCAACATGTTTGTCTTGTTAAATGCCAGTCTGTTTCAGACTGGGATAAGTTTTTTAAAAGGTGATCCGATTTTTAACCACATGCAACTTTGAATTGATTTTTGGTGAAACTGTTTTTGCTGCTTCAGAGTTTAATCGACGTAAATTAACTAAGGAGGGTATTTTTCATGTCTACAATCAATGTCTCTCCAGGCGTTACTGTCGATGACAGCGACTTCTGGGTCGCCAGTGGTGCAGCATCCACCGAGGAACGGTTTGCAAATCAGACATCCCAGACAGGCTCGCTTGTCCTGGGCATCGGCAGTGTCACGACAACCTACAGCGAATACACTTTCGAACAGGGCGACTTCACCTTCCATTATGTCGGCGAATGGCAGTTGGAGGTAAACGGCGGCATTTTGACGTCCAGCGCATCTGCCCAAGGCACATACGACAAGATCGTCATCGAAAAAAATGGCGAACCCTATGCCATACTCACTCTGGACGAGGCGCTCGCCGTCGATTTTGGAAGCCAGACCGGCATCGATCTGCTCGGCCTTGGTCTGGACGACCTGCTCAACCCGCTCCTTTCGGCGTTGCTCGGAAGCATTCCTGAAGGCGCGATCGACAATCTGCATCTTCTTGCAACGCCCGGTCTGCCCGATCTTGCCGCAGAGGCGACCGTCATCATCACCGGCAATGAGATCGGGGATCTGATCGAGGGCACGGCAGACGGCGATGTCATCGAGGGTCGGGGTGGAGACGACATCATCAATGGGCGCGGCGGAAACGACACCATAAAAGGCGGTGACGGCAACGACCAGCTCTTCGGCGATGACGGCAATGACTCGCTGAGAGGCGAAGCAGGGTCGGATAGCATGCATGGCGGAACAGGCGACGACACTTATCTGGTGACGGATACTGGCGACCAGGTGTTCGAGGCTGTCGGCGAGGGCAACGACATTGTCGTTTCGACCGTGAACTTCGCTCTGACAGCGGGTCAGGAAGTCGAAACGATGCGGCTTGCCATTTCCACGGGCACCGCTCCCTTGCACCTCACTGGCAATGAATTCGCAAATGAACTCATCGGCAATGCCGGCGACAATCTGCTGAACGGTGGGGGCGGCAAGGACATAATGCGCGGCGGTGGCGGCGATGACACCTATGTGGTGGATCATATCGGCGACAAGATATTCGAATCCGTCGGCGGCGGCTTCGACAAAGTCGTTTCGACGACAGGTTACACCTTGGCGGCGGGCGAGGAAATCGAGGTCCTCCAGCTTGCAGCCATCACCGGAACCACGGCTTTGAACATTTCCGGGAACGAGTTTTCCAATGAACTGATCGGGAACCAGGGCGCGAACACACTTCGCGGTGGCGGTGCGAATGATGTTATGCGCGGTAGCGGTGGCGACGACACCTATATCGTGACCGAAAGTGGCGATACCGTCTTTGAAGCGATTGACCGTGGCGTGGATACGGTCGTCTCCACCGTCAGCTTCGAACTGGGAGCCGGTCAGGAGGTCGAAAATCTGCGGCTTGCGGCCTCGACCGGAACTGCTGCACTTGATCTGACGGGCAACGAGTTTGCCAACGAGCTAACGGGCAATTCGGGCGATAACGTGCTGACCGGCGGCGGCGGCAACGATATCCTGGCCGGCGGCAGGGGCAATGACACGTTCATCGTGACCGAGGCTGGTGACGATGTTCTTGAAGCTGCCGGGAATGGCACCGACACACTGATCTCCACGGTTAGCTACGCACTGGATGTTAACCAGTTCGTTGAAATTCTGCGCTTTGCGACATCGACGGGCGATGCCGCGCTGAACCTGACGGGCAACAATGTCGGGCAGCAATTGATCGGCAATGACGGGGCCAACATGCTGAATGGCGGAAATGGCAACGACACGCTGACCGGCGGCGAGGGCAACGACACCTATTACTTCAATACCACTCTCAGCAATCTCAAAAATGTCGACAGCATCGTCGGTTTTGGCAGTCTTGCGGGAAATGACGATACGATCGCGCTCAAAAACACGATCTTCTCACTGCTTCCGACAGGTGCCTTGTCAGCGGCCAATTTCGTGGCCAATGCCACCGGCACTGCGACGGACGGGGACGATTTTATCGTCTACAACACCACGACCGGCAGTCTTTACTATGATGCCAATGGTGCGGCGAGTGGCGGTTCGACGCAATTCGCAACGCTGCAGGGTCATCCGGGCTTGGCTGCTTCGGATTTCCTGATCGTCTGATATCGCCCTGTATCAAGGTCCGGAGGCTTGCCGCTCGCAGGCCTCCGGCTGTTGCTGTCCTGGCAGAGGCACAGGAGGAAGCCGGTGCCCGTGCGCTGGATCAAGCCAATGCCCGCCCGGTCGCGGCTGTAGCAGCTAGGTGGAGCGTGTCATGCAGGTCCCGATTATCCTCGGCCGCATTCACGGCTCCACTCGCCGCCAAGGCTTCCGCCTCATGCACCCACGACATTCATCCGTATCTGAGCGTCGCCGAAGCGCGACCAGCTTGTGCGGCTTTCACAGTCGGCTACGGACATACCCCTTGACGAATGACAGATATCAAGCTCGACCAATCGATGTCAGGCAACCCTAGCCGGTGAACCAATGGCAAATACGTAAAAGGCTCCCGAAGGAGCCATTTTACTAACGATATCAAAGGATCGGATGGTGGGCGTAACAGGGATTGAACCTGTGACCCCTACGATGTCAACGTAGTGCTCTCCCGCTGAGCTATACGCCCATCCGATGTCGGCGCATAGACCACAAAACCTCTTATGGCGTCAATAGGCTTTTATCGGCTTTTTGACAGGAAGTTTTGCGACCGTCCGGACGCCTTGCAGAGCCGGCCTATGCGGCCAGCATCTTGTTCACTTCATCTACAAGATCGCGCAGGTGGAAGGGCTTGGACAGGACTTTTGCATCCTTCGGAGCTTTCGAATCGGGGTTCAAGGCAACCGCAGCAAAGCCGGTGATGAACATCACCTTCAGGTCCGGGTCGAGCTCGGTCGCGCGGCGGGCAAGTTCGATGCCGTCCATTTCAGGCATGACGATATCGGTCAGGAGAAGCGAGAACGGTTCTTCGCGCAGCCGGTCATAGGCGCTTGCGCCATTGTCGTAGGACAACACCTTGTAGCCGGCTTTTTCCAGGGCTTTCACCAGGAAGCGGCGCATGTCGTTATCGTCTTCGGCGAGGAGAATTTTAAGACTCATGGGTAAAGCCGTTGCACCTTAACTGTCGATGTCGGGAATGGCGGTCGCATCATGAAACCGCCTTTGCGTAAATATCCGGTGAAGATAAGAGGTCAAGCCCCGCTTACCGGCTGGAAACGACTATGGACACGATTGCTCCCAACTGGCAACATACACGAAGCAGCAAGATTGTGACATGGTAAAAAAGGGCCGCGATGACGCAGGACGTCAGCGAGACTGCACCGTTCGAAGTTCGCGAGCCGGTATTGCATCGCATCCCCTTCGTGTTCAACTCTCCCCATAGCGGACGCTCCTATACGCGCGCCTTTCTCCAGCAGTCGCGACTGGACGACGTCTCGATCCGCCGATCGGAAGATCATTTCGTCGACGAGCTGTTTCAGTCTGCGATCGATCTTGGGGCGCCGCTGCTGCTGGCGCATTTCCCGCGCGCCTTTCTCGATGTCAACCGTGAGCCTTACGAACTTGATCCCCGCATGTTCGACGGGCCGCTGCCTGCGCATGCGAATATAAGCTCGCTGCGGGTGGCGGGCGGACTCGGCACCGTGCCCCGGCTCGTGGCTGAAAATATGGAGATCTATCGCGGCCGCTTTCCGGTCAAGGAGGCGCTGGAGCGGATAGAAACCATCTACAAACCCTATCACGCCTGCTTGCGCAGGCTGATCGCACGGACCCATGTGCGGTTCGGGCTGGCAGTGCTGATCGATTGCCATTCCATGCCCGGCAATATCCGGCTGGCAGGCACGGGCCAGCGGCCGGATTTCATCGTCGGCGATCGCTATGGCACCAGTGCCGGCGCCGATCTTTCTCGCGCGGCGGTGTCGCTGCTGGAGGATCTGGGTTTTTCCGTTTCCCGCAACAAGCCCTATGCCGGCGGGTTTATTACCGAACATTACGGCCGCCCCGCCCGTGGGCTTCATGCGCTGCAGATCGAAATCAACCGCGGTCTCTATGTAGACGAGGCGACGCTTCGCAAGAAGAAGGAGTTTCCCTTGCTTGCGAAGACCATAGGCATATTTCTTGCCGGCCTCGCAGCGCATGTCGAGAAATATTCCGGCATCACATCAATGGCTGCCGAATAGCTTTGCCCGGCGCACTGTCAGCATGATCCCCTTATTGACCCCAAAAAAAACCGCGCTTGGGGGCGCGGCTAAGTCTAGGGAGGAAACACCCAAGGAGGGTATCTACGGCCACAAGTGACCGTAGAACAAAGCTAATATTGCAGTGCACCATTGTCAAGCGGGATATATCCCGTTTTGTTGCGCTGCCCCGGGTCCGGATTTGCTGAAAAGTGCCACATTCGGCAAATTTCCCTCTGTTCCATGTGTTATGATCGATGTTCTTCTTCGATGGCTTCGATTTTTTCTCTCTGGATCACGGTTTTTTTCTGTTTTGCTAATTTTTGCCTCTGGACTTCTTTTTTTAAAAAAACTGTCCTAAGCAGACTGAGCCATCCATCCTTCGATTTTTCGTGAGGTTTCATGCTGCCGGACCGTGAATTTTTCGATCGCCTGGCGGATGCCGCCAAGGCCGAGACTCTGCCGCGTTTCCGAATGGGCATCAGTGTTTCCAACAAGGAGGCAGCCGGTTTCGATCCGGTGACCGAGGGAGACAGGGCGGCGGAAGCGGCGATCCGTGCGCTGATCGAAAGCCATTTTCCCGATCATGGCATCCTTGGAGAAGAGTTCGGCAGCACCGGGCTCGACCGGGACTATGTCTGGGTCATCGACCCGATCGACGGCACACGGGCCTTTATCTCCGGTCTGCCGGTCTGGGGCACGCTGATCGGGCTTTATCATAAGGGTCGGGCGGTCATGGGGCTGATGGATCAGCCGTTTACCGAAGAACGCTATTTTGCCGATGGCACGAATGCATTCTATCGCGGCCGTGACGGGGCCGGGAAGATCTCAACGCGCGCCTGTGCCGATCTTTCGCAGGCGATCCTGTTCACCACCTCGCCGCACCTTTACACCGGCGACCTGAAAACCCGGTTCGAAGCGGTCCAGAGCAAGGTGCAACTCGCGCGTTATGGCTGCGACTGCTACGCCTTCGCGCTACTTGCCGCCGGGCATATCGACCTGGTCATCGAGTGTGGTCTGAAGCCGTATGATGTCGGGGGATTGATCCCGCTGATCGAGCAGGCAGGGGGCATTGTCACGGATTGGAATGGCGGGCGGCCGGAAATGGGTGGCGAGATACTTGCCGCCGGCAGCCGCGAGGTTTACGAACAGGCCTTGGCCATACTAGGCGGTTGAGACTTCGATGCCGTTGCCAACCGTTTCCTCGATTGTCTCCATAGCCGGTGCATTGGCCGTGCTGCCGGGGATGAAGGCTTCGATCGCAGCAAGAGCCTGCGCCCGGTAATAATCAGCTTCCTGCATCAATTCGTGACGGGCGCCGTCGATCGGGATCATGTGTCCGGCACGAAAATTGCTGGCGAGGTTTTCCACCTCGAGATGCGGCACGAGCCGATCCCGGGTCGGCGCCAGCACCACGGTCGGGACGCGTATTTTCGTCAGGTGCTCGCGCGAGGATACACGCCGGATCGCCTTGAAGGCCTCGTGCAACCAGCGCGCTGTCGGGGGACCGAGCGAAAGGTGCGGATGGGAATCGGTGATATTCCTGTTGCGAGCAAAGCGCGTGGCATCCGACGTGAGCAGATTGGCCGAAAAAGGCAGCGGCCCTTTGTCACTGGTCATGGGCAAAAAGCCAAGGCCGCAGAGGCTCAAGGCAGCGGCAAGAAGGCTGATCGTCCCGTGCCCGAATTTTTGCCCGCCAAGGGCGATAAAGGGGGCGAGCACAACAAGACGGTCGATACGGGTGGTGAGCAGTGGCGCCTGTGACAGCGCAACCAAGGCGCCCATCGAATGCGCGAGCATGAAGAACGGCAGGCGGGTGTCGGGCAGAACGATGCGCTCAAGAAAGATCGACAGGTCGCGTTCATAGTCGGAGAAGCGACGCACATGGCCCCGGCGGGGTTTGTTCTTCAGAATTCGCTCCGATCCCGCCTGCCCGCGCCAGTCGAATGTGGCAACCCAGAGCCCGCGGTCGGTCATCTCGCCGATCGTCTCGGCATATTTCTCGATCGATTCATTTCGGCCCTGCAGCAGAACCACGGTGCCCTTCGAAAAAGGATCCGCGCATTTGAAGATCGCGTAGCGGATCTTTCGACCGTCGACGCCCTCGAAGTAACCAACGATGTGGTTGCCCGGGATCGGATTGTCGGGAGTGGCATGAAGAACGGGCGTCATGGTTTTTATCTTCGTCCGGCGGCAATCTCCACCATTCTTGATCGATTGCGGTTAAAGAAAGGTGCAGCTAGGTTACCGCGCGCGTCGTCGCTCACCTCGAAAAAGCTTGAAAAGAGGCCGGGAACAAAGGGGGACGATATCGTTCCCGGCCAGGCAGTCATTCGGGACAAGCCGAAAGCATCGGGAGAAGGGACGTTCACCGTGCAGCCGTCTTGTATTCCGATGTCCGAAGTCTACGGCGACAAAGCTGAACGGAGGTGGAACCCACCGTTCATCCTGCATTTATAAACAGCCCGATGGTTTTGCGGCCGGGGCCTTGACGGCCTGTGGGGCAATTCCCATCTCATTGCTGCGGGCGCCGTAAACGGGCTCGCCAACCGGCTCTGCCACCGCCGCTTTCGGGGTGGCCGCGTCACATCGCACCAAAGTTGCTCAAGAGAGGACACCATGCGTCACGTTGATTTTTCCCCCCTTTATCGTTCCACCGTCGGTTTCGACCGTCTCTTCACCATGCTTGACAGTCTCGGTCAGCCGGACCAAGCGCAGACCTATCCGCCCTACAATATCGAGCGGACGGGCGAGACGACCTATCGGATCACCATGGCCGTCGCCGGCTTCGACGAGACCGAGTTGTCCATCGAAGCGCGCGAACACACGCTGACCGTCAAGGGCGAGAAGAGCGAAGAAAAGACCGCAGAAAACCAGTTCCTGTATCGTGGTATCGCCAAGCGCGCCTTCGAGCGACGCTTCCAGCTTGCCGACCATGTCGAAATTCATTCGGCATCGCTGAAGCACGGACTGCTGCATATCGATCTGAAGCGCGAGATTCCGGAAGCGGCCAAGCCGCGCCGCATCGAGATCGTTGCTGCGCCTTCCCAGGCACGACAGATCGAAGCGACCCAGGTCGAGCAAGCCCAGATCGACGCCAGCGCCAACTAAGGCGCGCAGTCGCGACAGGCATAAGCAACGGCGTCCGAGAGGGCGCCGTTTTCGTGCAAACTATGTCAGACCTCGGCGATGCCCGTCGGTGACGCGGCGAGTCCATTCTAACAGGCAGCCACAAACCGATCGATGTCCTCACTGGTTGTGGCAAAGCTGGTGACAAGGCGGTGAAGGCCTTCATCTTCGCTCAAGGTTCCGACGAGCATCTGCGGCACAGGCCAGTCGTAAAAGACCGCGCCATTCTCCCTCAGCGTTCTGGCCGTATCCTTTTTCAAGATGATGAAAAGCTCGTTTGAATCGCTCGGCCATGCCAGTTTGGCATTGCCGGATGCTCCGACGCCTTCGATGAGCCTTCGCGTCATGGTGTTTGCGTGGCGTGCGAGATCCAGCCAAAGATCATTTTCCAGATAGGCATCGAATTGAGCCGCGATGAAGCGGGACTTGGAGAACAGCTGCGCGGAGCGTTTGCGCAGGTAGTGCATTTCCTCGGCCTTGGTGTTGTCGAAAAGGATCAGGGCTTCGGCGCACCAGCATCCGTTCTTCGTGCCGCCGAAGGAAAGCAGATCGACGCCGCGCTTCCAGGTCATGTCCGCTGGTGTAGTGTCCAGCGTCACCAGGGCATTAGCAAAGCGGGCACCGTCCATGTGAAGCGGCAGATGAGACGATTTCGCGATGCCGGCGATCGCGTCGATTTCGTCGAGGCCATAGGCTGTTCCGGCTTCTGTTGCCTGCGTCAGCGTGATCGCCATGGGCTGGCCGCCATGCACGAAGCCCGGCGGTAGTCGTCTGATCGCTGTTTCGAGCTTGATCGGGTCCATCTTGCCGAGCGGACCATCCACCGGTGCCATCCGGCTGCCGTGGGAAAAGAACTCCGGCGCACCACACTCGTCAACATTGATATGCGCTTCCCGGTGGCAGAAAACATGGCCCCCCGGGCGATTGGCGCTGGCAAGTGCGAGCGAGTTGGCAGCCGTGCCCGTTGCGACGAAGAAGACTGCGATCTCCCGTTCGAATATCTCGGACAGCTTTTTTTCGACCTTTCTGTCCAGATCGCTGGTCCCGTAGGCCGAAGCGAAGCCGCCTGCGGCCTTGACAAGGCTCTCAGCAATCAGAGGATGGGCGCCAGCCCAGTTATCGGAGGAAAAAATCATCGGAGTTCCTGTGATGCTTCGGAAATCGGCATGGACCGTGCCGAGCGGACCATAATGTGCCAAGGTCTGTAATCAACCCGGATATTGGTCTGCCGGTACAATCTCAGACCATTTTGAAACCAAAACCAAAGAATAACACCGTTCACGCAAGAAAATTACAAATTCCCGAAATAAACGGCAATCTTCGGCAAAATCGGTCTGAATATTTTGCCTGACTGCCCTTGCGGGAGCGGGCACTTTCTGGCATAGAACCTATGAAATAGGACAGTAAGACTGTCCTATTTCGGTCTCAAGACCGGAAACGAGCCGGATGCTCTCCTGTTTGGGAAAATCCGGCGGATGATGCCGACTTTGCCGGGTATGCCGGGTCCGAAAGTCCGTGCCATCACGATGGTCGCGAGCACTCTGTGCCCGATGCAGCGCATGCTTCATTTGCGACGGGATCAGGATCATGCAAGATAATGTCGATGCCGGTCTTCTGCGGTTCATATCCGTACGGGACTTGCCTGCAGAGCGCACGTGCCCGGCCTCAATCCGGGACAAAAGGAGGGAAGACGATGACGGATTTTACGCCATCCACCGTAACTGGACTTGACGCTGCGCGCCTGACGGCGACGGTCGAGACGAAGGCTGCATTCCCGGGCCTGCCGATGAAACAAGGTCTTTACGATCCGAGAAATGAGCATGATGCCTGTGGGGTCGGCTTCGCCGCACATATGAAGGGCCAGAAGTCGCACCAGATTGTCAAGGATGGGCTGTTCATCCTGGAAAACCTGACGCATCGGGGTGCTGTCGGTGCCGATCCTTTGATGGGCGATGGCGCGGGCATTCTGGTGCAAATTCCAGATCGCTTCTTCCGCGAGGAAATGGCTTTGCAAGGCGTGACTTTGCCGAAGGCTGGGGATTATGCCGTCGGTTATCTCTTCATGCCGCAGGATGAGGTGCAGATCGCGCATTTCAAGCAGGTGATCGCTGATGTCATTGCCGAGGAGGGGCAGACATTGCTCGGCTTCCGCGAGGTGCCGGTCGATAATAGTTCTCTGTCCAAGGCTCCGCATATCGCCGCCACCGAGCCTTATCACGTTCAGGTCTTCATCGGTGCCGGCCGCGACGCCGCGACGAATTCCGAATTCGAACGCCGTCTCTTTACCCTGCGAAAGGTGATATCGAACCGCATCTATGATGCCTTCCAGGGGGCAGACACCGGGTTCTATCCCGTTTCGTTGTCGACGAAGACCATCGTCTACAAGGGCATGTTCCTCGCCTATCAGGTGTCCGCCTATTTCAAGGATCTTGCCGATCCGCGGTTCGAATCGGCTGTGGCGCTGGTCCATCAGCGGTTCTCGACCAACACATTTCCTTCCTGGAAACTGGCCCACCCTTACCGCATGGTCGCCCATAACGGCGAAATCAACACGCTGCGCTCCAACGTCAACTGGATGGCCGCCCGACAGGCCTCGGTGTCCTCGCCGCTGTTTGGCGCCGACATCTCCAAGCTCTGGCCGATCTCCTACGAGGGCCAGTCGGATACAGCCTGTTTCGACAATGCGCTCGAGTTTCTTGTCCAGGGCGGATATTCGCTTGCGCATGCGGTGATGATGCTGATCCCGGAAGCATGGGCCGGCAACCAGTTGATGAACGCCGAGCGCAAGGCGTTCTATGAATATCACGCCGCTCTCATGGAGCCGTGGGACGGCCCCGCCGCCGTCTGCTTTACCGATGGCAAGCAGATCGGCGCGACGCTCGACCGTAACGGCCTGCGTCCGGCGCGCTATCTCGTCACAGACGACGACCGCATCATCCTTGCATCAGAGGCTGGCACGCTTCCGGTCAAGGAAGAATGCATCGTGAAAAAGTGGCGTCTGCAGCCGGGTAAGATGCTGCTCATCGACATGGAGAAGGGCTGCATCATCTCCGACGAGGACGTGAAGTCGTCGCTGGCGACCCAGCATCCCTATCGCACATGGCTGGATAACACCCAGTTGATCCTGGAAGAACTGAAGCCGGTGGAGCCGAGGGCGCTGCGTCGCGACGTGTCGCTGCTCGATCGCCAGCAGGCATTCGGCTATACGCAGGAAGACACCAAGATCCTGATGTCGCCGATGGCCACGACCGGCCAGGAAGCCATCGGCTCGATGGGCACCGATACGCCGATCTCGGCCATGTCGGACAAGGCCAAGCTGCTCTACACCTATTTCAAGCAGAACTTTGCGCAGGTCACCAACCCGCCGATCGACCCGATCCGCGAAGAATTGGTGATGAGCCTCGTCTCCTTCATCGGCCCGCGCCCGAACCTGCTCGACCATATCGGCGCATCGCATGCCAAGCGGCTTGAAGTGCGACAGCCGATCCTGACCAATGGCGATCTGGAAAAGATCCGTTCCATCGGCCACACGGAAGACCGCTTCGACACCAAGACGCTCGACTTCACCTATGACGTCGCGCGCGGCGCCGAAGGCATGCCGGAAATTCTCGACCGGCTGTGCGAGCGGGCGGAAGCGGCCGTCAAGGGCGGCTACAACATCATCGTGCTCTCGGACCGCCAGATCGGCCCGGATCGCGTGGCGATCCCGGCGCTGCTGGCAACCGCTGCAGTGCACCATCACCTGATCCGCAAGGGGCTTCGCACCTCGGTCGGTCTCGTCGTCGAATCCGGCGAGCCGCGCGAAGTGCATCATTTCTGCCTTCTCGCCGGCTATGGCGCCGAAGCGATCAACCCCTATCTCGCCTTCGACACGCTGACCGACATGCACAAGCGCGGCGAGTTTCCAAAGGAAGTCGATGGCAGTGAAGTCGTCTATCGCTACATCAAGGCGGTCGGCAAGGGTATCCTCAAGGTCATGTCCAAGATGGGCATTTCGACCTACCAGTCCTATTGCGGCGGGCAGATCTTCGACGCTGTCGGCCTGAACTCCGAACTGATCGAGCGATACTTCTTCGGCACGGCAACGCAGATCGAAGGCATCGGGCTGGAGGAGATTGCCAGGGAAACCTTTAACCGGCATCAGGCGGCCTTCGGGTCCGACCCGATCCTGAGCAACACGCTGGATATCGGCGGCGAATATGCCTACCGGATGCGTGGCGAGGGTCATGCCTGGTCGCCGGATGCGATTGCCTCGCTTCAGCACGCCGTGCGTGGCAATGCGCAGGACCGCTACCGCGAATTTGCCGAGATGGTGAACGGCGCGGCACTGCGGATGAACACCATTCGGGGCCTGTTCTCCATCAAGGGCGCAGACGCCATCGGGCGCAAACCGATCCCGATCGACGAGGTGGAAGCTGCGGCCGATATCGTGAAGCGTTTCTCGACCGGGGCCATGTCGTTCGGCTCGATTTCGCGCGAGGCGCATACGACGCTGGCGGTTGCCATGAACAGCATCGGCGGTAAGTCGAACACGGGTGAGGGCGGCGAGGAATCCGACCGCTACCTGCCGCTCCGTGACGGTTCGCGCAATCCTGAACGCTCGGCGATCAAGCAGGTGGCGTCCGGCCGTTTTGGCGTGACGACCGAATATCTGGTCAATGCGGACATGCTGCAGATCAAGGTGGCGCAGGGTGCCAAGCCCGGCGAGGGCGGCCAGCTGCCCGGCCACAAGGTCGATGCGACCGTTGCCAAGACCCGGCATTCGACCCCCGGCGTCGGCCTGATCTCGCCGCCGCCGCACCACGACATCTATTCGATCGAGGATCTGGCACAGCTGATCTACGACCTTAAGAACGTCAACCCGGAAGCGGACGTTTCGGTCAAGCTGGTCTCCGAAGTCGGGGTCGGCACGGTTGCGGCCGGTGTTGCCAAGGCACGCGCCGATCATATCACTGTGTCCGGCTATGACGGCGGCACTGGCGCATCGCCGTTGACCTCGCTCAAGCATGCCGGTTCCCCTTGGGAGATCGGCCTGGCGGAAACCCATCAGACGCTGGTGCTGAACGGCTTGCGGTCGCGTATCGCGCTGCAGGTCGACGGTGGTCTGAAGACCGGACGCGACGTCATCATCGGGGCGCTACTCGGTGCCGACGAATTCGGCTTCTCCACCGCGCCGCTGATTGCCGCCGGCTGCATCATGATGCGCAAGTGCCATCTCAACACCTGTCCGGTGGGTGTGGCGACGCAGGACCCTGTCCTGCGCAAGCGCTTCAAGGGCGCACCGGAGCATGTGGTCAACTATTTCTTCTTCGTGGCCGAGGAAGTGCGGGAAATTCTCGCGTCGCTTGGCTTTGCCCGATTTGACGATATCATCGGCCTTTCCGAACTTCTCGAGAAGGACGGCATGATCTCGCACTGGAAGGCCAATGGTCTCGACTTCTCGCGCATCTTCCACAAGGTCGATGCGCCCAAGGAAAAGACCTATTGGACCGAGCGGCAGAACCATCCGATCCACGACATTCTCGACCGCAAGCTGATTGCGGCAGCACAGCCTGCGCTTGAATCGAAGACGCCGGTCTCGATCGAAGTCGATATCAAGAACGTCGATCGTTCGGCCGGCGCCATGCTGTCGGGCGAAGTCGCCAAGCGGTATCGCCACAAGGGGCTCAAGGACAACACGATTTCCGTGAAGCTGCGCGGCACGGCTGGTCAGTCTTTTGGCGCCTTCCTGGCACGCGGCATCACTTTCGAATTGATCGGCGACGGCAACGACTATGTCGGCAAGGGATTGTCGGGCGGCCGGATCGTTGTGCGGCCTCCGGAGAATTCCAAGATCGTGGCGGCCAAGTCTATCATCGTCGGCAACACGGTTCTCTACGGAGCAATCTCGGGTGAATGCTACTTCAACGGCGTTGCCGGCGAACGCTTCGCCGTGCGCAACTCCGGCGCCATCGCTGTCGTCGAAGGCGTGGGTGACCATGGCTGCGAATACATGACCGGTGGTGTCGTCGTCGTGCTTGGCGAAACCGGCCGTAACTTCGCAGCCGGCATGTCGGGCGGCGTCGCCTATGTGCTGGACGAAAGCGACGACTTCCCGAAACGCTGCAACATGGCCATGGTCGAACTTGAACCGGTTCCGGAAGAGGACGACATGCTGGAGAAGCTGCACCATCACGGCGGCGACCTGATGCACAAGGGCAGGGTGGACGTCGCCGGCGACATGACGCGCCACGACGACGAGCGGCTTTATCAGCTGATCTCGAACCATCTTCATTATACAGGATCGCCGCGCGCCAGGGAAATCCTCGATCATTGGGTCGAATTCCGCCCGAAATTCCGCAAGGTCATGCCGGTCGAGTACCGGCGTGCCCTGGAGGAGATGGAGCGCATGCGGATGGGCATCGCAGCGGAGTAATTGAGGGATGGCTGTATTTGTGATATGACACTGGCATATGACAAATGGAGGTGGCGATGAACGAACATGCGAGTATCGTCAAGGTGGCACAGGTCTTTTTTAACGGACGCAGTCGCGCGATCAGGATTCCGAAGGAATTCGAATTCGAAGCGGATCAGGTCGAAATTAGAATGGACACGAAAGGCGATCTGATTGTCCACCCGTTGAAACGCGGCTCCCTGTTGGAGTTGCTCGCAGCAATGGAGCCGCTTGCTAAGGAAGACTGGATGCCTGAGATTGACGACCTTCCGCCCGAAGCCGTCGATCTTGGCGGATCTCACGAAAAGTGAGGTATCTTCTCGACGCGAATATCGTATCGGACTTGATGCATCATCCTCAGGGGCGTGTGACGGCACGGATTGGTCAAGTCGGCCAAGAGTTCATTTTCACCAGCATTGTCGTGGTTTCCGAACTTCGCTTTGGTGTTGAAAAACGCGGATCCGGGAAACTGGCCGACCGCCTGAACATCATCCTGTCCGAGCTTCCCGTGGAGGGGTTGAATGCGCCTTGCGACGAGCACTACGCGAAACTTCGCGCCTTGCTCGAAAGACAGGGTGAACTGATCGGGCAGAACGACCTTTTCATCGCGGCGCACGCACTTGCGTTCGATACGGTTCTGGTGACTGCAAACGAGAGTGAATTTTCCCGCGTGCCGGGACTTAAGATTGAAAATTGGCTGCGCTGAGCGGCGATGAGACACGGGGACCAATAGGATATGGGCAAAGTTACGGGCTTTATGGAAATCGACCGGCAGCTGGCAAAGTATCAGCCGGCGTCTGATCGCATCCGGCATTTCCGCGAGTTCACGATCCCGATGTCGGAACCGGAAGTGCAAAAACAGGCCGCCCGCTGCATGGACTGCGGCATTCCCTTCTGTCACGGCCCGACCGGTTGTCCTGTGCACAACCAGATCCCCGACTGGAACGATCTGGTCTATAACGGCAATTGGGACGAGGCGATCCGCAACCTGCATTCGACCAACAATTTTCCGGAATTCACCGGTCGCATCTGCCCCGCGCCCTGCGAGGAAGCCTGTACTTTGAACCTTGAAGATGCGCCGGTCACGATCAAGACCGTCGAGCAGGCTATTGCCGACAAGGCCTATGAGATGGGCTATATCGTGCCGCAACCCGCTGTCACCAAGACAGGCAAGAAGGTGGCGATTATAGGATCGGGCCCCGCGGGAATGGCGGGCGCGCAGCAGCTTGCCCGTGCCGGGCATGAGGTTCATGTCTATGAGCGCGAATCCAAGCCGGGCGGTCTTCTCCGCTACGGTATCCCGGACTTCAAGATGGAAAAGAACTTCATCGACCGCCGTGTCGATCAAATGCGCGGCGAGGGCGTAACCTTCCATTGCGGCGTCAATGTCGGTGTTGACCGTACCGTCGAAAGCCTTATCGAAGAGCATGATGCCGTCCTCTATTGCGGCGGCTCGGAAACGCCGCGCAATGCTGGTATTCCAGGCGTCGAATTCGCCGGCGTTCACGACGCAATGCCTTATCTCGTGCAGCAGAACCGTCGTGTCGGCCGCGAAAATATCGACAGCGTCGGCTGGCCATCGGATCCGATCCTGGCCGGAGGCAAGCATATCGTTGTCGTCGGCGGCGGAGATACCGCATCCGATTGCGTCGGTACCGCCTTTCGTCAGGGAGCCGTCAAGGTAACCCAACTCGATATCCGCCCGATGCCGCCGGAAAAGGAAGACAAGCTTGCCGTCTGGCCCTTCTGGGCGACGAAGATGCGCACCTCTTCCTCGCAGGCCGAAGGGGCTGTGCGGGAGTTCCAGGTGGCAACGCTCGAGTTCGTCGGGGAAGACGGGGTTTTGACAGGCGTCAAGTGCTCACAGGTCGATGAGCGCCGCAAGCCCATCGCAGGCACGGAATTCGTCATCAAAGCGGATCTGGCTTTCATCGCCATCGGTTTTAGCGGCCCCTTCACCGACAGCGTTCTGAAAGATCTCGGCGACAAGCTGACGATCAATACCGACCGCCGCGGTTCAACCAATGTTGTTGCCGACGACAAGGCCTACAAGACCTCGGTAGAGAAGCTCTGGGTTGCCGGCGATGTGCGCCGCGGTCAGTCGCTCGTCGTCTGGGCCATCCGCGAAGGCCGCCAGGCGGCACGGGCGATTGATGAGGCGCTGATGGGCTCGACGGTCCTGCCCCGCTAAACAAGATCGGAAACAGGAGGCTGCCGGCTGGCGGCTTTCCCCGGTTGGTTCAATTTCGGATAACAGGGTTGCTGATGACCGTTTCGGGTTTGGCGAGCCGAAAATCATCCACGCGACCAACCGGGGCTGCGCTGACATCGCCTTTTTCCACAAGACGGTCGCGGGGACTCTTGCCGCTGCTCGAGAACGGCACCGCGCCGCCGAGCAAGCTCATGCCGCCGTCGAGATCAGGGTCGTTCAGACTGATCGGCTGGGTCTGAAGAATATCCTCGTTAGCAGTCGGGGCTGCGATCACGAGATCTTTCAAACCACCGGCCCCGGGTATATCCAATGGCGGACTGGCGGCTTCGCCGAGCAGCTTGCGGATATTCTTTTCAACATAGAAGGCAAGCTTGCGTTTGCCCGCCTTGGTCAGGTTAATGCCGTCAGCGCCGCGCAGACGAACCTGTTGACCGTTGATGTCGGACCCCGTCATTACGAATTTACCGCTTTCATCGACAAAACCGTCCCATATGTCGATAAAGATCCCGCTCGCCTTTTCCGCCTCCGTGCGAAATATGCCGTTGAGCGTGACCATATCCGCGGTCATGGCGGTGGACTGGAATGGTGGCATACCGACCCAGAGAAGCGGGATGTTTTCCTCACGGGCCGATGCTGCGAGTACACCAGCGCGACGCGCATATTCTGCAAGCCATGCATCCGTGCCGAATTTTTCCCGAGCGCTGCCGATTTTCATCTGTTGCCGCTCGTTGGCGCCGAGGCTAACGATGATCACGGATGGCTTGACCTCGGAGATATAGCCGGGCAGCGCCTTCGGCCAATCGAAATAGTCGTCGCGAACAAGGCCGGAAGAGCCATTGGCGCGCGTCTCGATGACGATACCGGGCGTTTCCTCGAAGGCCGTATCCAGGCCGTCGCCGATGCTTCCAGCCACAAAGTCTCCGACAACCAGGACTTTTCTGGCGTCGGGCAATTTTTCGACAATCACAGGCGCAGCTTCAACAGGCGCACGCTTGGCCCGAGGCTTGGCTTTTGGCGGTTTTTGACGCTGGACAGGCTCTCTCAGCCGCGGTTCGTAGATTGGAACTTCCTCATAGACCGGTGGCGGCCGGCGGCGGCCGAAACCGAAAACCATGTCGAGGATCGTGCGGCGCTCCTGCGCTCCGGCCTGTCGAGGCGGCTCAATGAGAAAAACGCCGGTGCCGGTCGCAATCACCAGTAGGCTGCCCAGCAGCCGCTGAAACCAGATCCTCTTGCCTTTTCCGCCACCCATTCGGTCGTCCCGCGCTGTCTTTTCGCAATACCGCAATCGTGAGCAACTGCACAACGCTCCTGCATCAGGGAGCGTTGCAGTGAGGATGGCTACGAATTGCGACGCAATTGCGAGCGCACGAGATCGTCGTTAGTTGCGCAGAGCCTTCAGCACATGCTGTGTCGGCTCGCCGTCCGGCGTCAGGCCGTTGCGGTTCTGGAAGGCCTGGATTGCAGCCTTGGAGCCAGATCCGAAATTCCCGTCGACCTCGCCGTCGTAGTAGCCTAGCTCCTTGAGACGGGATTGAAGCTCGAACTTCTGTTTGATATCGAGCGAACCATCCGGCCGGCTCCACGCCTGTTGCATTCCGCCAAAGCCGGCGATTTCGTCTGCAAGAAGACCGACGCCGAGTGCGTAGGAATCAGAAGCGTTGTAGCGCTTGAGGACGAAGAAGTTCTTGGTCATCAGGAAGCCCGGGCTGCCTGCGCCGCCGGGCATCTTCAACTCGGCGCGCTGGCCGGCATTGCGAAACCCCTTGCCGTTAGGACGTGTGAAGCCGAGTGCCTCCCACTGTGCAAGCGTTTTTGTCTGGCCGGAATATTGTCCGCCATTGCCCGGAGGCGTCACCTCGTAGCCCCAGGTCTGGCCCGCCTGCCAGCCATTCTTCTTGAGAAGATTGGCGGCCGTTGCCAGCGCGTCGGGCACCGAGTTCCAGATATCCTTGTGGCCGTTGCCGTCGGCATCGATCGCGTACAGCTGATAGCTCGTCGGGATGAACTGCGTGTGACCCATGGCGCCTGCCCAGGAGCCGGTCAGTTCGCGCGGGGTGATATCGCCGTCCTGGAGGATTTTCAACGCAGCGATCAACTGGGTTCTTGCATATTTCGAGCGTTTCGGATCAGCATAGGCGAGTGTTGCCAGTGCGCGCGGAACATAATGCAGCCGGTCGTCTTTTTCCAAAACGGCGCCGTAGTTCGACTCCATCGACCAGATGGCGAGAAGGATCGTCTTGTCGACGCCGAAATGCTTTTCCAGCGCTGACAGCGTGCGACCATGTTTCACGGCCATTTCCTGACCGATCTTGCGCGTATACGGATTAACGCGACTGTCGATATATTCCCAGATCTTGTGCTTGAATTCAGGCTGGTAACGAGCCTTTTCGAGCACGTCGGGATCCGGCGTCTTCACGCCTGCAAAAGCTTTCCGGTAGGTCGATTTGGTGATGCCGCTCTTTGCCGCAGTGGCATAGAAGCTGTTGATCCATGTCTCGAAACCGTCATCGGCCAGAACCGGCGAAGAAGCAAATATGGCTGCCGCTGTGATGAAGGCCGCGGCTGCGCGGCAAAGGCGATTTTTTCGGGTCTTTGTCATCAGCTGTCGTTTCCGTTGCTCGACGCGCATCCTGATCCTATCAGATCAAAAGAGGCGCGTAAATTTACAGTCTTAGAGCCAGCTTCATGCAGCATGACATGCATGTGGTTCCATTTTGCAGGCCGTTCGCCATAACCGGCGAGGGACAGATGGAGAGTCTACGAAATTCTGGTCAACAAATTCTTTACCATGAAACGGCAATCGCGTTCTCTATCGTAAAAAATTTAGCAAAATGCCGTTAAAGCCCTATTGATAGCATTCTTGCCGGATTTAGATCACGGCATAGTGATTCTGGAGATGTCTATGACTGACAAACGTAAAGTTCGTAAAGCCGTGTTCCCCGTCGCCGGCCTCGGTACGCGGTTTCTGCCTGCAACAAAGGCGGTCCCGAAGGAAATGCTGACGGTCGTCGATAAGCCGATCATTCAATATGTCGTCGATGAGGCTCTGGAGGCAGGGATCGAGCATTTCGTGTTTGTCACGGGGCGCAACAAACACGTCATCGAAGACTATTTCGATATTCATTTCGAACTCGAGCAGACTTTGAGGGAGCGCAGCAAGAAGGCGGAGATGACCATTCTTGCCCAGCAGTTGCCAAAGGCCGGGACGGTGAGCTTTACGCGTCAGCAGGAACCTTTGGGTCTCGGGCACGCAGTCTGGTGCGCCCGCGAAATCGTCGGTGACGAACCTTTCGCTCTTCTCCTTCCGGATATGATCATGCATGGAGAGACCGGCTGCATGAAGGGAATGATCGATCTGTACGCCGAAAGCGGCGGCAACATCATCGCCGTCGAAGAGTGCGCACCGGATCAGGCCCATAAATATGGCATCGTCGGCGTTGGCGAAACCGTTGGAGAAGGGTTCCGCATTACAGGCATGGTCGAAAAGCCTGCCAAGGGTACGGCGCCTTCGAATTTCTTCATCAACGGCCGTTACATCCTGCAGCCGGAGATTTTTGCGATCCTGGAACACCAGGAGCGGGGCGCAGGCAACGAGATTCAGCTGACTGATGGCATGCTGAAGCTTCTCGAAAAGCAGGATTTCGCCGGATATGTCTTCCGCGGCGATACTTATGACTGCGGTGCCAAGGATGGCTTCATCCTTGCAAACGTCGCCTTTGCTCTGATGCGCGACGACATCCGCCCCTCGGTCGAGGCGCAGTTCAAGGCGATGATCGAAGCCCTGAAATAAGTATTTTGAGATGTGTGACAGCAGCGCTGGCGCAGAACGCCGGCGCTGTTTTCGTTTATCGACGCAGGGTCAGGCCGACGCCGATGCGGGCTACATCGGTTGCCGGGCTGTTATCGCGCGTCGTGCGCTCGTAACTGACATCGCCGGTGAGGGCGAGATAGCGGTTCATGTCATAGGTCAACCCAGCGCCCGTCAGCCAGACCCGCTCGTCGCCCAGCGTGCTGTCGGATGGATAGTTCCGGAAGGTGAGGCTGTTGGACAAGCGGGCAACCAGATTGCTGCGCAGCTCATGGGTCACTGTATTGCTTAGTGTATAGGCCAGCGCGCCGCTCTCGCCGGGGGTGGTCGAGGGTTCGATGCCGGTGGACAGGCCGAAATTCACATTGGTGCCGCGTTGCGGCGACCAGTTCAAAAGACCGTCGATCGTCGCGCCGCTCAGGTTTTGCAGGCGGCTGTCATCGAACCGATAGGTGGAATAACCCAGCGCGATTTCCCCGGTAAACTTTTCTCCCAGATCGACCTCGACGCCTGCCCGGCCGCCATAGCTGTCATAGGATCGCTCATAGCCGGCGCTATCGGTTCTCAGGTCATAGATGGATTTCGCTGCCGACGCCTCGATGAACGGAATGAGGGCTGGCGAAAGCTCGTAACCGACCCGGACCGTCGCCGCACCGGCATTGCGATTGCGGTCTTCGAGAGACAGGCTGGAGCCGTCGCTGAGTTCCGCGCTGCCATAGACATAGCGGTCGAAATCCACTTTTGCCGAACCCCGCAGAATGCCGAAGTCATGGGTTATGCCGGCGCCAAGCGTATATTGGTCGATACCGGATTGCACGCTTGCGCCGGACACCGCGTTGGGGTCGGTCGAATCCTCGCGCTCGAAATGGTATCCGGCCTTCAGCGTGCCGACGGTATCATGACCGATGTCGAGCCTGAGCGCTGCCTCGATATCGGCCGTGGGCTCCGTTTCGCCCGAGCCGGAAAGGTTGCGCTGCCACGTGCCTTCGCCGGTGATTGTCAGTTCGTGCCGTGCCCAATCCGACGTCAGCGTGCCCTTCAAGCCGGTTTCGAGATAGCTGCGGCTTTCTGTCGAACTGCCTGTCTTGGTGCGCTCGTAATTGAAGGTCTGCCCGAGCGTCGGCTTGAGGGTAAAGGTTCCGAGCCGGATGCCGGGCGCCTCATTTCGATCGAGATCCAGCTGCGACCGCAACCCGTCGACGGAGTTTTCGCGCAGATTGGTGCGCGCCATATCCTCGTCGATTGCCGGATCGTTGAGCAGCGGTTCGCCGCTATCGGTGCTGATCGAGTTGGTGGAGAGCGGATCGGCCGGCTGAACCACGGTCGCGTCGGACATCGTCTTTACAGCGCTGCCCGTGATCGCTGTCCCTGCGTCCTCAGTTGGCGGAAGCAGGGCTTGCGCGGAGGCGCCATCGGTAAGGGTAAAAACGCAACCGGCCACGAGCCAGGCGAATGCCGTCGAAGCGTGCAATCGCGCGATTCCGTTCGTTCCTGTCAAGAATGGCGCCATCTGCCGAATGCCCGGATATCCGTTTACCAGTATTGAGCAACCGTAAACGGATGTGGTTAACCATTCCTTTCCGAATTGGCTTCGGCGCTGGTTTTCAGGCTTTTTCGACGCTCAGTTGGCCGCTGGCGCTGCCCGTCACCCGGACGCGGCTGCCTGTCGGCAGGTCCGGGCCGCTGACACTCCATGTCGTGTCATCAAGCCTTATTCTGCCGCGGCCCTCCGCAATCGGTTCCTCCAGCACTGCCGTGCGTCCGATGAGGCGCGCACCGCGCTGGTTGAGAAGCGGCTCGTCGGATGTATCGCCGCCCTGCGCCAGAATCCGCCGCCCGGCAAGAACGGCGAGTACGGACAGGATGGCAAAGACAACGATCTGTGCCTGCCACACCCAGAAGGCGGCGTCCCAGAGCAGGAGCGAAACAGCACCGGTCACAATGGCTGCGATGCCGATCCAGACAAGAAACACGCCGGGTGCGACCACTTCCGCTGCCAGAAGCACGAGGCCCAAGACCCACCAGCTCCAGGGGCCGAGCTCGAAAATGATGCGTTCGATCATGGCTCAGCTTTCTCGCGGGCCTGTGTCGAAAGGATTGCGAACCGGCGCCGCCTGGACCGGAACGGTGCGCGCCGTGGGCTGACGCACCGGCTGGGATGGCGTGGATGCGTTCCCGCCATCGCCGAAAACGTCCCTGGCGATGGCCCCGATACCGGCAAGCGAGCCGATCAGCGACGAGGCTTCCATGGGCATCAGCACGATCTTGGAATTGTGGGCCGTGCCGATCGAGGCCATGGCTTCCGTATATTTCTGGGCGACGAAGTAGTTGATCGCCTGTATATCGCCGGCGGCGATTGCCTCCGAGACCATCTTCGTCGCCTTGGCTTCAGCCTCGGCCAGACGCTCGCGGGCCTCGGCGTCCCGAAAAGCCGCCTCTCTCTGCCCTTCGGCCTGCAGGATCGCCGACTGCTTCGCACCCTCGGCGCGCAGGATTTGCGCATTGCGGGCGCCTTCTGCTTCCAGCACCTGTGCGCGCTTCTCCCGCTCGGCCTTCATCTGCCGGGCCATGGCGTCGACCAGATCCTTGGGAGGCTGGATATCCTTGATCTCCACACGGGTAACCTTGATGCCCCAGGGGCCGACCGCTTCGTCAACGACGCGCAGCAGCCTGTCATTGATCGTATCGCGGTTCGACAAAAGCTCGTCGAGGTCCATCGATCCCATGACCGAGCGGATATTGGTCATGGTCAGATTGAGAATGGCGCTTTGCAGGTCGGAGACCTGATAGGCGGCCTCGGCTGCATTCAGGATCTGGTAAAAGGCAACGGCGTCGGCCGAGCAACTGGCATTGTCCCTGGTGATGACCTCCTGCGTCGGCACGTCGAGAACCTGCTCCATGACATTCATCTTTGCCCCGATCTTGTCGATGAAGGGAATGATAAGGTTCAGGCCCGGTTCCAGCGTGCGCGTATAGCGGCCGAAGCGCTCGATCGTGTAGCGATAGCCTTGCGGCACCGTCTTGATGCCTGCGAATAGCACCAGGATGACGAGCACCACAAAGGCGATGACGACGATATCAAGACCGGCCAATGGCATTCGGCGCTTCTCCTGTTCAGGCAGGCCGCTTATGGCCTTTTCAAAGACCAGACGTGCCAGCTAGCCGGGTTATTTGCAAGATGCCTACCAAAAATCACGGAGATTGCGCGAGACCGCAAACCTGCATAAGTTAAGTTGTGTTTATGGATTTGACAATTTAAGGGGGAATATATGAGTAACATCAGAGATGAATTAAAATCCGAATATCTGCTCTTGCAAGCCCATCTTGAGAGCTTTGATGGCAAGGCGCTCACCATCAAATCATGGTCAGCGCCGCTCCTTGCGACGGCAATCGGATTGGGGGCGGAGCGTCAGTCGGTACCGCTCATATCGATCGTCATTGTCGCAGCGCTCAGCCTCTGGTGTCTGGAGGCCATCTGGAAAGGTTTTCAGGACTGCTATGTTGCCCGGATCACCTTGATCGAAAGCTGGTTTCGTCAGACTGAAGCCCCGGCCGTGCCTCCGTTCCAGATTTACACGGCGTGGCGCGAAGCGTGGGGCAGGCATAACCAAGTCGGCTGGATTGCAAAACGTGCATTCCAGCCATTCGTTTTCCTTCCATACTTGCCCATCGCTCTTGCTGGCGTCGGGCTTGCCATGTCTATCGACTGACGGGCTTGATCTGATTCTGCCTGTCTATACCCAGCCTTGCAATTCGCGACGGACGACATGTTCCAGCACTCGCATGCCGTCGGCGCTGTCGTTGAGACAGGGGATATGGGCGAATTTCTCGCCGCCGGCATGATGGAAGATCTCATTGGCTTCCACGGCCATTTCTTCCAGCGTTTCGAGACAATCCGAGACGAAGCCGGGATTGATCACGGCGATCCGCTTGATGCCTTCCTGCGCGAGTTTCTCGACGGTCTTGTCGGTGTATGGCTGCAGCCATTCCTCAGGCCCGAAGCGCGATTGGAAGGTTACCTGCAGTTTCTCCTTGCTCCAGCCCAGTCTCTCGCGCAGCAGCCGGGCTGTCTTGTGACACTGGCAGTGGTAGGGATCGCCCTTCATGAAATAGGATTTCGGGATCCCGTGAAACGAGGTGAGAACCACTTCGGGCTCCCAGTCGAGGGTGGCGAGGTGGCTGGTGATGGAGTTCGCCAGCGCGTCGATATAGACGGGATCATCGTGATAGCGCGGCACCGTGCGCAATGCCGGCTGCCAGCGCATCTTCAGCAGCGCCTTGAAGGCCTCGTCGTTGACGGTCGCGGTGGTCGCCGCCGCATATTGCGGATAGAGCGG
This sequence comes from Pararhizobium gei, assembly GCF_029223885.1. Lineage (NCBI taxonomy): Bacteria > Pseudomonadati > Pseudomonadota > Alphaproteobacteria > Hyphomicrobiales > Rhizobiaceae > Pararhizobium > Pararhizobium gei. The sequence goes on along the minus strand of NZ_CP119409.1, from coordinate 3,547,774 downwards.
AAACAGCAGGATCTTTTCGCAGCCATCTTTCTGCAGCTCATCGATCTTCGAGCGGATCGACGGCTGGCCATAGCGCATGGCCCAGTCGACGCGGACATTCGGCAAATCGGCAAATGCCTTTGCCATCAGGTCCGACTGGTTGCGGGTGTAGGTCCGCAGATAACTCTCGTCGAGATCCTTGTTCCAGATCGTTTCATAGGCCTTGCCGACCTTGGCGGGTCGGGTGTTCAAGACGATGCCGAACAGGATCGGGTACCATAGGAATCGCGACCACTCGATGACGCGGCGATCCATCAGGAATTCCTTCAGGTAGCGGCGCATGGAAACCTTGTCCGTCCCGTCAGGCGTCCCGAGATTGACGAGCAGCACACCGACTTTGCCGAATTGGACGGGCGGGTGGTTCGGAACGGCCGGTATCATGGAGGTCATGCGGAAATCCTGCGTTTGTAAGGGCGGTCAATATACGAACGGGCCGCCATGAGGTTTCACCCTGTTCTTTAAAAACAAAAGCCGGCCCGGAAAAGCCCGGACCGGCCCGTCGATCGAGACATAATGTCCTAGCCAGGACTTATTTTGCAGGGATCTGCAATTCGGTGCCAATTTCGAGCTTTTCCGGAACCGGATTGCCGTTGGCTTCGGCGATCTTCGTCCACAATTCGCCGTCTCCATAGACCGATTTCGCCAAATCCCACAGCGTATCGCCGCGGGACACCGTGTGTGTTGTGGCCGTCGTTGTCGCCGGCTCCACTGTTGGCTTGGCTTCGCCGGTTACCGCGTCCGCGGCAGGCTTGGCCTCCGGCGTCGCCGTTTGCGCCGCTGTGGCCGGTTGCTCCGAAGGCTTCGCGTCCGGAGTCACAGTTTTGGCAGCCGTATCGGTGCTTTCCTGCGCTGAAGGCTCGGTTGCGGTGGCGGCAGCAATCTCGGTGATGCGGCCATCCGTCATCGGCTTGTAGGGATTGTGCGCTGTCAGATAGTCGGCCAGCACGGTTTCGAGCCCCGGACCGTAGTCATAGGCATTTTCGGCCTTTGTTTTGAAAATGCTGTAGCCATCGCCGCCATTGCGCATGAAGTTGTTGGACACGACGCCATAGGTCTTGGCCGGATCAAGGGGAGCGTAGGCGTCGCCCTGCTTGACCTCGACCTTGACCACACGGCTTCCTGCGGGCTTCGATTTATCGAACGAGAATTTCAGGCCTGAGACCTGCGGGAACCGCCCGCCGCCTTCCTCGATCTGGGACAATCCGTTCTCTAGCGCAGCCGCGATTTCGGCGCCCTTCAACTGGAAGGTCGCGACCGTGTTCTGGAAGGGCAGGACAGTGATGGCTTCGCCCATCGAGACATCACCGGCATCGATCGAGGCGCGCAGGCCTCCACCATTGGTGATGGCGATGTCGATGCCCTGATTTTTGACGCGGTCCAGCATGGCGTCCGTCACCAGATCGCCCATTTCGCATTCCCTGGCGCGGCAGGTCTCGCGGCTGCCGTCGATCGGCGCATCCGTCTTTCCGATGATCTTGGCTTTCAATTCTTCGATCGGCTTGCCCATCTCCTTGACGCGGGCAAGCACGGTCTCGTCCGGCTTGAATGTCGAGTCGATCAGGATCGGATCGCCCTCGGCGGCCTTCACGACGCCTGCGTCGTCAAAGGTGACGACGAGATCGCCAAGATATTTGCTATAGGATCCGGCCTGAACCACCGGCACCTTGTAGCCGCCGGGGTTGTCGACCATCGTGGGATAGGGACCTTCCGCCTTTGCGTCCGTGTTGGACAAAAGGCTGTGGGAATGGCCACCGACGACCACATCGACATCGGGAATTTTGGCGATGACCGCGAGATCGCGCGGATAGCCCACATGGGTAAGCGCCACAATCTTGTCGACGCCCTGCTTTTTCAGGTCCTGGACCGCCGTGGTGATTGTATCGACATCGATGCCGATCAGCACATTATCTCCCGGCGAGGAGATTTCAGCGGTGTCGTTGGTGACTGCGCCGACAATGCCGATTTTCTCGCCACCGGCATCGACGACGATCGATGGCTTGATCCTGTCGATGAGTTTCGACTTGTAGCCGGCGAGCACATTGGATGAAACGATCGGGAACGTCGCTTTGTCCAGGAAGGTGACCAGACCATCCTCGCCCTCATCGAACTCATGGTTGCCGATGGTCACGGCGTCGAATTTCAGCAGGTTGAGAAACTCGGCTTCGGCTGCGCCCCGGTAGGTGGTGAAGAACAGGGAGCCCTGGAAATTGTCCCCGGCATTCAGCAGGAGGACATTCTTGCCGGTCAGCTCCTGCCGTTTCTGGTCGATGGCGACCTTCAGCCGGGCGACGCCGCCGAAGCATTCGTCCTTTCCTTCCTCCTCCCCCGAGCAGGTGGAGTCATATTTGTTGATGGACTCGATGCGGGAATGGAAATCGTTGATGTGCAGGATGTTCAATTCATAATCGGCGAAGGCGGCGCTGGTTGAAAGCGCGAGAATCGAGGCCGTCATCAGCCCGGTTCGCAAATGTCTGATCATGGATATCTCCTGTTGTTGAATGCGGCCCAGCCGTCAGCGCGCGCATGGGATCGCTTTACAGCTATCTGGAGACAATGGTTTCATTTGACGCGGAAGACATCAAGCTCAAAAACTCAAAGCCGTGTTATGGCTCAAGGTGCGACCATCGTGTCGCTGGCGCAATTCCTCGGTGGGATTGCAGCATGGGATCGGCATAGGCCACACAGGTGTTGGACCTGTTGAAGTCCTGCAGAGCCTCAGATGAGGAGACCCGCCAGTGTGGCCACCGGCGGGTTTGGAAATTCAAGAAAAAAGAAAGTCGCTTTGGCTAGGAGCGGCCACGTTCAACAGCGTAATGGTGAAGTTGGTTGTACCATTGCCATTGGTATCGACTTTCAAGAGCGTGTCGGAACCCGATACTGAGGTCTGAATGTCATTAAAATCGATGTCCAGCATCCGAAAATCAATCTTGTCGGTGCCCGAAACAAAGTCGTTGATCGTGTCGCTACCCGGACTTTCCGCAAAGACGAACACATCGCTGCCGCCCCCGCCGATGAAGGAGTCTTTGCCACCAAGGCCGTTGAGCATGTCATTGCCGGCACCGCCAACGAGGAAATCGCGGCCCTGCCCACCGGTCACGCTATCGTCGCCCATGCCGGCATTGATGTAATATGACGCCGTTTTTCCGATCTCGCTGAACGTATCGTTGCCGCTTGTCCCGAGCCTCACAATGTTGAACTGATCTCCGCGCGCGACGCCGCTCACAAGATCGCGCACATCGAATGTGACGCCAGCGACAGTGCTGACGAAGCTCACTCCTTCGTCGTCAAAGCGGCTTTGAAATCCTGTCAGGCCGCCACTGCCATCCTCTGCTCGTAACCGGACAGCCAGACTGCCGTCCTGGTTTGCCATCGTGTCACTGTCGCGCGCATCGTTGTTTCCAACTTCGCTGCTCGTGAAGGTAAGGCGAACCTGGGCCGCCGTGACGGGTGCCGTGATATTGACGGTATCATTGCCAGTACCAAGATCCGCTTTGTCGCGGCCGTCAGTCGCTACTGCGAAGATGACGGTGTCGTTTCCAGATCCGGCAAAAATAAGGTCGTTGCCGCCGCCGCCGATAAACGAATCATCGCCTGCGCGGTCGGACAGAACATCGTCGCCCGATCCGCCGACAAGGAAGTCGTTTTCAAAACCACCGATAATCTTGTCGGCGCCCATGCCGCCGTTGAGATAATAGGCTTGTCCCTTATCGCTCCCATAAAGATTGTCGGCGCCGCTGGTTCCCAGTTTCACGACATCGAACGTGTCACCGCGCTGGACCCCGCTGACGAGATCGCGAACGTCGAACGTAAACTTTCCGTTTGATTTAAAGACGATGCCCTCGTCGTCAAAGCGACTTTCCGGCCCGCGAAGCTTTCCGACATTATACTCAGCCTGGACTCTCACCGCGAGGCCACCGTCCTGGTTGGCAAGCGTGTTGCTGTCGTCAGCGCTGCCGTTTCCAACTTCGCTGCTGGTGAATGTCAGGCGGATTTGCTTGACTGCGTCGGGTGCGTCTATGGAAACCAGATCGTTCCCCGCTCCAAGGTCCCGTTCAAGGGGACCATCCTTGAAAATATCGAAGCGGTAGGAATTGTCACCGGATTTTTTAGCCATGATAGTTTTCCCATCCTTGGATACCGCCTCCTCCCAAGCGAGGATGCAGCAGTTCTGTTTTGACCGCGCGGGTATCGTCCGCAGCAACAGATACGAATGGATGGGGAATTAGTTTCCGCCGAGACGGCAGATGCTGAAGCTTACGTGTTCCTGAAACCGCCAAACGCGCCGAATTCTGATGCAAAGGGCATTGGCCATGGCCGAAATATGCACATTCAATCAGACAGAGACGTCAGCCTCTGCGCGCGAGCGAGAACTGCGCACCGCTGTCCGTGGTGCAGTTCAACTGAGTCGGGGTCACCATCGCACAGTTCACCTTGGACTGCGTCTTGCGAACCATCGAGGTCATATTGATCTCGACAAGCTTCGGAGAGATATTGATGTAGTTGCCAGACGCCAGCACCTGATTTGTATCGGTTGTGCGCGTTGTAAACGAGCCCCCCGCAAAGGTGGAGACGATGCCGTTGGGGTCCACCCACGCACCCTCCACGCCAGCCGGTGCCATCTGCCGAACCGGCAAAGGGCGAACCTCGCGCGGAGCCTGGCAGGAGGCCAACGCCATGGTGGCGGAGAGGGCAGTCAGGATGGCGACAGGCTTCATGTTGGTCTCCCGAGGGTGCGGAAAGCTGCTTTGACGTGAAAAAACCATGCCGTGATCAGAACTTGAATGCAAGTGCGGGGCTTCGGCATGACCGGATTATTCACCTGTCAACGAAAAGCGCCCGGGGATCGTTCCCCGGGCGTAAAATTGTCATCGGTGTGACGCTTAGCGAACCAGAATGTTCTTGAACTGCCACGGGTCCTTGGTGTCGAGGTCTTCCGGAAACAGGCCCGGGCGGCCGTCGAGCGGGGTCCAGTCGGTGTAGTGGCCTTCGACCGGGCCGAGATAGGGCGTCTGCACTTCGAGGCAGCGCTTGTAGTCGATCTCGTCGGCTTCGACGATGCCGGCCTTGGGGTTTTCCAGCGCCCAGACCATGCCGGCCAGAACGGCAGACGTTACCTGCAGGCCGGTCGCGTTCTGGTAAGGGGCGATGCGGCGGGTTTCTTCCAGCGACAGGCGCGAACCATACCAATAGGCATTCTTGTCGTGGCCGTAGAGCAGCACGCCGAGCTCGTCGACACCGTCCACCAGCTCGTTTTCGTCGAGAACATGCAGGACAGGCTGGGCCGTGCCGCCATTGCCGAACATTTCATGCAGGGACAGAACGGCATCGTTGGCCGGATGATAGGCGTAGTGGCAGGTGGGGCGGTAGACGACTTCGCCATCTTTCTCGACGGTGAAGTAGTCGGCGATCGAGATCGATTCGTTGTGTGTCACGAGGAAACCGTATTGCGGGCCGGGCGTCGGGCACCAGGTGCGCACGCGGGTGTTGGCGCCGGGCTGTTCCAGGTAGATCGCAGCCTTGCAGCCCTTCTTGTGCTTCTTGGCATTCTTCGGCATCCAGTTTTCGTGGGTGCCCCAGCCAAGTTCGGCCGGCTGCAGACCTTCGGAGATGAAACCCTCGACCGACCAGGTATTCCAGAAGACGTTGAGCGGCTTCGGATTCTTGGTCAGCTGCGTGTCGCGCTCGGCGATATGGATCCCCTTGACGCCGACTTTCTTCATCAGCTTGGCCCAGCCTGCGCGGTCATGCTGGTCCGGCTCGTCGAATTTCACGTCGAGATCGACGGCAAGGTTCACCAGCGCCTGCTTGACGAACCAGGAAACCATGCCCGGATTGGCGCCACAGGTGGAGACCGCCGTCGTTCCGCCGGGGTTTTTCTTCTGTTCGTGCCGCACGGTCTCGCGCAGCGCATAGTTGGTGCGCTCGGAATTCTTCATGCTCTTGTCGAAATAGAAGCCAAGCCAAGGCTCAACGACGGTGTCGATGTAGAGAACATCGAGCTTGCGGCAAAGCTTCATCAGGTCCAGCGAACCCGTATCGACCGAAAGATTGACGCAGAAGCCCTGGCCTTCGCCTTCCGTCAAGAGCGGCTTCAGGAGCGACTTGTAGTTTTCCTTGGTCACATATTCCTTGATATGGCGAATGCCGTGCTTCTCGAGGATCTCCATGTCGCCCGCATCTTCGCGCGGATCGATGACAACCATCCGGCTCTTATCGAACTTGAAATGGCGCTCGATCAGCGGCAGGGTGCCGCGACCGATAGAGCCGAAGCCGATCATAACGATCGGGCCGGTGATTTCGCCATACACCGGATAGGTGATTTCCGCCATTTTTGCTGTCTCCTGGGGATGTGTTCGTTTGACTGTTTAACGGGCAGATTGTGCCCTGTCATTCCATGAATGGCCCTAGAGCATAGATTTCTGTCATAATAAAGAGCAGTCGATGGCCCGGCCATTCCCTGAAATCGAGGGTATCGGGGTACGAGCGGAGACAAGCCTAGACATCCGGCGACGCGCAGTTGTTCCGTCCCGGAGCGCATTTCCCTGTTTATTGACGATAATCCCCGCAACTTAGCTAAAATATCGCCATTCTTCATATTTCGGTATGGTGCGCCGGGCAATCATCTTAAATTGCGGCTGGTAGTATGGAATCGGCGATATGGACGACATCTTTACCAATCTTGCCTCCTTGAGGGACACGACCCGTGTTCTTGTTGCGCTCTACGACAATGACGATCGTCTACGCTATGCGAACGCAGTATTTCGGGATGTCTTTCACCTCGAAGACCACGAAACACCGCTTTGGCCCGACCTGATGCGTCGCAACCATGCGCTTGGGCAGGGCACCGTCATCAGGGCCGCCGATTTCGACGACTGGTTGGTGTCCGCCCAGTCGCGGCGCGGCAAGATACCCTTCCGGGCCTTCGAGACGGATGTGGTCGGCGGGTGCTGGTTATGGATGACGGAAACAGTCAACCGCAATGGCTGGATGCTTTGTGTGGCAAACGACATCACCGATTTGCGCACCGACGAACGGTCGCTCCGACAGGATCGGGATTTTGCGCTGAAGGCGTCGAATACGGATGAACTCACCGGCGTTTCCAACCGGCGCTACATCATGGCAAAGCTTGAGGAACTGGTGCAGAATCAGTCAGCTTCGGAACTTGTGGCAGGGTGCGTCTGCATTCTCGACATCGACTATTTCAAGGGGATCAACGATCGTTTCGGTCACCAGACGGGCGACGATATCCTGCTGGACTTCGCCCGCCGCGTTCATCCGCTGGTCAGGCGGCACGATTGTTTCGGCCGGATCGGCGGCGAGGAGTTCATGCTCATCTTTCCGGATACAAACCTGCCGGAAGGGCGCAAGGTTGTCGATCGTCTGTTGGAGAAAATACGAACGGCGCGACCTCTCGAAGCATCGCCACAGTTTTTCTACACCTGTTCCGCCGGCATCGCGGTGGTGGAGCGTGGCGATACCGCACGCGCGCTTTATTCCCGTGCGGACTCGGCTCTTTACGAGGCCAAGCATTCAGGCCGGGACCGTATCGCTGTCAGCCTACGCTGAAAGGATTTCGCAGGCGATCAGCCCGCGCAGCGAATTGCCCATATAGAGTTTGCCTTTCCTGAGATCGCCAAGGGAGAAACGCTCGACGCGGGCGCGACGGGCGCAGATCATTTCGGTGCGCAGGACGCCGGCCAGCAGGCCGCAGGCGATCGGTGGCGTTTTCAAGATGCCCGACCCGTCATCCAGAAAGATCGACGTGATCGTCCCTTCGCAGGGCGCGCCGTGTTCGTTGAGCAGCAGAACCTCCTGGGCTTCGTTGCCTGAATATTCTGCCCGGGCAGCCTCGTAGACGGCGCGGCGGCTGGTCTTGTGGCGCAAGAGCGGATCGGCGGAAGAGAGGCGTGTTTTGGCGAGGCGGACAGTCCAGATGGTGTCGGTCGGCAAGGGCGTGAAGGGTGTCGTGGTGATGTCGATTTCGCCGGCGCTGTCGAGGGTAAGGCGAACGCGGAGGGGGAATAAGGAAGAGGTTCCGGTCGCGTGGAGGGCTTTACCCCCATCTGCCCTGTCGGGCATCTCCCCCACAAGGGGGGAGATCGCTGGTGACGCGATCTCATTGCTTGTCGCCCCCTGGGCTTGTTGTAGCGAAGAATAGTCTCCCCCCTTGTGGGGAAGATGTCCCGAAGGAACAGAGGGGGGTAAAGCCTCCGCAATCGCTTCAGCCAGATGGTCCTCCGCCTTCTCCGCTCCCAAAAACCCCAGACGCCCTGCAGAGCGTTTCAGGCGTGCCATATGCAGCGCCAAGCGGACGATGCCTGCGCCGGGTTCCCAGCGCATGGTCTCGATCAGCTGGAAATCACTCATGGCGTGATCCCCGCATCGCCGACCGCGAAACGGGCCTTGAGCAGACACTCGTCATATTCCGACTCCGCCTTGGAATCGAAGACGATGCCGCCGCCGACATTGAAGATGGCCTCGCCATCCGGAAACAGCGACAGGGTGCGGATGGCAACGTTGAAGCGCATCGTGCCATCCGGGGCGATGAAGCCGATGGCGCCGCAGTAGGCATCGCGCGGGCCATCCTCCAGATCGTGCAGGATTTCCATTGCCCGCATCTTCGGTGCACCGGTGACGGAGCCGCAGGGGAAGAGCGCTTCGAAAATCCCGGATATGCCGATATCCGGCAACAGTTTTGCCCGGACATGGCTGACCATCTGATGCACGGTCGGGTAGGTCTCGATATCGAACAGCCGGGGCACGTCGAGCGTACCGACTTGCGTGATCCGCGAAATGTCGTTGCGCAGAAGATCGACGATCATCCGGTTTTCCGCCTGGCTCTTCGGGTCCTCGCGCATTTCGCGGATCAGAGCCTCGTCCTCGCCGGGTGTCGCGCCGCGTGGCGCGGTGCCCTTCATCGGATGCGTCTCGATCCAGCCGTCCGTGTCGACGCGGAAGAACAGTTCGGGCGAACGAGACAAAAGGATAGGGCCGTCGAGCGAAACGAGTGCGCCGTATTTCACCGGCTGGCGCTCGATCAGCGACCAGAAGGCGGCAACAGGGTCGCCCTTCCAGTGGGCGGTGACCTGCATGGTGAGATTTGCCTGGTAACAATCGCCCATCTTTAGATGGTTGAGCAGCCTGTCGAAACGGTTCTTATACGTCTCGAAATCCCAGGCGGCCTGGGCTTTTGTAATGAAAGGCTCGTTTTCTGTGCGCCGTTGCGGCTCGCTGAGTGCGTGTCCGTCGGCGGGGCTGTCAAAGACGCCGAAGGACATCAGGGGCGTACGGCGATTGCCCTTAGCAAAAGGCGCCAGTTTCTCCTCGAACAGATAACCGGCCTCGTAGCTCATAAAACCCGCCAGCCACTTTCCCTCGGCCTTGGCCTTTTCAAGTTCGATCAGGCCGGAGCGGAATTCGGCTGCGGTATGCGCCGAGATGACACGCGACGGTTCGGCAAAGACCGTTGTGCGGTTTGCACTGTCATCGCGGAAGAGGACGAAGGAAGCTTGAGTGGTGTTCATTTGAATGCGGGCTTGTGCGTCGATTCTCGGGTCGAGCCCGAGGATGACGGAGGGTGGGGATGCCTGTTGAGGTGCAGACGGGACTTTCCAGCCAGCCACACCGACAAGCCGGCCAGCCTTATCCACACGTCAGCCAGCCGCACCGATAAGCCGTCCAGCCACATCCACAGGCCGCCATCCTCAGGCTTGACCCGAGAAGCCATCCGCGGAAACAACACTCTCGCTGTCATCGACCCTTGCCCTTACACCCCAATCACGCCTGCCGGTCAAGCGCTTCCAGCTCATCGATCAGCCCTTCCAGCATCGACAGGCCCTGTGCCCAGAACGACGGATCGGTGGCATCGAGGCCGAAGGGGGCGAGCAGCTCGGAATGATGCTTTGTACCACCGGCCTTTAGCAGCTCGAAATATTTCTGCTGGAAGCCGCTTTCGGCCTTTTGATAGACCGCATAAAGCGAATTCACCAGGCAATCGCCGAAAGCATAGGCATAGACATAGAAAGGCGAATGGATGAAGTGGGGGATATAGGCCCAATAGGTCTCGTAGCCTTCCGATATCCTGATCGCCGGACCAAGGCTTTCGGCCTGTACCGACAGCCAGAGTTCGCCAATGTCGTCCGCCGTCAACTCGCCTTGCTTGCGGGCGGTGTGGACCTTGCGCTCGAATTCGTAGAAGGCGATCTGGCGCACGACCGTATTGATCATGTCCTCAACCTTCTGGGCAAGCATCGCCTTGCGCTCGCGTCTGTCCTTCGTGCGGTCGAGAAGCGCCCGGAAGGTCAGCATTTCACCGAAGACGGAAGCCGTCTCGGCGAGCGTCAGCGGCGTCGAGGCCATCAGCGCGCCTTGGTCGCCGGCAAGCACCTGATGCACCCCATGGCCCAGTTCATGGGCAAGCGTCATCACATCGCGCGGCTTGCCCATGTAGTTGACGAGGACATAGGGATGGGCGGACGGAACCGTCGGATGGGCGAATGCGCCTGGCGCCTTGCCCGGACGCACTGGCGCATCGATCCAGCCGCCATCGAAGAAACGCCCGGCGATCGCGGCCATTTCCGGCTCGAAGCCGGCATAGGCCGACAGCACTGTTTCCTTCGCTTCATCCCAGGAAATCAGCGAGGTAGGCGTCTCCGGCAGCGGTGCGTTGCGGTCCCAGAACTCCATCTGTTCCATGCCGAGCCACCTGGCCTTCATCGCGTAATAGCGATGCGAGAGGCGGGGATAGGCTTGCTTGACCGCGGCGGCCAGAGCATCCACCACGTCACGCTCGACGCGGTTTGCCAGATGGCGGCTGTCGGCAATGTCACCAAAGCCGCGCCAGCGATCCGATATTTCCTTGTCCTTGGCAAGCGTGTTGGTGATCAGGGTAAAAATGCGGATATTGTCTTTGAAGGTTTTGGAAAGTGCTTGAGCCGCCATCCTACGCAAGGCGGGATCCGCCTCCTGGAGCATGCTGAGGGCGACCTCCAGCGAAAGCGACTTGCCATCGATCTCGAAGACCAGCGCCGTCATGGTTTCATCGAAAAGCCGGTTGAAGGCGCTGGCGCCGGTCATCGATTTTTCGAGGAAAAGCTGCTCCAGCCTGTCGTCCAGCTGGTAGGGTTTATCCAGGCGAAGATCGACGATCCATGGCTTGTAATGGGCGGCCAGCGTGTCGCTTTCCAAGGCGGCGTCGATGATGCCGTCATCTATCCTGTTCAGTTCCAGCGCGAAAAACAGGAGGTGGCTCGCCATGTCGGTCAGCTTCGACTGCGCATCGCCGTAAAGCTTGCCATTGACGGGATTGGACGTGTCGGAAAAATAGGTGAGACCGGCGAAAGAGCCGATCTTGCCCATCAGGTCTTCGAGCATCTCATATTCGCGCACGGCTTGGCCGATACCCTGGTTGCCCGTCAGCTTTGCCGCTTGCGACAGTCTTCCCTTCCACTTGGCTTCAAACGCCTTGGCCTGGTCTTCAGCCTTCGCGAGGTCTCCGAGATACTCTTGTGATGTCGCCGACGGATAGAGATCGTCCAGTCTCCAGGAGGGAAGAACGCCCAGTTCAGCCGCCTCGGCCGCACCGGAAACTGCGGCTTGGACGACAGGCGGAAATGTCAGGGCGAAGGGGATATGGTGCATGGGGCGCTCACTCTTTTTAGCGGGTGCCTGCCCGGATTCACGCGGCAAAGCAGACGGCGGATATGGCGCACGACCTAACGTCGGCAATGGATAAAATGCAAGCGTTTCTCAAAAGAGGATTTTCAGGCCTTTCTGACAGGAATGTGTTCTCACGATGTGGCACATGACGTGCCGATCTGGTTCTCGCAGAGAGTAGGAGGCCATTATGACATCCCAAATCCTCGTCATCGACGACGATCCGGTCCAGCGCCGACTGCTGACAAACATGATCGAACGTCTCGGCCATATTGCTCATCTCGCCGACAATGGGCGGAGCGGGCTGGAACTGCTGGAGCGCAAGCGGGGCCTGATCAGCGTCATCCTGCTTGATCTGATGATGCCGGAGATGAACGGCCACGGCTTCCTCGAAGCTATCGCCGAACGGGGCATTGCAACGCCGGTCATCGTCCAGACAGGACAGGGCGGCATCGAAACCGTGGTTCTTGCGATGCAGGCGGGAGCGTTCGACTTCGTCGTCAAGCCGGTGTCGCCGGAGCGTCTTGGTGTCGCGATCGCCAATGCCCTGAAGATGGATCATCGCGAAAACCGTGGCCGGGCCGCGAAGCGTTCGCGCAGCGGCGGCGTCGGCTTTGACGACATCGTTTCCGCAAGTCCCGCCATGATCCGGGTGCTCGATCTCGCGCGCCGTGCGGCGCAATCCAACATTCCCGTCGTCCTTGAAGGTGAATCCGGCGTCGGCAAGGAAATGGTCGCCCGTGCGGTACAGCATGCCAGCGATCGCGCGCACAAACCCTTCGTCACAGTCAACTGCGGCGCCATTCCGCATAATCTTGTTGAAAGCATTCTTTTCGGCCATGAAAAAGGTGCCTTCACGGGCGCTACGGAAAAACACGCCGGCAAGTTTGTCGATGCGGATGGCGGCACCCTGTTCCTGGACGAAATCGGCGACCTGCCACTCGACGTACAGGTCAAACTTCTGCGCGCCGTGCAGCAGGGCGAAATCGAGACTGTCGGCGCCAAGCATCCGCAGAAGGTCTCTGTCCGGCTGATTTCGGCAACCAACAAGGATTTGATCAACGAGGTGCGCGAAGGCCGCTTCCGCGAAGATCTCTATTACCGGCTCAACGTTTTCCCGATCACCATCCCGGCCTTGCGTCGCCGCAAGGAAGATATTCCGGTTCTGGTGCGGACCTTCGTCGAGAGATTTGCCCAGGAACAGCGGCTTGCCACTCCGCTCTCGGTATCCGCCGGGGCGCTTGCGCTGCTGACGGCCTATGACTGGCCCGGCAATATCCGGCAGTTGGAAAACGCTATTTTTCGGGCTGTCGTCCTTTCCGAGGGGCCGGAACTGACGGTCAAGGATTTTCCGCAGATCGCCACGCAGATCCCGGGTTATGTCGTTGCCGAAAAAACCGGTTTCACCTGGGAAGAGAAAGGACCGGTCAAGCTGCGGTCGCTCGAGACGGACAGGCTTTCGCCTGTTCATCCGCCGTTCGATGCGGTCGCCCGTGCCGATGCCCGCAACGCGCCGGAAGCGCATGCGTCCGAAAATGCCATCGCCAGCGTCGATGACGGCGGAAATGTCCGCAAGCTTGCCGATGTCGAGGAGGAGCTGATTCGCTTTGCGCTGAAATTCTATCGCGGCCAGATGAGCCAGGTTGCTCGAAAGCTGGGTATTGGCCGCTCAACCCTCTATCGGAAACTCAAGGATTACGGCATTAATCCGGACGATCCCTTCAGCGAGGCAGCGTAAATCCAGGGATAACGAAAGTGTTCGATCCGTCGTATTTGGCTGTTGTCGTTTAGACCTTGTTAGTGATCCATTCACTATATTATAAGGATGAGCGATGACTGTGGCATATTTGCCATGCTGTGACCGCATTTTAGTCGTCATCTGACAGCCACGGGACATATCGTCCGTCGCACGGGGATCGGGTTTGCAAAATTTGTTCGGATTCAAGAAGCCAGGCGGCTCCGTGATAAACCGCTTTTGCGCCACGGTCGCCCGTCGGGTGCCGCGTGTGCTCGCTTCGCTTCTTATTGCCGCTTCCATGGTGACCCCGGGCGTGGTGCCGCCTGTCGAAGCGGCCGGCCAGACCCGCACGCTCAAGATCTATTTCATTCACACGAAGGAAAAAGCCTCGATCACCTTCAAGCGTAATGGACGCTATGACGCGAAGGGGCTGCAGCAGGTCAACCGGCTGCTACGCGACTGGCGCCGAAACGAGCCTACGAAGATGGATCCGCGCCTTCTCGATCTCGTCTGGGAGGTCTATCAGAAGAGTGGCTCGCGCGACTATATCCATGTGGTATCCGCCTATCGTTCGCCTGCAACCAACGGCATGTTGCGGTCGCGCTCGAAGGGTGTCGCGAAGAAAAGCCAGCACATGCTGGGCAAGGCGATGGATTTTTATATCCCCGACGTCAAATTGAAATCTCTTCGCGAAATCGGGATGAAGTTTCAGGTTGGCGGCGTTGGTTACTATCCGACATCCGGTTCGCCCTTCGTGCATATGGATGTCGGTGGCGTGCGTGCCTGGCCGCGCATGAGCCGCGGCGAACTGGCGCGTCTTTTCCCTGACGGCAAGACGATGCATGTGCCGTCTGACGGCAAGCCACTGCCCGGTTACGAGATGGCGGTCGCTGATTACAAGCGCCGTGTCGGAGCCAGCGCCATCGAAGTGGCCGGCGGCGGCGCCAAGGGTGCGGGAGACAAGGACCCGAAGCGCAAGGGCAACCTGTTCGCCATGCTGTTCGGCGGAGGCGGCGACGAAGATGAAGAGCCCAATGCAATCGCCTCCAGTGGCGAACTCGAAGGCGCCGACGAGGCTCCTGTAAAAGCCAGGTCCGGAGCCAAGGCCAAGGCGACGCAGGTCGCGGAAGCGCAACCCTCGCTGCCGGGCGTGGACAATGCCACCGAAGAAACCACGGAGCGGCAGAAGGAGATCGCGGCCCCGGTTCCCGGCTCGCGCCCCGCCTTTAAGGAGTCGGCTGACGATACCGGCGTGCAAACGGCACTGGTTGCTCCGACCAAGAACGTATCGGGCGATCCCTGGGCTGCGGCACTGCCACAGACGCGTGAGACGGAATCCGAATATGCTGATTTGAACGGCTACAAGATCCCGGTGCCGCAGATGCTGGATAATCGGGCCATAAATGGGAAAGCCGTCTCCGACACGCTGATGGCCTCGACAGATCCGAATGCAGCGGTCCTGGACGAAGATGTAGCAGCGCTGGGCTTCGTACCGGTGCCCGCCTTGCGTCCCGCCGATGAGGCTGCCCTGATGGCCGTCGCCGATGCCAGTGTTGCGGTTCCGGCTTTCGCCGAGCGACCGGTGCTTGCCGATCCTGTGGAGGAGCAACAGCCGCAGGCGATTGCCGAAGCAAGCAGGCCGGTAGAAGCCGAGGCTCGGGCCAAAACCCGCGTTGCGCTTGCTCAACCCACGCCGCAGGAACGGCCCGTGGAACTGGCCGCTTTTGCACCGCAAACGAGTTCGCAGAGACGCGGCATAGCGATCGAAGACGCTTTCGACGCGAAGGCGCAAGCAGAGGTGCCCGCCAAGGGCAAGCGCCCGAAAAAACAGGAAGCTGAAGCTGCGACCCGCTCGTCGGTTCGCACGGAGCCGAAACTGACCCAGCAGATCATTTCCAACTGGGCGCTTTCGAACAGCCGCATGGCGACGCTCTCCAAACCGGTCAAGGCGCCGCGCTTCGTCAGCAAGACGCTCCGCGCATCCCCGACGACCGTATATTCCGCAGGATTTTCAAACGAGGCGGTATCGGCCGACAATGCCCGCTTCAGCGGCAGCGCGGTCAATTTCCTGGAAGTGAAGAAGTTCACCACCAACTAAACTCGATCGAATCAATCCATGAAAAAAACCCGCCGATTGGCGGGTTTTTTTGTCAAGCTTTGGTTTGTCTCTACTCGGCTTCAGGCGCGTCGATCATTCCAAGCGCGGCGAGATAGGTGTCGAGGATGGCTTCCTGTTCCATGCGCTCGTCCTTGTCCTGCTTGCGGATTGCGATGACTTTTTTCAGGATCTTCGTATCGAAGCCGGTTCCCTTAGCTTCGCCGTAGACATCCTTGATGTCGTCGGCGATGGTCTTTTTTTCTTCTTCCAGCCGCTCGATCCGCTCGATGAAAGAGCGAAGCTGATCGCGGGCGACGCCATGGGCATCCGACATGGTCTTCTCCTTATGAGATGAAGGGTGGGGTGATGGTGATGCTGTGACCTGCCGCGAAGCGGTCTCAAGGTCAAGTGCTTTGATTTGGAACACACGAATTGGGGGCGGAATCCGACCGGTCAATCGGCGGGCTTGTTCTTTTCGAAGGCCGCAGTCTGATCGGCGGAGGCTTGCCGCTGGAATCGTTCGCGCCATTCCTCATAGGGCATGCCGTAGACGATTTCGCGGGATGCATCCTTGTCGATCGTGACGCCTCCGGCAGCGGCTGCATCCCTGTACCAGTTGGACAGGCAGTTGCGGCAAAAGCCGGCAAGATTCATCAGATCGATATTTTGGACATCGCTTCGGTCACGCAGATGGGCCGTCAGACGACGAAAGGCGGCGGCTTCGAATTCCAATTGTTGCTGGGCTGTCGGCTCTGGCATCGTTTTCCTCAGTCGGTTTCACACGTGTAGGGACCGGTGCGCGAGGGATAGCGTCTGACCTCGTGCAAATCAGGGCGGCCGTTCAACTCGCCAAGAATTGGTCCCAGCCGCGAATCCCATTCCGCCGCGCCGATCTCATCGCCGATCAGATCCTGTCTTACCTCGATCAGCGCGTGGGCCAAGCCCGTTTCCATGCAGTGGCGAAACATCGTATCGCCGCGCAGCGCTCCGTCATAGGGCTCATTGTTTCCGATGAGGACATCGCCTGCGGCCTCGAGTGCCTCGATCAGGGGATGCACGGCGCGCGGATCATTGTCCCAGAGTACGGCGGCATGCCATGGGCGGGCGATGCCTTTCCAGGTTGGCGTATAGGAGTGAAGCGAGATAATAAGGGGGGCGCGCCCGCTTGCCGCAGCGACCCCGGCGATGGTTTCGGATATGGCACGGTGATAGGGCCGGTGAAAGCGATCCAGGCGGCGTTCCCACTCCCCGGCCGTGATTGGATGATTGCCGGGAATGATCGCGCCATCGGAAATTTTCATGATGAGCGTCGGGTCGTCTTCGCCGCGGTTCGGATCGATCAGGAGCCGGGAAAAGCGGCTCATCACGGCTGGCACCCCGAGGCGCGCCGCAAGGCGGCGCGTCAACTGCTCTATACCGATGTCATAGGCAATGTGCCGATGGAACGCGGTCTCCGGCAGCCCGAGGCTGCCATACTCTTCAGGCAGGCGGTTCATGGCATGGTCCGCCAGGAGGATCAGTCCGGCATCTTCATTGCCTGCGATTATCTCGAAAGACGATGTTTCCGACATGGGTTCAACTCAATCCACGTATTGCCGTTTTTGATGACATGGTGTGACGACTATCGCAAGACGGCGGGCATTTCGTGACATTGCCGTCACCAAAAAGCCAGATGTAATCGATTAGACTCAGCGTTGACTTTCCGGGGCTAGCGTCGCAAGAAAGTCCCACGACAAATCACAATGGAGACCCATTGGAAACCGTGTCCAGATATCTCCTTGCCCGGCGGAACATTCGAAGCTGGCTTCCCAGCATTGTTCTTTTTTTCGTCGTGACCGCTTCCGTCCAGATTGTAACCGCGGGAGACGCGCGGGCCGATTTTCGCGTTTGCAACGGTACGCAAAATCTGGTGGGTGTGGCGATCGGCTACCGCGCCAAGGAGGGTTGGATCACCGAGGGGTGGTGGCAGGTGCCGGCAACGACCTGCGCCACGCTGATCCAGGGCGAGCTTCAATCGCGATACTATTATCTCTATGCTGAAGATGCTGCCCGCGGCGGGCGCTGGACCGGAGACGTCAACATGTGCGTTGCCGAAAACGAGTTCAAGATCACCGGCGTGCAGGATTGTTTCGCGCGCGGTTTTCAGCGGATGGGATTCAAGGAATATGACACGGGGCGTCAGGGAAGCTGGATGGTTCAGTTGTCCGATACCCCCGGCACCCAGGAAAGCCCGAACTGATGAAGCGGAACAGAAAAGTCAAAATCCTCGCAACGCTTGGACCGGCCTCCAACGAAGAAGAGATGATCCAGAAGCTGCATGAGGCTGGCGCCGATCTCTTTCGGATCAATATGAGCCATGCCAGCCACGACATGATGCGCACACTCGTCAAGCGCATCCGCAACGTCGAGGCGCGCTGTGGCCGGCCGATCGGCATTCTCGCCGATCTTCAGGGACCGAAGCTGCGCGTCGGCAAGTTCGCGGACGGCAAGGTCGATCTTGTGCCGGGCCAGACTTTCACCCTCGACAACAAAGACGCGCCCGGAGACAACAAGCGCGTCTTTCTCCCGCATCCGGAAATTCTCGAAGCGGTGAAGCCGGGACACCGCCTGCTGATCGATGATGGCAAGCTGCATCTGCGGGCTGAAAAGACCGACGGGACGAGCATCGTCTGCACTGTCGTTGCCGGAACCAAAATTTCCGACCGAAAGGGCGTAAGCCTGCCCGATACGCTGCTCGGTGTCGGCGCGCTGACGGAGAAGGACCGCGCCGACCTGGACGCGGTTCTGGAAACCGATGATGTCGACTGGGTCGCGCTGTCGTTCATCCAGCGTCCCGAAGATCTGTCCGAAGTCCGCAAGGTGTCGCGCGGCCGCGTTGGCCTGATGTCGAAGATCGAGAAGCCGCAGGCGATCGAGCGTATCGACGAGATCATTGAATTGTCGGACGCGCTGATGGTTGCCCGTGGCGACCTCGGGGTCGAGATGCCGCTGGAAGCGGTGCCCGGCCTGCAGAAGCAGCTGATCCGCGCCTGCCGGCGGGCGGGGAAACCGGTGGTCGTAGCGACCCAGATGCTGGAATCGATGATTTCGGCGCCTGTTCCAACACGTGCCGAAGTGTCCGACGTTGCGACCGCCGTGTTCGAAGGCGCGGATGCCATCATGCTGTCGGCCGAGTCCGCTTCCGGCGACTATCCGATCGAAGCGGTTTCGACCATGGCCTCGATTGCCAGCAAAATCGAAGTCGATCCGCATTATTCGGGCATCATCTATGCCCAGCGCACACCGCCGGAGGCAACCGGCGCCGACGCCATTTCGCTCGCTGCTCATCAGATCGCCGAGACGCTGAAACTGTCTGCCATCGTCTGCTATACGTCCTCCGGCAATACCGGTCTGCGCACCGCCCGCGAGCGGCCGCAGGTTCCGGTTCTCGCCCTGTCGCCGGTTATTCAGACGGCGCGCCGGCTGTCGGTTGTCTGGGGTCTGCACTGTGTAGTGACAAGCGATGCCTCCGATCTGGATGACATGGTCAATCGTGCCTGCCGTATCGTCGCTGCCGAAGGTTTTGGAAAGCCCGGTGACCGGGTGATCATCTCGGCCGGCGTGCCGCTCGGCACGCCCGGCGCGACCAACATGCTGCGTATCGCCTATATTGGTTCGGACGGCTTGAGCGGCGTTTAAGCAGAACGGCACTGCTGCTTTCAGACGCCGCATGTTCCAGCACCATGCGGCGTCTTCAGTTCGAGTTGTCGTTTGCAATGCGCGCTTCTGCTTTGGCAGCAAGCCTGCGGAGATCGCGCTTTTTCCCGGCCAGTGTCTCGATCGCCGCAATAGCGAGATCATTGACCACATAGTCCGGTTTGTGGCCGAGATTGTGAATACGCAGCAGCGTCGAGCCTTCGATGTCTTCATGCAGTTGCCGAGAATGAATCTCCGGAAAGACGATCTTGTCCGCATCACCCGTGATGATCACCGTCGGCGCCTTGATCTCGCGATAGCGCGGCGACACTCTCTTCACGTAATCCAGAAGATTGGCGATATCGATTGCATTGTTGCGGAAGGCGCGGGGTCTCAGCGCCAGATAGGCGCCGGTATCTTCAATGTAGGTGTCGGGGCGCGGGTTGGGAGCGAAGACTGCCCGTGTGGCTTTGTCGATCAGAGCGATACCAGCCGGCGGCGCGACCAGAGTAGAGAAGAGCCATCCGAAGACGGGTACCTTGGCGGCATTGTAGTACCATTCTATACCCCCCGGCCAGGGATGCGTCGCTGGCGAGAGAAACAGAAGCCCTGACACCTTGTCCTTATGGTTCAGGGCGAAACTGGCGGCAATTGCGCCGCCGAAGGAATGGCTGACGATGATCGCCTTGCCAATCCCGCGCTTTTCCATCAGGGCAGCTATGGCATCGGCCTGACCATCCGGATAGGCATTCTCGGGTCCGCCGCGGTCGGAAAATCCAAAACCCGGGCGATCGACGAAGAGCAGCCCGGCGCGGCCTTCCAGTTTGCCTCGAAAGGCAGTCATCTGATCTCGCAGGTTGGCGCTCGCTCCGTGGATGAAGACAAGAGGTGGGAGATCGGCTTGCGTCGATGGAGGTACATAGATGCTGTTCATCCTGTAACCGCCGACATCGATCAGCTCGCCTTTGTTTTCAGATCCCCTTTCAAAGGCCGCAGCCTGGTAGGCGCTGAAGCCAAAACCCGTGACAAGCAAGGCGAGAAACACCGAACCGACAAAAAGCATGGTTGTCCTGATTGAAAAACTCATAGATGCCGGTCCGGGCGCGGATACAAACTTTATATGCCTACAGTCGGAAACGGTGAAGGACGGCCAACGGTTTCACCGATGACGCATTATGTGCGGTTTCCCGCCAGTTTTTCCTCAAGTTCGCCCAGTTGCTCCTGCGCCTGCCGGTCGGCCGGATAAACGGCGAGAAACTGTTCCCATGCTCTCAGGGCCAGTTCGTCGCTACCGGAAGAAGTCAGGATCGCTGCCATGCCGGCCAGCGCCCCGAAATGCCGTGGCTCCAGTTGCAGAACGCGGTTGATGTCGGACATGGACTTGCGGTAGTTGCCCATGCGGAAATGCAGCGTGGCACGCTGATTCCAGCCTTCGGCATAGAGAGGCGACAGCGTCACAACCTGATCCAGCATATCGAGCGCCGTGGCGTTGCGCTCTGTCTCAACGGCTTTGGCCGCCCATTGCATCAGGAGTTTGACAGTTGCACTGTCGGGGGTTTGCCACTCAACCCGAATTTGATCGGAAATGGCCCGGGCTTTCTGCGGGTCACGCTCCCGTTTAAGCTCGGAAAAAAGTGTATCGATCTTCCGCTTTTGCGCAGACCCCGTGCTTGCAGATACCTGTTCGGTTTCCGCTGCCAGAACGGGCGAAGCAACGAGTCCCTGAGCAAAAAATGCCAGCAAAAGAATCAGAGGAGCAGAAATAATTTTAGCCATGGCAGACAAACTAGCCCGCCATGGCTGAAGATCAAATCAAATTTGAGATATCAAACCAATGAACGTCAATCTCAGGCTCTCGGATGGCGACGGGATCGTTGTCGTCATCGGCCCGGATCGCCGCGCAGTCAATCAGCCCTGACGGGCCTTGAAGCGCGGGTTCAGCTTGTTGATGATGTAGACGCGGCCCTTGCGGCGAACCAGACGGTTCTCGCGGTGACGGGCCTTGAGTGACTTGAGCGAATTTTTGATCTTCATTTTTTTGATCCGCGTTTTGGCAAACCCGAGTTCGCCAGTCTATGACAATCAAAAGCGCGCCTGCAGTCCGTTGGGGCCGTGCGCGCTCTTAGGGTGGCAGGCAAATAACCCGGCGTCGCAAAACTGTCAACCACAGTGCGCCGGTTTTAACACCTGCTTCCGGCTTTTCTGTGGGTTAAGGCCTCAGGTAAGCTCGGTCACATGGCCCATCTTGCGGCCCGCCCGTGCTTCCGACTTGCCGTAGAGATGCACGAGCACGTCGGGCTTTTCAAGCCATGCCGGAACCTGCTCGATGTCGCCGCCGATGAGATTCTGCATCACACAATCTGAGTGCCGCGCAGCGTTGCCCAACGGCAGGCCGGTGACGGCCCGAATATGCTGTTCGAACTGGGAAACGACACAGGCCGCTTCCGTCCAATGGCCGGAATTGTGAACACGCGGAGCGATTTCGTTGACGATCGGCGTTCCGTCTGCAAGCACGAAAAATTCCACGCCGATGACGCCGACATAAGAGAGCGCTTCCAGAATAAGACCGGCTGCGGCGCGCGCTTTCTCCACCGTAGCCTCACCGACGGAGGCAGGTACGGTGGAGGTATGGAGAATGCCGTTGCGATGAATGTTTTCTGCCGGATCGAAACAGACGATTGCACCATCCGTCGCGCGAGCCGCGATGATCGAGATTTCCCGCTCGAAGGAAACCAGGCTCTCGAGAATCAGCGGCACGCTGCCGAGGGCAGCATAGGCGCCGGCAGGGTTGTCGGAAGCACTGCGGAAAACCCTTTGGCCCTTGCCGTCATAACCGAGCCGCCGCGTCTTTAGGACGCCCTGACCGGAAAAAGCGCTAAGCGCCTGTTCGAGTTGCTCTTGACTGTCGATGGCATGAAAGCGTGCCGTCTCGATGCCGCAATCGTTGAGGAAGCTTTTTTCTGTAACCCGGTCCTGGGATATTTCCAGCGCCTTTGGTGGCGGATAAACCGGGCGTGACCGGACAAGCAGCTCGGCTGCAGCAACGGGCACATTTTCGAATTCATAGGTGACGACGTCGCAGGAGGCCGCAAGTTGCGCCAGCGCAGTCTCGTCGTCATAGGCGGCGACGATCTGGCTGCTGGCAACCTGCGCTGCCGGACAATCGACCTGGGGCTCGAGAATGATGGTGCGAAAACCGAGCCGGGCCGCCGCCATGGCAAGCATCCGGCCGAGTTGGCCGCCGCCGATAATGCCGATCGTTCTCATGGCTGATCCACTGGGTATTCGGCCACAGCCGCGGTCTGCCCCTCGCGCCAGTCGTCAAGGCGGTCGGCGAGATCCGGATCGCTGAGGGCAAGGACGGCCGCGGCGAGAAGGGCGGCATTGATGGCGCCAGCGCGGCCGATGGCGAGCGTGCCGACAGGAATTCCGGCCGGCATCTGGACGATCGAAAGCAGACTGTCCTGGCCTGACAGGGCCTTGGATTGCACCGGAACGCCGAAAACCGGCAAAGGTGTCATGGCGGCGGTCATGCCCGGCAGGTGAGCAGCCCCGCCCGCGCCGGCGATGATGACCTTGAAGCCCTCATCGCGTGCGCCCTTTGCAAACGTCACAAGCCGATCGACGGTGCGGTGCGCCGAAACGATCCGTGCCTCATAGGGTATGTCGAGGGCGTCAAGCGTATCGGCCGCGTTTTTCATCGTCTCCCAGTCGGACTGGCTTCCCATGATGATGGCGACAGGCGGGGAGGATGTCTTCGTCACGTCGTTCGTTCCGATGGTTGCGTGTTTTGAAGGCAGTCGAACTCAGTCTCGCTGCTGCCAGACATCAGGCAATGATGTCGGGAATGATCTGATCCTCGATCTTGGTAATCTTGTCCTTGATGATCAGCTTCTTCTTTTTCATGCGCTGTATGCGGAGAGCGTCACAGCCTGTCTTGATCATGGCGTTGATCGCAACATCGTAATCCTCATGTTCCTGTCGAAGCCGGGCTACGCTTAGTCTGAGTTCGGCCTGATCCTGATCTGGCATGCACTGTTCCCCGTCCAGCCGGCAGCATAGTCTGCTGTCCGCATCATAGTGTCGGTCGCTCTAGCACAGAAGGGGCGGTAACGGGAAGTTATCCTTCGCCACGATTTCGCCTTCGACAAATGAAAAATAGCGTGGCACACTCGCCCGGTTAGAACGTGGAACACCCGGCAATTTGATCGGGTGCAAGCAAAAGGAAGGGACTGCCGCATGTCAATTGAGGCTCATCTTGCAACGCTTGAGAAAAAACATGGTGTTCTGGAACAGGAACTTCACTCTGCACTTCTGCAACCATCCGTCGAAGACCAGCAGATTGCTGATATCAAGCGTCGAAAGCTGCGCTTGAAGGACGAGATCGAGAAGATCCGCTCCTCAATTCACTGATAGGGTGAATTCATCGAAATCATCGGGAGGCTCGCGTTCCAGCACAAGACTATGCCCAACGTACAAGAGTTGGGTAAATGCTTGTGTTGTTGAAAGCAGATTTAAGCGGATCGTCCGCCGTATTTGCCGATTGCTGTGAGCCTTCCGATACCGACGCCTGATTGACGGCGGTTACGACCAAAATTGATCCAGCCACAAATTCACGCGGTCGAAGCCGGGTTTGTTGATGGCATAAATACGTTTCGTTCCGCTTGCGGAAACGGATACGAGATTGGAATCCAGCAACGCCTTGAGATGCTGCGAAACGGCCGGGCGGCTGATCGGCAAACCCTCCGCAAGTTCATTCACAGTTCGCGGTGCGCGCCGTAATTCCTCCAGCAGGTAGCGCCGGTTCGGATCCGAGATTGCATCAAATGGATCGACGTTTGACATGCCAGCAAAGCTAAGAGAAATCGTTCCGTCAGGCAAGCGATATTGTGCGTTGCAGTATAATTCTTGCCGCGCCGCATGCAAGCCGGGCGAGCGGCGTATTCGCTTACTTCGAGAGAGCCTAAGTGCCGAGGAAGACGGCCTTGAAGCCATCGAAAACCAGCTTTAGGCCGGCCAGAAAAGCCATCGTATACATGAAGGGATAGAAAACCTGTGGCTGCATACGCCTGACAATCCAGGCGCCGACCGCCGTCGCCGCCATAGCCGGTGGAAACAGCGTCAGCGATGTCGTCAGATTGGTAAGGTCAAGCTGCCCGAGCGCAAAATAGGGAACCAGCTTGACTGCATTCAGAATGGCGAAGAAGCGGACGATCGTGCCGGTATATTCGCGCGGCGGCAGCTTGAGCGGCAGCGTGTAGATTTGAAAAGGCGGCCCGCCTGCGTGGGCGACGAAGCTGCCATAGCCGGCAAAGGCGCCAAAGAATGTGGCTTGAACGGGTCGGTGAGGTTTGGCGGGAACCACGATGCCGCGCCGCGCGCGCCAGACGTTATGAACATAGCGCAAAACGAACAGAACGGTGATGAGACCGATGATCAACCGCAAGGCATCCCGCGGAACATAGGCCCAGGTTGCCCAGCCAATGCCGATGCCGATCAGGGCGCCGGGCAACAGGATCATCAGCGTCTTGCCGTCGCCGTGCTTGCGCCAAATCCACAAAGAGACCAGATCCATGGCGATCAGGATCGGCAAGAACAGCGCTGCTGCCTGAACGGGCGCAACCACCAGCGACAGCAGGGGAACGCTCATCATGGAAAACGCTTCGCCCATGCCGCCCTTGCTGAGGCCGACAAGCATGACGGCCGGAATTGCGATGAGATAAAACTCGAGATCGGGAAGCATCTGGTACCGGTTGATCCTTTTGCGTGCAGGGTCTATCGCTTTTGCAGATGAAAATCGAGTAGGGGTGATGCGCCATTGCGCATGTCACCGGGAACAGTCAATATTATGAGCAATACAGACAATCGCTGCCGTCTCGTCCTTGTCGCGCCTGATATCGCGGATGTGGAAGTCTGCACACAGGCGATCAGCGATGCGCTGCGTGGCGGTGATGTGGCTTCCGTCATCCTGCCGCAATACGGACTTGACGATCAGGCCTTTCAGAAACATGCCGAGGCTCTGGTTCCGGTCATCCAGCATGCCGGCGCTGCAGCACTGCTTGCCGGAGACACACGGGTTGCCGGACGGGCCAGGGCAGACGGCATTCATGTCACCGGCAATGCGCAGGTTCTAGCCGAAACCATGGAAAAGTTTTCGCCCAAGCTGATCGTCGGTGGCGGCAACGCGACGGACAGGCACCATGCGCTGGAAATGGGCGAGATTCGTCCCGATTATGTGTTCTTCGGCAAGATCGACGGCGATATCAAGCCGGAGGCGCATCCGAAAAACATCGCTCTCGGGGAATGGTGGGCTTCGATGATCGAAATTCCCTGCATCGTCATGGGGGGAACCGATCCTCAATCGGTTCTCGACATCGCCAACAGCGGCGCTGAATTTGCAGCCCTTCGTCTTGCCGTCTTTTCCGAACCGTCTCAGGCGGCGGCGATTGTCGCACAGGTCAATGCCTTGCTTGACGAAAAAGCGCCACGGTTTGAAGATTAAGACATCTCCATGTTCAATCGCCCCTCCGTGCCGCGGATACTGACTTCGTTTTTGCTGGCCTGTGCCGCTGCTCCCGGCGCTGCTGACAGGCTTGCCGCTCAGGATGCCTTGCCGGGCGTAAGCGTGCAGGCACCGGCTGGAGACGACGGCGGGTTGCCTGCCGAAAAACGCGGGCGCATCACACCCTTTAACGGAGCGATCCTGCCGGACGACAAGGTGCCGACGCTGAAGACGCCGGAGGACGCTGAAAGGCTGGATTCAGGCAAGCTTGCGCCGTCAAACCGCGCCAGCATATTTGACAGGATGGGAGCCGATCTGCCCGCATTGCCTGAGGAAAAGCCCTTCAAAGGCAAGCCTGACGATGCGTTTGGGGCGTATCAGCGTGGTTTTTATCTGACGGCACTGGAGCTTGCTCTTCCGCGTGCGCAACTTGGCGATGCTGCAGCTCAGACCCTTGTCGCAGAGCTATTCTCGCAAGGTCTGGGCGTTGCCCGAAACAACAAGGATGCTGCCTTCTGGTACGGTCAGGCGGCCAATGCCGGCGATCCCAATGCCATGTTCAAATATTCTCTTCTTTTGATGGAAGGCCGCGATGTTCAGCGCGATCGGAAGAAATCGGAAGAGATGATGAAGAAGGCCGCCGATCTGGGCAACCCGTCGGCACAGTTCAACTATGGCCAGTTGCTGGTTGCCGATATGCCCGGCGAAAAAGGATTGAAGGCGGCGCTGCCCTATTATGAAAAATCGGCCGAACAAGGGATAGCCGACGCGCAGTATGCGCTCTCGCAGATTTACCTCAATGTCGACGGTATCGATGAGAGCAAGCGTGAGAAAGCCCGCAACTGGCTGCTGCGTGCCGCACGGTCCGGTTTTGACACCGCCCAGCTCGATCTCGGCATCTGGCTTGTGGATGGGATCGGCGGCGACAGAAACCTGGAGGAGGGATTCAAGTGGATGCGGCGGGCTGCCGAGGGCGGCAATGTCGTTGCGCAGAACAAGCTGGCTCACCTGTATGTCAATGCCATCGGCACCCGGCCCGATCCCGTTGCAGCTGCGAAATGGTACGTCTTGTCGCGCCGGGCGGGATTGAAGGATCCGGTTATCGAGGATTTCTACCTTGGTCTGACCGACGAGCAGCAAAAGGCTGCCGTTGGCGCGGCCAACAAGCACCGGCGGACCTGAGCGGGTTTGACCGCGAGACTTGAACTTTGTGGGGTTTTGTGGTCTTGAAGCGCCGGCTTGGCTGGCCATCTGGGTGGCCGGATATGTTTAGGACATGCTTCCCATGAAAATCAGCGGCAGCGAAATTCGCCCCGGCAGCGTTATCGAGCACAATGGCGGTCTGTGGGCAGCTGTGAAAAGCGTAACGGTCAAGCCCGGAAAGGGCGGGGCTTTCAACCAGGTCGAACTCAAGAATCTGATCGACGGGACAAAGCTCAACGAGCGCTTCCGCTCTTCCGAAACTGTGGAACTCGTCACGCTCGAACTCAAGGATTTTCAATTTCTCTATGAGGAGGGCGATGCCCTGATCTTCATGGATGTGGAAAGCTACGAGCAACTCGAACTGCAGAAGGATTTTGTCGGCGACCGCGCGACCTTTCTCAAGGACGGCATGATGGTTTCCGTAAAACTGTATGACGAGCGGCCGATCGGTATTAATCTGCCCGATCAGGTGGTGTTGACCATTGCTGAGGCTGACCCGGTTGTCAAAGGCCAGACTGCGACATCCTCCTACAAGCCTGCGGTTCTTGAAAATGGCGTGCGGATTCTGGTGCCGCCCTTTGTGGCCGTTGGCGAGCGCATTCTGGTCGATACCAATGAAATCACCTATCTTCGCCGCGCGGACTGATCCGCAGCGGCATATTAATTTTCCGGTCTTTGCGGGCCGGGCCTGTTCGAAGGAAAGCCAAGATGGCACGTTCAGCTCTTCTCAATGTCATGGTGCAGGCTGCATTCAAGGCTGGCAAAGCCCTGGCGCGGGATTTCGGTGAAGTGCAGAACCTCCAGGTGTCGCTGAAGGGCCCGGGTGACTATGTTTCGCAGGCAGACCGCAAGGCTGAAAAGCTGCTGCGCGAGGAACTGCTGAAGGCGCGTCCGACCTATGGTTTCCTCGGTGAGGAAGGCGATGAAATCATCGGCACCGACGGCGCCCATCGCTGGATCGTCGATCCGCTCGACGGGACCACGAATTTCCTGCATGGCATACCGCATTTCGCGATCTCGGTCGCGCTCGAACGGCAGGGCGAGGTGGTTGCCGCCGTCGTGCTCAATCCGGCGACGGACGAATTGTATACGGCCGAGCGCGGCGGCGGCGCCTTCCTCAACGACCGTCGCCTGCGTGTTGCAGCCCGCAAGAGCCTGTCGGACGCCGTCATCGGCACAGGTACACCGCATCTGGGCGTCGGCAATCACGGCACCTACCTCGTGGAACTGCGCCATGTGATGGGCGAGGTCGCCGGCGTTCGGCGTATGGGCGCTGCGTCGCTCGATCTCGCCTATGTTGCGGCCGGCCGGTTCGACGGCTTCTGGGAGCGCGGCCTGATGCCGTGGGATCTTGCTGCCGGCATCCTGTTGATTCGCGAGGCCGGCGGCTGGGTTGCCGATATCGATGGTGGCAACAAACCGATGGACGACGGCTCGATCGTTGCCGGCAACGAATATATCCGCAAGGCGCTCCATGACGTGCTGCACCGCCCCTTGCCCGGAAAGTAAGTGAAGGTCGCGCCGGGGCGCCGGTGCATGCTGTTGATGTTGCCCGTTGTTTCCCCTTCAATTTGGCACAAACTTCCTCTAGTCTCCGGCGGCATTGAAACGCCCGTGACTATGGGCACCAACGCGCCTTGAAAACCGGAGACTGACCCTATGGCGAAACTGGAACTGTCGGGATGGAAAACCGGCGGAACGTTGGAAGAGGGTTATAATCCCAACAAGCTGACCAGCCCGATGGTGTTTTTCTGGACGATGGTCATTTTTCTGATCATTGTCGGATTTGTGGGTGCGATCCTCTTCCGTCAGGCACAGACCGCGTTTCTCAGCAATCCAGGCCTGAACGGGCTCATTGTCGGTGTGCTTCTGATCGGGGCGTTGCTGGTTTTCAATCATGTGCTCGCATTGCGACCGGAAGTTCGCTGGTTCAATTCGTTCCGTGCGGCTGGAAGCGCCGAGAAGGTCGGCCGGGACCCGGTGCTGCTGGCGCCGATGCGCGCCCTGATCGGGCAGCGTCATTCCATGGCGATCTCGACGACGGCCCTGCGGTCGATCCTTGATTCGATTGCAACGCGTCTGGACGAATCCCGCGACACCTCGCGCTACCTGATCGGCCTTCTGGTCTTTCTCGGTCTGCTCGGCACGTTCTGGGGCCTGCTCGGTACGATCGGTTCGATCAACACGGTCATCCAGTCGCTGGATGCCGGAACGGGAAGCACGCAGGATGTGCTCGCCGCCCTGAAGCAGGGGCTTTCCGCACCTCTGGCCGGTATGGGAACGGCATTTTCCACATCGCTTTTCGGTCTGTCCGGATCGCTGATCCTGGGCTTTCTCGACCTTCAGGCCGGGCGGGCGCAGAATCGCTTCTATACCGAACTGGAAAACTGGCTTTCTTCCGTCACGGATGTCGGCTCCGATAACCCCGTCACGGCCGGATCGTCCGTCGCGGGACCTGGCGACGAGTTGCGTTTGCTGACGGAGCAACTTGCCCGCATCAATCAGGACGGCGGCATGAATCAGCGCACCACAGCGGCGATGGCGAGCCTTGCCGAGGGAATCCAGGGCCTGGTCAAGAATATGCGCGGCGAGCAGCAGATGTTGCGCGACTGGATCGAGGCTCAACAGGAAGAGGCGAAATCCATGCGCAAGACGCTGGACAAGCTTGCCGCTCGGATCGGGCATATGGACAGAGAAAGCGCTATCCCCGACAAGCAACCGAGACTTGCGCGCGTCGATGACGCTGCGGGGGAATAGGCGATGGCGCTTGCACGCAGGGGCCGCAGCCAGAGAACGATCGACTACTGGCCCGGATTCGTCGATGCCCTCTCGACCTTGCTGCTGTCGATCATGTTTCTGCTGTGCGTTTTTGTTCTGGCCCAATTCCTGCTGAGCCGGGAAATCAGCGGCAAGGATGATGTCCTCAACCGGCTCAACAGCCAGATCAACGAGTTGACGCAGCTTCTGGCGCTTGAAAAGGGCGGAAAGCAGGATCTCGAGGATTCTTTGGCCAATCTGCAGGCTTCCCTGGCAACCTCCGAGGGGGAGCGATCGCGTCTTCAGGTCTTGCTGGATCAGGGAGCCGGGAGTTCAGACACGGCCGACCGCAAGATCGGCGACCTGACGGGGCAGCTAGAGACCGAAAAGCAGGTCAATGCCCGGGCGATGAACCAGGTCGAACTGCTCAACCAGCAAATCTCGGCTCTGCGAAGCCAGATTGCAGCCATCGAGAGCGCACTTCAGGCTTCCGAAGCCAAGGACGAGTCCTCTCAGACGAAGATCGCCGATCTCGGTCGACGCCTCAATGTCGCCCTGGCGCAGCGCGTGCAGGAGCTCAATCGCTATCGCTCGGATTTCTTTGGTCGGCTGCGGGAGATTCTCTCCGACCGCGAGAATATCCGGATTGTTGGAGACCGGTTCGTCTTCCAGTCCGAAGTTCTCTTTCCCTCCGGCGGTAACGAACTGAACCCGAAGGGGCAGGAGGAGATGGGCAAGCTTGCCGCGGCGCTCCTCGACCTTGCCAAGGAAATCCCCTCCGAGATCAACTGGGTTCTGCGCGTCGATGGGCATACGGACAATGTGCCTTTGTCCGGCACGGGCCGTTATGTCGATAACTGGGAGCTATCCTCTGCCCGCGCCACCTCGGTCGTGAAGTTCCTGATCTCGCAGGGCGTACCGGCCGACAGGCTCGTCGCCGCAGGCTTTGGCGAGTTTCAACCGATCGCCCAGGACGACAGCCCAGAGGCACGATCACAGAACCGCCGGATCGAGCTCAAGCTGACTGAAAAATAGCCTGTGGCTATAACGTCCTGAATGCCGCCGCTTGGCAATATAGAAGCTGCGAGGGCTCCCCGCCAAGGCGGAGAGCCTTGCAGCGTCAATCCATCTGCACGTTGGCGTTCTTCACCACCGGTCCCCATTTGGCCAGTTCCGCCTTTACATGGGCGGCCAGTTCTTCCGGTGTCGAGGCGACGATGGAGGCGCTGAAGCCTTTCATCTTTTCGGCGACTTCAGGATCAGCCAGGGCTTTTTTTGCTGCGGCGTTCAGCCGGTCGATCGCTTCCTTCGGCGTGCCTGCCGGGGCAAACAAGGCATTCCAGGTGTAGGTTTCGTAGCCGGGAATGGTTTCCGCGATGGTCGGCACGTCCGGGAACGAGGCTGCGCGCTCCTTGGTGGTTACCGCGAGTGCCCGCAATGTGCCTGATTTCATATGGCCGGACGCTGAGGGCAGGTTGTCGAACATGATCGGAACCTGGTTGCCGATGACATCGTTGAGCGCCGGACCCGCCCCCTTGTAGGGCACATGCTGCATGCTGACACCGGCAAGGTTTTTGAACAGTTCGCCGGACAGATGCAATGGCGTGCCATTGCCTGATGAGGCATAGGAATATTGCTCGGGTGCCGCCTTGAGGAGCGCAACAAGGTCCGCCACATTCTTTGCCGGAAGCTCAGGGTTGACGATAAGCACATTGGGCACGAGCACCAGCAAGGAAACGGGTGCGAAATCCTTCTCGGGATCGTAGGGTTTGGTCTTGAGAATGAGCGGGTTGAGCGCATGCGTGGCGACCGTGCCCATCAGGATCGTGTATCCGTCCGGTTCGGCGCGTGCCACACGGTCGGCTCCGAGATTGCCGCCGGCGCCGGCGACATTTTCCACCACCACCTGCTGGCCGAGATCATCCGCCATCTTTTGTCCGATGATGCGGGCAACCACATCCGTCGAGCCGCCCGCTGCAAACGGAACGACGAGGGTCACCGCCCGATCCGGGAACGTCTGCGCCCCCGCCTGCGTGCCGATTGCCAGTGCGGACACTGCGGCAAAAGCGGCGACCAGTGCTGTCCGTCGCTTCAAAAGGGACAATGCCATTCTTTTCTCCTCCCAGGATGTACCGATTGCGGTCATGGCCTCCTGCCATTCCCCTGATGAAGAATAGCGCGGCGCGGGAGAAGGGCAACCTTCGGACGTGTGACGGCGGACTTTAGCCGAGATTGACGATATTGCCGGTGTCCGGGCTCTCATGGTTGAATTGTAGCCGGGCCAGCTTGGCATAGAGACCGCCTTGCCGTACCAACCCGGCATGGGTGCCTTCTTCGATGATTTTGCCCTGGTCCATGACAAGAATACGATCAGCCTTCAGGACGGTCGCGAGGCGGTGGGCGATAACCAGTGTCGTGCGCGCGCGCATCAGGCCGTCCAGCGCCGCCTGCACCAGCGTTTCGCTTTCTGCATCGAGCGCCGACGTCGCCTCGTCGAGCAGCAGGATCGGCGCGTCCTTCAGGATGGCGCGGGCGATGGCGATGCGCTGGCGCTGGCCGCCGGACAGTGTGATACCCCGTTCTCCGACTTGGGTGTCGTAGCCTTCGTCAAGCCTTGCGATGAATTCGTCCGCCTGGGCGGCAATGGCTGCGGCGCGGATGGCCTCCCGGGTCGCCCTCGGCATGCCGAAGGCGATATTGTCATGGATGGAGGCGGCAAAGATCGTGACGTCTTGAGGTACGATTGCCAGACGGTCGCGCAGGGCGGCTGGATCGATGGCGCTGATATCTATGTCATCAACGAGAATCGCCCCCTTCACCGGATCGTAGAAGCGCAGGAGCAGAGAGAAAACCGTACTTTTGCCGGCGCCGGACGGACCGACGATGGCGACGGTCTCGCCGGGTTTGATGGTAAAGGTCAGGCCCCTGACGCTTTTGTAACCGGGGCGGGAGGGATAGGCGAAATGGACATCGTCGAAGCGCACGGCGCCCAAGGGCGGCTGTGGCATGGGATTGGACTGCGCCGGAGCGGTGATCTCAGGTCGTTCGGCCAGCAGTTCGCTCAAACGTTCGGCGGCGCCGGCAGCTTGCGACAACTCCCCCCAGACTTCGGAAAGGGCGCCGAGGCTTCCTGCGGCAAAAACGGAGTAGAGCAGGAACTGGCCCAGCGTTCCGGCGGACAGAGTGCCAGACAAGACGCCCTGCGCGCCGAACCAGAGCACCGCCACGACGCTGCCGAAAATCATGGTGATGGCGAAGGCAGTGAGGATCGAGCGGGCCTTGATCGCCGCGCGGGCGGCTCCATAGGCGCTTTCCACCGCATGGCCGTACCGCGCCTGTGCCGCTCCTTCCCCGTTGAACGCCTGCACGGTGCGGATCGCCGAAATTGCCTCGCCGGCATAGGCGGATGCGGTTGCCAGCGTATCCTGCGCTTCACGCGAACGGCGGCGCACCGAGCGTCCGAAACCCACCAACGGGAAGACGATCACGGGGATGGCGATGAGCACCAGGCTCGACAGTCTGGGGCTTGTGTAAACCATCATACCGATCGCGCCCAGACACAGGATGATGTTACGAAGGGCGACAGAGGCCGTCGCTCCGACAGCTGACTTGATCTGCGTCGTATCGGCCGTCAGCCGCGAGACGATTTCGCCGGACTGGTTGACGTCGAAAAAGGAAGGCGAAAGGCGGGTCACGTGATCGAAGACATCGCGGCGGAGATCCGAGACGATGCGTTCGCCAAGCGTGATAACGAAGTAATAGCGTGCGGCGCTTGCCAGCGCGAGCACGATGGCCAGAACCATCAGCATGGAGAAGTAGGTGTTGATAAACCCGGAATCGGACACGGAAAATCCATGGTCGATCATCCGGCGCACCGCCATCGGCAAGGTCAGGGTCGTCACCGCGGCGGCGACAAGCGAGACACCAGCTCCGATGACGAGCGTGCGATAGCGCCTTACATAGGGCAGCAGCTTGACCAGCGGCCGGACGCTTTTGCGGCCCGACGGTTGAACGACCTCATTCGACACATTACCTCCAATACCGAAGAAGCGGCGAAAGCCGCACAAGTCTTCTCCGGCGGTACTTGTTATCCCGGTGACCATCATGTATAGGCACGGCATCAAATTGGGAAGCCGTGGTCCTTCCGTGGTCTGCGGCTTCATTTACGTGTTCGGTCCCCATGCCGCAATGGCCCTCGAACGGCTTGCGACAATTGGACCCTGGAACTTGCAGGAAGAGTGTTATGAAGGCTGATATCCATCCCGCTTACCACATGATCAATGTCGTCATGACCGATGGCACCGAATACCAGACACGTTCGACCTGGGGTTCGGAAGGCCAGACCATGAACCTTGAAATCGATCCGAAGTCGCACCCGGCCTGGACCGGCGGCAACCAGCAGATGCTGGACCGCGGCGGCCGCGTTTCCAAGTTCAAGAAGCGCTTCGAAGGTCTCGGCCTCTAAGCTTCTGCCGCTTGCATACGAGTTTGGAAAAGCCCGGTTTGTCCGGGCTTTTTTGCGTTCTGCATTGACGGATTTTTCTAGCCCCGCAGTTGAACGAGTGTCGGCGGCCAGCCGCAATTGCATGAAACCATGCAAAAACCCGGCGAGAATTACCTGCCGGGTTCCATAATTAGACGCTGCGCGTTCGCGATCAGTTCGTTCCGAATGCCGTCTGCAACAGATTAAGTTGGGCCTTGACGCCGTTCTGGTTGTCCGGAGTGAAGTTCTGGGCTTCCTGGGGACGATAGATTTCGCGGTCGAGCAGGGCAACGCGGTTTTGCAGGCGCAACGAGCGTTCGATCAGATCCCGGAAACCTTCCGGCAGATCTTGCCATCCGGGCGCCGCGCGATCAACATTGAAGCTGTCGAGACGCACCTTGTTCTTTTCGGACAGGACCTGTTCGCGGTTCATCTCGCCGTTGTTTACCGCGCGCTGCAAAAGCAGCCATGACGCCATCTGCATCAGGCGGGTGGTGAGACGCATGGATTCGGCAGCGTAAAGCACCGAGGCCATCCGTGGCAAAACCTTCGAGGCTGCGCGACCGGGGCCGTCCAGATAGCTTGCGGTTTCCTCGACCAGACCCATGCCTTCGGCGTAGAGCGCCTTGAACTGCGCTGAAGACGCAGCGTGGCCTGCGAAGCTCACAGTATTCAATCCGCGTTCGGACATGATCTGATTTCCCTGGTTAAACGCATCGACTCGGACAGGTAACGAACTGGTTAACAGAAAGTTTCGCGCCGGTTCGTTCTATAGTTCGAACATGATCCTATAGCCCATTTCACGCAAGCGCATTCTTAAGAAAGGGTTAATCTCCACAAGTCTTTGCAGCGCGGAAAAAAAAGATAAAAAAAGAGCCGCAAAAGCGGCTCTCAAGGTAAAACAGGGAGAAAAATCAGACCGTTCACCAGAGGGGAACGTCCGAGTCCAGAGCGATCCGGATGGCGTGACAATAACAAGTAATGCTTAATGAACAGTTAACCGGAAGCGATTTGGCTGCACGAACTGTATCTTCCCGGTGCTCCGCCACTGCAGTAAACTTCGGTAAAAAACGAAGCTCACGGCAGTTGTCTTGCTTTCCGACGACGTCCCGATGATTCGAGACGTCGGGAGCGACAGCTTTATCTGCAAAGGGAACGACAGGTCAGAGCCTCCTTCACGCCGTTTTGCTCTCGTCCTTTGCATCTGGCTCTTCTTCGAAGGGTGCGGCGCGGGGCGACATCTGCAGGCTTTCCGGGGTCACGGTGCCGGGATAATTGGTGGAATAGGTTTCGCGTTCCGCAGCCGGCACGGCGGCGCGCATCCGGCTTCGGAAGATCGCGTAAATCGTTATCATGACGTGGGCGCAGGCCGTGATCATGAACAGGCCGTAAGGGCCGGTCACGGTCATGATCGGGCCGCCGATCGTGGGGCCGATGATCGTGCCGATGCCGTAGAGGAGCAGCAGGCCGCCGGAAATCTTGACGAAGTCTTCCGGCGCCGCAAAGTCGTTGGCATGCGAAACGGCAATCGGGTAAAGGGCGTTCGCCGTCGCGCCATAGATGCCGACAAGGGCGATGAGAAGTACGACACCCGTCGGCTCAAGCAGGAAAACCAGCGACCCGGCAATGGCTGCAACGGCCGCCAGGGCGGCAAGGACATAGCGCCGGTCGATCCTGTCGGAGAGTCGGCCCGCCGGGAACTGCATGACCGCCCCGGCAAAGATCGTCGTGCTCATCATCAGCGCCACGTTGCTGTCGGTCAGACCGACCTGGCGGCCGAAGACGGCTCCCAACGTGCCATAGGCACCGTTGGCGATGCCGACAAGAAGAATGCCGAGGAACGAAATCGGCGATGTGCGGTAGAGTGCCGGCAGGTCGAGGCGAACCTGCTTGAGGGGTTGTGGCAGAGCGG
The DNA here is from genome assembly GCF_029223885.1 of Pararhizobium gei. NCBI lineage: Bacteria > Pseudomonadati > Pseudomonadota > Alphaproteobacteria > Hyphomicrobiales > Rhizobiaceae > Pararhizobium > Pararhizobium gei. Next base: position 3,511,712 of record NZ_CP119409.1, on the reverse strand, counting down.
CAGTCGACAGCAGGGTTGGCAGCATGGCCAGGCAGTAGACGATGCCGCAGATCATGAAGAACAGGGAGGTTCCCGTATCGCCGAAGGGAATCATCAACTGGCCTCCAACAACACCCATCAGCGTGATGGCGATATAGAGCGAGAAAATCGCGCCGCGGCTTTCGTTGGTGGCGCGTTCGTTCAGCCAGCTTTCGATGATCATCGACGTGCCGGCCGTCGAAAAACCGGTGAAGGCGCGTAGCGCTACCCACCAGATCGGATCAACCAGAATGCCGGTCAAAAGCGCGATGATCGCCAGCAACGAGGCAAAGCAGCTGAAGGCGCGGACATGGCCGGCACGCTTGACGATGGTCGGTGCGAGCAGGCAGCCGAGCACGAAGCCGCTCGCCCAGGAAGTACCCAGTAACCCGAGCAGTGTCGTGGAATAACCCTCAGTCGTGCCGCGCACAGGTAGAAGCAGGCTGTGCAACCCGTTTCCCAAAAAGAGAAACAACGTCCCAAGCAGAAGGGCGGTAACGGGAAGCAGATTTTTTGTCATGGGAATTCCGCGGTGTCCGGCTGCGTTGAAAAGGTAGAACGGTGCCTTCGCAATTGCCAGCCGGAAATTTCAAAGGGTGATGGCGTTGCAAAATCTGTGGCAAGAGCCTAGCCCTGATCCTGCGGGAAAGTGGCAGGTCTATGACAGGCCGGGCTTTTGCCGGTTTGTTTTGCAGAAGCAGGAATATCCATGTCGAAAGCGTTAACGATCCTGCTGCTTTTGGCGATGGTCGTCCAGCTTCTGAAGCCGCTCAACCTTCCGGGCTTGCGGCACAGACGTGATTTCTGGAAGATCGCGGTTTTCGCGATCGCCGTGATGATGGTCACGGTTCTGGTTCGGCCTTAGTTTCGAAAGCTGGAGTGCCCAAAAAGAAAGCCCGGTCGCTTGCGCGAGCCGGGCCGTCCTCCCCCAAAATAATCTGTAAAATCAAGCGGCCTTCTCGAGTTCCTTCTTCCAGCCGCCGGTGGCGGCGAGGCTGCACATTCTGGCGCGATGGCTGAAGGCGCGCTGGCCGGCAGCGACATTTTCCGACTTGCCGCCCCATGCATTGAGTGCCTCGGTCTGAAGCGCGCGGCCGTAGGAGAAGGTCATGCCCCAGGGAAGATCGTAGCCGGCCTTCATTGCCGAAAGATGCGCGGTGGCCTCTTCTGTGGATTGACCGCCGGAAAGGAAGGCGATGCCGGGAACGGCTGACGGAACGGTGCGCTTCAGGACGCGGACGGTCCGCTCGGCGACTTCGGCGATGCTTGCCTTGCGGGCATGTTTGCCGTCGATCACCATGCTCGGCTTCAGGATGATACCTTCCAGGCTGACGCGGGCGTCGTTCAGTTCATCGAAGACGATGCGCAGCGTTTCCGCAGTCACTGTCTCCGACCGTTCGATCGAGTGGTCGCCAGGCGTACCGTCCATCAGGACTTCCGGTTCGACGATCGGTACGATGCCGGCGTCCTGGCAGAGGGCCGCATAGCGGGCGAGTGCCTGGGCATTGGCCTTGACGGAGCCGTAGCTCGGAAGAACGTCCGACACCGCGATGACGCCCCGCCACTTGGCAAAGCGCGCGCCAGCGTCGTAATAGGTTTTCAGACGGCCAGCCAGACCGTCCAGGCCTTCGGTCACGGTTTCGCCCGGGAAATTGACCATCGGTTTGGCGCCGGCATCGACCTTGATGCCGGAAACGGCGCCGGCAGCGCGGATGATGTCCACCAATGGGGTGCCGTCGGCGGCCTTCTGAAACAGGGTTTCTTCGTATAGGATGACCCCGGAAATGCAGGATTTCATGGCGTCGTCGGCGCGAAACAGCATTTCGCGATAGTCGCGGCGTGACGTTTCCGTCGAAGCGAGGCCGATCGTGTCGAAGCGCTTGCCGATGGTCGCAGTCGATTCGTCCGCTGCCAGCAACCCCTTGCCGGTGGCCATCATTCCTGCTGCAATATCTTCCAGTCTTTCGCTCATCGGCGTTCTCCTCTGTTGATCCCGTGGATCGCCGATACCAGAAGAACAGTGGAAGGAAAATGGCGGTTAAATTACTTTAAACGATTGAAATAAATTTAATCGTTTGAAATGTTGGGATTATTTCAGCGAAGTCCAAATCGGAGAAGGCCCCGACAGTCGTCGAAGCCTTCGGAAATGCGACGGGAAAATGGAAACCTACAGTTTCTGGTGAAGGATATCGACGCCGGGGAGCGGCTTGCCTTCCATCCATTCAAGAAATGCACCTCCAGCCGTTGAGACATAGCTCAGGTCATCGGCAACCTCGGCGTGGTTCATGGCGGAAACCGTATCGCCGCCGCCGGCAACAGAGACCAACGCGCCGCTCTTTGTTCGTGCCGCCGCATGTTTGGCGACTGCCACCGTCGCCTTGTCGAAGGGGGCGATCTCAAAGGCGCCGAGCGGACCGTTCCAAACCAGCGTATGCGCCTTGCTGACCCAGTCGTTCACGGCAGCGATCGATTTCGGGCCGACGTCGAGCACCATCGCATCGGCGGGGATCGCTTCGATATCGACCACCTCGTTGTCTGCCCCTGCCTTGAACTCGCGGGCAACGACGCCGTCGACAGGGAGAACGATGGCGCAACCGGCTGAGGCGGCCTCGGTCATGATCTGTCTTGCGGTCTCGGCAAGATCATGCTCGCAGAGCGACTTGCCGACATTGGTGCCGCGTGCGGCGATAAAGGTATTGGCCATGCCGCCGCCGATGACCAAGGCATCGACCTTTTGGACAAGATTCATCAAAAGATCGATCTTGGTCGAAACCTTGGCGCCGCCGACGATGGCGACGACCGGGCGTTTCGGGTTGCCGAGCCCCTTTTCCAAGGCTTCCAGTTCGGCCTGCATCGTGCGGCCGGCATAGGCGGGGAGAAGTCGCGCAAGTCCCTCCGTCGATGCATGGGCGCGATGGGCTGCGGAAAAGGCGTCGTTGACATAAATGTCGCCGTTGGCAGCCAGCGCCTTGGTAAACTCCGGATCGTTCTTTTCCTCACCCTTGTGAAAACGGGTGTTTTCAAGAAGCAGCACGTCGCCATCGTTCATGCCTGCAATGGCGCTGGCCGCCTTTTCGCCGATGCAGTCGGAAGCGAAATGAACCCGCTGGTCAAGAATATCCTCGACTGCGGGAGCGATCAGCGACAGAGACATGTCGGCAACCGGCTCACCCTTGGGGCGCCCGAAATGCGCCAGTAGAATGACCTTTGCGCCCTTCTCCGAAAGCTCGCGGATTGTCGGCAAGACGCGTTCGATGCGGGTCGCGTCGGTCACCTTGCCATCCTTGACCGGAACGTTGAGATCGACACGCACGAGCACGCGCTTGCCGGCGATATCAGTCAGGTCGTCGAGGGTCTTGAATGTCATGAACGGTCTCCGGTCACAGTCTCTGGAAAAGGGTGGGGTAATCCATCACCAGCCCGTCCTCGTCCACCGGCAGTTCAGCGGCAAAAGACCGGTCGTCAGCCTCGTAGCGGTACAGTTTCGATTCCGTCAGGCATGTATAGTGCTGGCGGTCGAGACAGGGCTCGAACGTATCGAAAGGCACATAGAGCATGGAGAGCTTGACGGTGCCGTCTTCTGGCGTCAGTCCAAGGCGGCGGACAGGCAATGTGTTGGTAAAAGGACTGCCTGCCAAATCGATGTCGATGCAGCCGTCGAAGGCGGGGAGCGGCAGGCCGGCTTCATCGGTCCAGTGGCCCCTGCCATCGGAGGTCAGTCCCAGCCGCAGGCCGTCCGTGGTCTGAATGTCGAGAGACAGCACGGTCCAGTGCTCGTCGCAATCGATCTGGTAGTGGATGCCATAGGGGCGGCCACCGCGCTCGCCGATCACAACGCTGGAGGCGCAGATGCCGCCGCCTTCGATGTGACCGAGCGTCAGATGCTCGAGCCCCACCCCTTCGAGCGGACGCCAGCGCACCGTCTTAAAGGGGAGGGCTCTGAACATCGGCTTAGATCAGCTTTGCCATCGCAACGGCCGTGTCGGCCATGCGGTTGGAGAAGCCCCATTCATTGTCGTACCAGGAGAGAATACGCACGAAATTGCCTTCGAGAACCTTGGTCTGGTCGTTGGCGAAGATCGAGGAATGACTGTCATGGTTGAAGTCGCGCGAAACCAGCGGCTCGTCGGTGTAGCCGAGGATGCCCTTGAGCGCGCCGTCAGCGGCCGCCTTGATGGCGCCGTTGATTTCGGCAACTGTCGTGTCGCGCTTGGCAACGAACTTGAAGTCGACGACCGAAACGTTCGGGGTGGGAACGCGGATCGAGGTGCCGTCAAGCTTGCCCTTGAGGTGCGGCAGCACGAGGCCGACGGCCTTGGCGGCGCCGGTCGAGGTCGGGATCATCGACAGGGCGGCTGCGCGGGCGCGGTAGAGGTCCTTGTGCATGGTGTCGAGCGTCGGCTGGTCGCCGGTGTAGGAATGGATCGTCGTCATGAAGCCATGATCGATGCCGACGACGTCATCCAGGGTCTTGACGACCGGCACCAGGCAATTGGTCGTGCAGGATGCGTTGGAGATGACCAGGTGTTCCTTGGTCAGTTCGGTGTGGTTGACACCGAAGACGACGGTGAGGTCAGCGCCATCGGCGGGTGCCGAAACGATGACGCGCTTGGCGCCCGCCTGAAGGTGCAGGGCAGCCTTGTCGCGCGAGGTGAAGATGCCGGTGCATTCAAGCGCGATATCGACGCCCATTTCGCCATGCGGCAGGGTTGCCGGGTCCTTGATGGCCGTTACCTTGATCGGCTTGCCGCCGGCAACGATGATGGTGTCGCCTTCGACCTGGACCGTGGCCGGGAACTTGCCATGGATCGAATCGTAGCGCAGCAGATGCGCATTGGTCTCGACCGGGCCGAGGTCGTTGATGGCGACGACCTCGATGTCCGTGCGGCCGGATTCAACGATGGCGCGCAGGACGTTGCGGCCGATGCGGCCAAAGCCGTTAATGGCGACTTTCACTGTCATTTCAGGTCTCTCCCTGTCAAAAAGGTCTTGATGGTGAATGGGGCGCGTCAGTCAAGCCGCGCCCGTTTATAAGTCAGGCAAGCTTTTTTTCGGCAGCCGCAACGATTGCCTCCACGGTGATGCCGAAATGCTTGTAGAGATCCTTGGCCGGGCCCGAGGCGCCGAAGGAGCTCATGCCGACAAAGTCGCCTTCGTTGCCGATGAAGTAATCCCAGCCCTGGCGGACGGCCGCTTCTGCGGCGATCTTGACGGGGGCGTCGCCGATGACCGACTTGCGATAATCGTCCGGCTGTTCGGCAAAAAGCTCGAAGCAAGGAACCGAAACGACACGGGTTGCGATGCCCTTGCCGTTCAGCTCTTCGGCTGCCTTGACCGCAAGTTCAACTTCCGAACCTGAGGCGAAGAGCGAGACCTTGGCATTGTCGGCGGAGCGCAATTCGTAGGCACCTTTGGCGCAGAGATTTTCGGCTGCATAGTCGAGACGCGACGGCGCAAGGTTCTGGCGGGTCAGCGCCAGGCCGGACGGGCGATGCTGTTCGTGCAGCGCCAGCTGCCAGCATTCCGCCGTTTCGACCGCATCGGCCGGGCGGAACATCAAGAGGTTCGGGATGGCGCGGAGCGCCGCCATGTGCTCGACCGGTTCGTGCGTCGGGCCGTCTTCGCCGACGCCGATCGAATCATGGGTCAGAACATGGATGACGCGGATGCCCATCAGGGCGGCAAGACGGATCGACGGACGGCAATAGTCCGAGAAGATCATGAAGCCGCCGGAATAGGGGATCAGGCCGCCGTGCAGCGAGATCCCGTTCATGGCAGCGGCCATGCCGTGTTCGCGGATGCCCCAGTGCACGTAGCGGCCGGCGAAATCGGTCGGGGTGATCGATTTCATCTGGCTGGTCTTGGTGTTGTTGGACGGCGTCAGATCGGCCGATCCGCCCAGCGTTTCGGGCAGGGTGCCGTTGATCACTTCCAGCGCATCTTCCGATGCCTTGCGGGTTGCGATCGCCGGCGGGCTGCCGGCCAGCTTCTTCTTGTAGGTGTCGATGGCGCCATCGAGATCCTCCGGCAGTTCGCCGGCGAAACGACGCACGAACTCGGACTTCTTCGTTGCTTCCGCGGCGGCCAGTCGGGCATCCCAGGCCTTGTTTTCCTCCACCGAGCGGGTGCCGGCGGCACGCCAGGCGTCGAGCACGTCGGCCGGGATTTCAAAGGCCGGGGCTTCCCAGTTCAGTGCCTTGCGGGTCGCGGCGATTTCTTCGGCGCCCAGCGGCGAGCCGTGCACCTTGTGGGTGCCGGCCTTGTTCGGTGCGCCGAAACCGATCGTCGTTTTGCAGGCGATGAAGGTCGGGCGGTCGGACTTATGCGCGGCTTCGATGGCGGCGGCAATCTCATCCGGATTGTGACCATCGACGCGGATGGTATTCCAGTGAACGGCCTGGAAGCGGGCGATCTGATCGGTCGAATCCGACAGCGAGACGGCGCCGTCGATGGTGATGTTGTTGTCGTCCCAGAAGAGAACCAGCTTGTTCAGTTTCAGGTGGCCGGCGAGCGCAATGGCTTCGTGGCTGATGCCTTCCATCAGGCAGCCGTCGCCGCAAAGAACGTAGGTATGATGATCCTGCAAGTCGGAACCGAACTCTTCGGCAAGCTTACGCTCGGCAATCGCCATGCCGACGGCATTGGCGATCCCCTGGCCGAGCGGACCCGTGGTCGTCTCGATGCCTGTGGCGTGACCATATTCCGGATGGCCGGCGGTCTTCGAACCGAGCTGGCGGAACTGCTTGATGTCCTCGATGCTCATGTCCTCGTAGCCTGTGAGGTAGAGCAGAGAGTAGATGAGCATCGAACCATGGCCTGCCGACAGCACGAAACGATCGCGGTCCGCCCAGAGCGGCGCCTTCGGGTTGAATTTCAGGTAACGGGAGAATAGCACCGTTGCCACGTCGGCGGCACCCATGGGCAGTCCCGGGTGGCCCGAATTGGCCTTTTCGACGGCATCCATGGAAAGGAAACGGATTGCATTTGCCATCCGGTCGTGTTTTTCGCGAGAGATCATGACTGTTCCGCTTGAGTTCGGTGGACAGGGAACGGTCTCTATCCTCCAAAGACCGTATAGGAAGCGGCTGACACATAGCACCTGCTTTCATGGAGTCAATGAAAACGGCTGTTCCGGACCTTCCGACAGTTGCTTTTCCTGTCGCTTCAGGCGGGACGGTTCTTCAGCCAAAACTTGTGAGAATCGTTTTAAATGCCAGTGATCCACAGCTTCTGCGAAGCGGGGCCCCGCCTGCCGTTGTGAAGCCGTGGGGAATAGGTCTAAGACTGTGACAGGCTTGAAATGCAATGGCCGGGCTGCGATTCGCCTGCCTGGCGCCTACCGGGAAGACGTGAATGGCGGCGGGTAAGACAGTCAGGGAAGCACTGGAAGAGCTGCGCAACGCGGTTGGCAGCCTTGATAATGCCATCGACGGGCGGTTCGACCGGGAGCGTGACCGCAGCGAGATCGAGGGCGAGGTTCGCAAGATCAACACCGACCGCTCCCGTCTGGCGCAGGAACTCGACCAGTCGCAGTTCCGGGCCAACCGCCTGGAGGAGGTCAACCGGGAAGTCTCGCGCCGTCTGGTCACGGCGATGGAAACGATAAGGGCAGTGCTGGACCGCTGAAACGGTTCGCTTGCGGGCAGGTGACGCTATGGCGCAGGTAACGGTAAACATCGACGGCAAGGCCTATCGCATGGCCTGCGAGGAAGGGCAGCAGGGTCATCTGACGGATCTCGCCAGCCGCTTCGACCAGTATGTCAGCCATCTGAAATCCCAGTTCGGCGAAATCGGCGATCTGCGCCTCACCGTGATGGCCGGCATCATGGTCATGGACGAGCTGAGCGAGGTGAACCGCAAACTGACAAGCCTGCAGACGGAAGCCGACACTCTCAGGCAGAGCCGGGATTCCAGTGCAGCCGATCAGCAGAAAAATGAGGAAGCCCTCGTCTCGGTGATTTCCGACGTGACCAACCAGATACAGGCCATCGCCACCAAACTCGGCGGCAAGCCGGCCCCTACGGCCAACTGAATGTCAGAAGTTTGACGCAGCCACTGGCGCAAGTCGCCGACGCACTCTATATTGTTCATGCGGTCTGCGCTTCCCGACAGGAACCACAATCCCTGGGGCCATACTCGATCCAACGGGAGCTGTCCCTGGCCAGGCTCGTGGGCCTGGACATATGGCGCCCACCTACGTTTGTAGGCACCCAGGATCGTAAAAAATCCATCGGTTGCGTGGATCGCACCTTCGTATTCTTCGGACCTATGGCGCGATCGGCGTGCGAAATGCATCTCTGATCGCATTTGACATTGCTTCGACGATGCGCCCGTTCCTGCGCCCCAGCCTTGTTTTCAGAACCACATTCGAGAAATCGATAATATCATATCCATCCGCAGCCGTCAGTTCGCGGCAACCCGCCGGAATGTTGCTGCGCGTCATCGGAGCAATCGCAAGACCTGAACTCACTGCGGCGCTCAGCCCGTTGCTGGTCAGGCTGCTATAGGCAATCCGGCTTTGAATTCCGCGACGTTCCAGAACCTTCAATGCCAGCGCATCGCACCAGCCGCCCTTCAGATAGGTGTAGGTGGCGATCGGAACCGGGAAGCGCTCATGCACCCGGTGTTGGTCCGACGTGACCCAGACGGTGGGGTCCACCGTCAACACCTCACTGGTCGTCGGTCCTCCAGGTTCGAAGACAACCGCGATGTCGATCTCGCCAGCTTCCAGCGCTGCCAGATTGGACACGGAGACGCCTTGCAGCACGCTGACTTCCACGCCCGGATGAACCGTCACGAAGGCTCCCAGCGCCTTTGGCAGGGCCGAACCCATATATTCCTCCGAAATGCCGATTCTGATTGCACCGTCCAGCGCAGGCTGGCGGATAGTGACTGCCGTGTCGTCCAGCAAGGCGACAATCCGGCGGGCGTTGTCGATGAGGCGCAATCCGTGGCGCGTCATACTGACGCCGCGCGATCCCCGATCAAACAAATGCTCGCCGAGAAGATCCTCTAGTTTGCGGATCTGCATGCTGACGGCCGATTGAGTTCGCCCCACGGTTTCGCCGGCCCTGGTGAAATTGCCATGGTCGGCAACGGCGATAAACGTTCGCAGAAGGTCGCTATCGAGAGGTGCGGTCATTTTGTCATCAGATTTTCGAATGACAGCCATTGTTTCAATTCGTTGGATTGATGTCAATCTTTGACCGACACTCGGCGACCTCCTGTCGGATCCGACCATGCAACACAAAAGATCGATCGCCACGTTTCCCGCTTTATATCTGAAGCGAATGCTGTCTTGGGCTGAGGAGCGGCGCTTGCGGCGGCTCGTTGCACGCGATCTCAGGAACCTGCGTCTGCGCAAAAATGTGCATCTTATTGACGATATCGGGATTGATGCTCGATCTGAGCCGGTCCATTGCTTCGAACGCAATCGGGACAGATTTTGGATGTTATGAAATCAATCTTCCTTTCCTGCTCAAGCTATCGCTTCTCAGGCTGGGTCTTCCTTATCGTGCTCGACTTTCCTTTTTCAGACTTATTGGAATAGGAAGAGGATGACAGGCAGAGGAAATCGCATGACATCGAGAACACTTAAGGCGGGACTCCGCACAGAACGGCTGGTCCTGCGTGATGCGATGGCGTCCGAGGCACGGGCTGCGGCGAGCCTGAAGATGCGAGAATTCGGCGGCAATGCGATAGAGATCGAGCCGGGGCAGATCGTTTCCGGTTTTTCGCCGATCCGCTCCGAGGTCGATATCCGTCCGTTGATGGAACAGCTTGGCGCGCGTGGTGCCCGTCTCTGCGTGCCTGCCATTCTTGACAAAACCACGATCGTGTTTCGCGAACTTGTGCCCGGCGCTCCTCTTGTCGATACCGGCTTCGGTACGACGGGCCCGGGGGACGATGCTCCGGTCGTCGATCCCGACATCATGCTCGTGCCGCTGGCGGCCTTCGACCGAACCGGCCACAGGATCGGTTACGGCGCCGGCTATTATGATCGCGCCATCGACCTTTTGCACCGAAAAGGCCGCCAGCCGCGACTGATCGGCATTGCATTCGACTGCCAGGAAGTGGCATCAGTGCCTGCCGAGCCGCATGACGTTGCGCTGGACGCCGTGCTGACGGAAAGCGGGCTTCGGGTCTTGAATGGGAATTGGTAAAGATGAGACTTCTGTTTCTGGGTGATATGGTCGGCAAGACCGGCCGAACGGCGGTCTGGAACCGGTTGCCCGGACTGATCAGCGACCTCAAGCTCGATTTCGTGATCGTCAACGGGGAGAATGCCGCGGGCGGCTTCGGCATCACCGAGGATATCTTTCTCGAAACCATCAATGCCGGTGCCGATGTCGTAACGACCGGCAACCATGTCTGGGACCAGAAAGAGGCCGTTACCTTCTGCGAGCGGCATGACCAGTTCCTGCGTCCGGCCAATTACCCGGCGGGAACGCCGGGGCGGGGATCCAACCTCTATTTCGCCCGCAACGGCGCGCGTGTTCTGGTATCCAACGTCATGGGACGCGTCTTCATGCATCCGGAGCTGGACGATCCCTTCAAGGCGGCGGAGGCCATTCTCGATGCCTGCCCCTTGAAAGAGCAGGCGGATGCGATCGTGTTCGATTTTCATGCGGAGGCGACCAGCGAAAAGCAATGTTTCGGGCATTTCGTCGATGGCCGCGCCAGTTTCGTCGTCGGCACCCATACCCATGTGCCGACGGCTGATCACCAGATCCTCAATGGCGGCACGGCCTATATGTCGGATGCGGGAATGTGCGGGGACTATGACAGTTCGCTCGGCATGGAGAAGGAGGAGCCGCTCAACCGGTTCATTTCCAAAATGCCGAAGGGCCGCTTCGAGGCGGCCTCGGGTCCGGCAACGATCTGTGGCGTCGGCGTCGATATTTCCGACAGGACGGGTCTTGCCGAAAACATTGCGCCGCTGCGGATCGGGCCACGCCTGGCGGAAACAATTCCGGCTTTCTGGGCATAGGTGCGAGCAAGAGGGCGTGCCTCTTTGCAATGACGCGATTGTGAGCGGCGCCCGTCAATCTGCGCTGGACCTTGCGGGTATCCTGCCTATTCTCGCTCACCATGCCAACCTTGGCTCAGAGGTGCATGATGTCGCGGATCTTGCAGATCGCATTTGCCCTGATGGCGCTCTCGTATTTTCTGGCGCCATTGCCGGCCCACGCGCAGGAAGCAACGGCTGTCAGCCAATGCCAGGCGATCGCGCAGTCGCTTCCCAATGTCACATTTGCAAGCTTCAAACCTGATGTCGCGGTGAATACGCAGGCAAGCGCAAAGGACGAGGTGACGATCAGCTATGTCGGCCATTCGACCTTCCTGATCGAGACACCCGGCGGCGTGTCGATCGCGACGGATTTCAGCGGATGGTATGCGCCACCGAAGACGCCTGATGTGGTCACCATGAACAAGGCCCATTCCAGCCACTACACGCTGACGCCCGATCCGGGGATCAAGCACGTTCTGCACGGATGGGGCGACGACGGCAAGCCGGCCGACCATGATGTGACGGTCGGGGATGCCTATATCCGCAATGTCACGACCGATATCCGATCGTTTGGTGGGGCTATGGAGCCGGATGGCAATTCCATCTTCATCATCGAAGCGGCGGGGTTGTGCATCGGGCATCTCGGCCATCTGCATCACGAACTGGATGATACTGACTATGCCGAGATCGGACGGCTTGACGTGGTGATGGTTCCTGTCGATGGCGGCCTGACCATGGGCGCCGAGAGCATGAGCCGCGTCGTGACGCGGCTGCGGTCGGCGCTGATTCTGCCCATGCATCGCCGCGGCCCGCCGGTCACGAACTTCCTGCAAATGTTCGATGACCGCTTCGACAGGAGTTTCGCGTCCGGGGCAAGTGTAACGGTCTCGTTGCGTTCCTTGCCAAAGAAGCCGCTCATTTATATTCTCCAGGGAGTCTGACCCCGGGATTGATGTCATGAAGTTTTTTGCGGCCGCCCTGATCGCGTTCCTTTCCGCGGCATCCTCAGCTGTGGCCGATGGCGCCCCTCCGCCGCGCACACCCACAGCGGACGGCGGGAAGGTGACCACCGTGCCGGAGACCGCGACAAAAAGTTACGGTCGGCAGCGGGAGTTTGTTCTGCCCTCCGGCAATATCGGATGTGTCTACACGCCGCGGGGTGGCGTCGCGCATTACCAGCCCGCCGATGGCGGCCCTGAATTGTCCTGCGATCGGGTGGAGCCGCGATATATCCGGGCGACATTGGCCGCGCATGGGCCGGCCATGCTTCTGAAGGATGTGGGCGACCAGGGCTGCTGTGCGTCCGGCCCCGTGTTGGACTACGGCGAGACCTGGACGGCCGGACCGTTCTCCTGTCTGTCGGGTCGAACGGGGCTCTCCTGCAACCGTGCCGACGGGCACTCCTTCTTCCTCAGCCGCAAGCGGATCAGCGCCGACTGAAAAACCGTCCCGCCTTCTGGACGCACGCCGCCAATGAAACTATAAGGCGCCCCAATCCTAACATTATACATATGCGAAGAGGGCGCCATGGCCGGCCATTCACAGTTCAAAAACATCATGCACCGCAAGGGCCGGCAGGACGCGGTGCGGTCGAAAATGTTCTCCAAGCTTGCGCGCGAAATCACCGTTGCGGTCAAGGGTGGTCTGCCCGATCCCACCATGAACGCCCGCCTGCGTCTGGCGATCCAGAACGCCAAGGCCCAGTCGATGCCGAAGGACAATATCGAGCGCGCCATCAAGAAAGGCTCGGGTGCCGATGGCGAAAACTACGAGGAAGTCCGCTATGAAGGCTATGGCCCAGGTGGTGTCGCCGTCATCGTCGAAGCGCTGACCGACAACCGCAACCGCACCGCCTCCAATGTCCGCTCGACCTTCACCAAGGCCGGCGGCGCGCTTGGCGAAACCGGATCTGTGTCCTTCTCCTTCGACCGCGTCGGGGAAATTTCCTACAAGCTGTCCGCCGGCAGCGCCGACAAGGTGATGGAGGCGGCCATCGACGCCGGTGCGGAGGATGTGACGACGGACGAGGACGGCCACTACATCATCTGCGGTTTCGAGGATATTGGCGAGGTGTCGAAGGCGCTTGAGGCAACGCTTGGCGAAGCCGAGACCGTCAAGGCCATCTGGAAGCCGCAGAACACGGTCCCGGTCGACGAAGAGCGCGCCCAGTCGCTGATGAAGCTCATCGACACGCTGGAGGACGACGACGACGTGCAGAACGTCTATACGAATTTCGAAGTCTCCGACGAAATCATGGCGAAACTCTCGGCCTGATCTCACCTTGACCAAACGAAAACGGCCGCTGGCGTGTGCCTGCGGCCGTTTTTTGTTTTCCCCGGATTATTTCAATCACGCGGCTTGCGAAAGTTCCTGTCGGGCCTCCGCAAACAGGCGGACCGATCTCAGCCGCGCTTCCATATCGAAGATCGGCATGGACACGATCACCTCGTCGGCTTGCGTCTGCGCGATGAAGCCATCGAGTTTCCTGCTTATGGTCTCAGGTCCGCCGACGACGGCATAGCTCATGGCGTGGTCAACAAAGATTTTTTCGGTCTCGCTCCAATGCCCGTCCATGCTGTCGACTGGCGGTGGGAACTGTCCACGGGCATTGCGGCGCAGCGCTACGAAGGATTGCTGCATCGACGTGAAAAGATGATCAGCCTTCGCATCGGTTTCCGCCGCGACGCCCATGATGCCGACCATGGCGTAGGGCTTGTCAAGATATTGCGACGGCTCGAAACGTTCCCGGTAGATCTCCAGTGCCGAGAGCAGCATGTCCGGCGCGAAATGCGAGGCGAAGGCGAAGGGAAGGCCCAGCATGCCCGCCAAATGAGCGCTGAAATGGCTGGAACCCAGCAGCCAGAGGGGTACGTTGCTGTCCGCCCCGGGTATGGCGATCAGATCCTGCCCATCCCTGACCGGTCCGAGCAATGCCTGCAGTTCTACCACGTCATTCGGAAAATTATTGGCGCTGGCCTCCATGTTCCGGCGCAGCGCGCTTGCCGTGCGCATATCCGTGCCGGGCGCCCGGCCAAGTCCAAGATCGATACGGCCCGGATACAGCGCCTCCAGCGTTCCGAACTGTTCGGCTATAACAAGCGGCGAGTGGTTTGGCAGCATAATGCCGCCCGAGCCAACGCGGATCGTTTTCGTGCCGGCGGCGACATGCGAGATCACGATTGCGGTCGCAGCGCTGGCTATGCCTTTCATGCCGTGATGTTCGGCCAGCCAGAACCGCTTGTATCCCGCGGCCTCCGCTTCCTGCGCCAGACGCCGGGAATTCTGAAGGGCCTGCGAAACGGTCGAGCCTTGCGTGACCGGTGACAGATCGAGAATGGAAAACGGAACCATGATGAAAATCTCCGATCAGCAGAATTGATTGATATCCATGTAAGATCGAATTTCGTCAATCAAAGAGAGGCGTGGCAATATCATGGCTTGTTGCCCCGATTTCAGCCGATGTTTTTGTTTTGTTCACATTTTGCTGGCAGCTTTCCGGCAAGACGAATAGGGTCAAACCATGCAAAACACGATTCGCATCATTGGGATCGACCCGGGCCTGCGCCGAACAGGCTGGGGCGTCATCGATACGCTTGGAAATTCGCTGCGTTTCGTGGCCTCTGGAACTGTGACCTCGGACGGCGACATGGATCTCGCCTCGCGGCTTTGCCAGTTGCATGACGGACTTGTCGATGTGATCCATCTGCACAAGCCGGATGAGGCAGCCGTAGAGCAAACTTTCGTCAACAAGGACGCGGTTGCGACCCTCAAGCTCGGCCAGGCCCGCGGCATCGCGATGCTGGTGCCGGCGAGAGCCGGTTTGAGGGTAGCGGAATATGCTCCGAACGCTGTTAAGAAGTCCGTCATCGGCGTCGGGCACGGAGAAAAGCAGCAGATCCACATGATGCTGAAAATCCTGATGCCAAAGGCGGAGTTCAAAGGCAATGATGCTGCCGACGCACTGGCGATCGCGATCTGCCACGCCCATAACCGCGGTGCCGCGCAGCTCCGCATGGCCGCACTCTCCGGAGTTTGTTCTTGACTTGTTCTCACGGTAAGGATATTTCTTACCTAAAGGAGACAGTTATGCGTGTGACATCGAAGGGGCAGGTTACCATTCCAAGGGACTTGCGGGAATTGGCAGGCATAACGCCGAACAGCGAGGTCATTTTCTCGATGGAGGGTGGCAAGCTGACCATCGTTCCCAAGGACAGCCGGACGGAGCAAGAAGATCGCGGCCGGCTCGAGCGGTTTCTGGAGGCGCTGGAGCGGCTCGAGGGAACAGGTGATCAGGAGATCGATGCCGACAGGCTGATGCAGATGACGCGGGACCGGTGATCGATGGCGACGTTGGTGGATACGAATGTTCTGGTCGATGTTGCCGTTCGTGATCCGAATTGGTTGAATTGGTCGAGGGCACACCTTCTTGCTGCCGCAAAACTGGGTGCGCTCGTCATCAATCCTGTCGTTTATGCTGAATTTTCCGTGCGCTACAGTCATATCGAGGATGTTGATCGCCTATTGCCGGAAGCCGAATACAGTCGGGAGAACCTGCCATGGACTGCGGCGTTTGCCGCTGGTGCTGCTTTTCGCAAGTATAGGCTGGCCGGCGGCGGTCGCGAGCGGGTTATGCCCGATTTTCTTATCGGCGCGCACGCTGCCATTCGCGGGCACACGCTGTTAACGCGAGACCCTAAGGGCTATCGTGCCTATTTCCCCTTAGTCGATCTGATCACGCCGGAAACCCACCCATGAAAGATCTTTCGAAATGATCGGCAAGCTCAAGGGAACGATCGACGAGATCGGCGACGACCATGTGGTGGTCGATGTCCATGGGGTCGGCTATGTCGCCCATTGCTCCTCGCGGACGCTTTCGAGGATCGGCACGCCGGGTGACGCCGTCATCCTGTTCATTGAGACCTATGTTCGCGAAGACCAGCTACGTCTGTTCGGGTTCATGACCGCGCTCGAACGGGAGTGGTTCCGGTTGCTGCAGAGCGTTCAGGGTGTCGGCTCCAAGGTGGCACTGGCCGTTCTTTCCGTCTTAACGCCCGGCGAATTGGCAAATGCCATCGCCCTGCAGGACAAGACGGCGGTGTCGCGTGCGCCCGGCGTCGGTCCAAAGGTGGCGATACGGATCATGACGGAACTCAAGAATAAGGCCCCCGCCTTTGCCGGGGAAATGGCCGCCAATATCGGCCTGAAGCAGGAGCTTGGCGAAGGCATCGCGGCCGCGCCGGTCTCCGATGCCGTGTCGGCGCTTAGCAATCTCGGCTATTCGCGCGATCAGGCGGCCAATGCGGTGGCAGCGGCCCTGAAGAACGGAGGCGAAGGAGCCGACAGCGCCAAGCTGATCCGCCTGGGCCTGAGAGAACTCGCACGGTGATTCCTTGTTTTTTAGGTCGATCCTTACTAGAGTTGAAACGTAAGGAGATCCGGGATGAACATCTTTTATGGAACGATGACGTCGAAGGGGCAGACGACCGTGCCTGCTGAAGTCCGCGATATGTTGCAACTCAAGCCGGGTGATAAAATACGCTATGTCGTCCGTAACGGCGAAATCGTCATCAAGGCCAAAAACAAGCGTGCCGTCGATCTTGCCGGAATTTTGCACAGGCCCGGTATGCAGGCGATGACATTGGCAGAAATGGACGAGATCGTGGGCGACGCCATTGCCGAGCACGCCATGGGTCCAAAATGATCGGTATCGATACCAATGTGTTGTTGCGTTTTATTTTGCACGACGATGTCGCGCATTCGCGCATCGCTCGGCGTTTTTTTGAGAGTGTGGATGCTGAAAAGCCCGCCTATATCAATACCATCGTTCTGATTGAATTTATCTGGACGGCACGGCGACGGATTAAAATGACACGACAGGAATTGATTGCCGTCCTTTCCGGGTTCCTCGACTCGACCAATATCGTTCTTGAAGACGAGCCTCTGGTCGAGCTTGCGCTGGATGAGATGATCAGAAGCGGCGAAGAATTCACCGATGTCTTTCTCGCTTTGAAGAACATCAATGCCGGTTGCGACCACACCGCAACCTTTGATGCCCGTGCTGCCAAGGCAGTCCCCGGAATGGAACTCCTCGCATGACCGATGCCGCGCGCCTGATCACCCCGGAAAAGCGTGGCGAGGACCTCGATACGACGCTGCGTCCGCAATCGCTGGACGAGTTTACCGGCCAGGCGGAAGCGCGTGCCAACCTCAAGGTGTTCATCGAGGCGGCGAAGAACCGCGGCGAGGCGCTTGATCACGTGCTTTTCGTCGGGCCGCCGGGCTTGGGCAAGACGACGCTGGCGCAGATCATGGCAAAGGAGCTGGGCGTCAATTTCCGTTCCACCTCCGGGCCGGTCATCGCCAAGGCAGGCGATCTTGCGGCTCTGCTCACCAATCTGGAAGACCGCGATGTGCTGTTCATCGATGAGATCCACCGCCTAAACCCGGCAGTCGAGGAAATCCTCTATCCGGCCATGGAGGATTTCCAGCTCGACCTGATCATCGGGGAAGGGCCGTCTGCACGGTCGGTGAAAATCGACCTGTCGAAGTTCACGCTGGTCGCGGCCACCACGCGTCTCGGCCTGCTGACGACGCCGCTTCGCGACCGTTTCGGCATTCCGGTGCGGCTCAGCTTCTATACGGTTGAAGAACTGGAACTGATCGTTCGGCGCGGCGCGCGGCTGATGGGGCTTGGCATAACGGATGAGGGTGCGCGCGAGATCGCCCGCCGTTCACGCGGCACGCCGCGCATCGCGGGGCGGCTTCTGCGGCGCGTGCGCGATTTCGCCGAGGTCGCGAAGGCCGAGGCTGTGACCAAGACGATCGCGGACGAGGCGCTCACCAGGCTTCTGGTCGACAATATGGGCCTCGACCAATTGGACAAGCGGTATCTCACGATGATCGCACTAAACTTCGGCGGCGGGCCGGTCGGTATCGAGACGATCGCCGCAGGCCTTTCGGAGCCACGGGACGCCATCGAAGACATCATAGAGCCCTACATGATCCAGCAGGGATTTATTCAGCGCACGCCGCGCGGCCGGGTGCTGACGGCCAATGCCTGGAAGCATCTTGGTCTGCAGATGCCGAGGGATCTGGAAGCGAGCCAGTTTCGCCTGTTCCAGGAGGATGATTGAGTGGTCACCAGGCGCGGTCTGCTTGCGACGGTTGCGAGTATGCTTTTGAGCGGCGTGGCGACCGGCGCCTATGCCGTCGGGATCGAGCCCGCGCGGCAGCCGCGGGTGACGCGCTACAGCCTCGTGCCGCGCAACTGGCCCGCCGGCTTGAAACTGAGGCTCGTGATCCTCGCCGATATTCACGCGTGCACGCCCTGGATGCCGGCGGCACGGATCGGTGCGATTTGCGAGCAGGCCAATCTCCTCGGCGGCGATATGATCCTGCTTCTGGGCGACTTTCTATCCGGCATGCGGCTGAGGACGGCCAATATCGCGCCGGCCGATTGGGCGCGTGAACTTGGCCGGCTCAAAGCGCCCCTCGGCATTCATGCGGTGATGGGAAATCACGACTGGCTGGACGATCCCGCTGCCATGGCCGCGGGGAAGGGACCAACGCTGGTTCATGGGGCGCTGTCGTTGATCCATGTGCCCCTTTACGAAAACCAGGCCATTCGCTTCGAGAAGGATGGGGAAGCCTTCTGGCTGGCGGGCCTCGCCGACCAGATCGGTCCGCGGTCGGGACTGGACGACCTGTCTTCCACATTGGCGCAGGTCACCGACGATGCGCCGGTGATCCTGATGGCGCATGAGCCGGATGTCTTTCCGACCGTGCCTGCCCGCGTTGCCGTGACCTTGTCCGGGCACACCCATGGCGGCCAGCTTCGCCTGTTCGGTTATTCGCCGGTCGTGCCCTCCCGGTTTCGCAACCGCTACGCCTATGGTCATATCGTCGAGGAAGGGCGCGATCTCATCGTTTCCGGCGGTCTCGGCACCTCGGTTCTGCCGGTTCGTTTCGGGTCGCCGCCGGAAATCGTCGTCGTCGAACTTGGGTAGACGCCCACCGCAGTCATTTGTCCGGGAACCTCGCAGCGCGTCCGGCATTTCTGTTGAAACGGGAGCAAGGCAT
Organism: Pararhizobium gei; assembly: GCF_029223885.1. Taxonomy (NCBI): domain Bacteria; kingdom Pseudomonadati; phylum Pseudomonadota; class Alphaproteobacteria; order Hyphomicrobiales; family Rhizobiaceae; genus Pararhizobium; species Pararhizobium gei. Next base: position 3,492,604 of record NZ_CP119409.1, on the reverse strand, counting down.
GACGCAGTTTCGCAAGGGCAGCAGGGTCGAGTGGTCCTGGGGTAAAGGGAAAGGCGAGGGGAAAATCGTCGAAACTTTCACCGACACGGTCGAACGAACGATCAAGGGGCAGCACATCAAGCGCAACGCCTCGGTTGAGGAACCGGCCTACCTCGTAGAGCAGCAGGATGGTGGACACGTCCTGAAAAGCCAGTCCGAGCTGAAAAAAGCCTCTTAGACCAAGCTTTCGGATTTGGGACGCATTTCGAAATGGGTGGTATCGGCAAGAGCCTCAATTGTCCGGTGCATCAAGCCGATGCCTCCGGCTCTCCAGCCCAAGGCCTCTAGTTTGCAGCAGGACATTGGATTATATGCGGCTTTGTCCGCCTCCGCCGGGAGGGGATGGGGACAGTCGGTCGCCCGCTGGAGGATTGTCAGGATTTCGCGGGTGTCGGTCAAAACATCGGACACATTGAAGGTTTCGCCATTGATCCTGAGAGCATCGGCTTCCAGCATAAACCGCACCGCGGTCGCGACATCGTTGCCATGGACCTCAGTTCCCGCGCGTGGCAAAACACCCTTTCCGGAAAGGTAAGTCTCGAACAGCGAGGTCCATTTGTGGTGCCGGCCAGGGCCGGCTTCACCATAAATCCCGGTCGGCCGCAGACTTGCGGTGACGAAACCGTGGCCGCAAAGAGCGAGCAAACCTCGTTCCGCCTGCAATTTTACTTCGCCATAAAGCGTATTTGGCTTGCCGTACATGTGTTCCCCGAGCGGAACCCCCGGCGGTTGCGGTCCGTAGGCGGCGCGACTCGAGAGAAAGATGCAGCGCCGCACACCGGCATCGCGGGCAGCTTCGAACAGCCGCATCGTTCCATCGAGATTAGCACGCCGAAATCCTGCGGGGTCGCTCCCCTCGCCGCCGCGATACCGGCCGGGCACATGGTCGAAGGCGGCGTGCACGAAGTAGTAGATATTGTCGAAGACGTCGATCTGGTCACGGTCTGGGTCGAGAACCAAGGGTATGAACGGTACCTCCGTGGAAAAGTATCCCGTTGCGGGCTGCGCGCGTCCACCGACCGTGACCTTGTAGCCTTTGGTCAGCAGGTGCTCGACGATGAAGCGGCCCGCGTAGCCAGTGCCGCCGGAAACAAGAACGCGTGTCATGAGCTTCCTAATGTCAAGCCGGGTTGGCAAGTGTTCCTATGTCCGGGATACCGTCTCCCGTGAAGAAGGCATGCCAGAGATCGATCAGAGGCTGCAGCATTTCCGCCTTGGGGTGATCCTTTTCCCACGGCTTTTCATATTGGTAATGCAATACACCGATCGATGGCCAGTTCCAGAGCGCCGGCATGTTGAACCAAACATATTGCAGCATGTTCATCGTGACAGGCAGTCCGTGCCAATCCGGAAAGAAATTTTGTAGAAAGGTCTGGTCCGTGCGTGGCCAGAAGGCTCCAGGCATATCCAGCCGGCTTAGCATGGCTTGGAACGTCCCGGTCGAGGGGCGGGCGACGAAAACGCCTGAGTTCAGCCGATGAAAGTCTGACAGGCTCTCGTAGACATTGGGTGCCGCGGAAAATTCCGGATAGTCGAAATAGCGGTCGATATTTTTCAAGACCAGCGCATCGGCATCGATGAAGATGCAGCGCTCATACTCGATGAGCTGCCAAAGTCGCAGCTTGCAGAAATTGTCGAGCGGCGAATGGAAGTCAGGTTTTCGTCCCTTGGTGAAGGGTGCGGCTTCATGAACGTTTCGACGTGCATGACGGTCGTTGAACGCGTCCGACAGGGGTAAGAGGTCGGTCTGTACGAGGCGACAGTCGAGGGCTGCGAGTGGCGCCAGCCGGTCCAAAGCCACGCCGCGTGTGTGCAAAACCAGGATATCCGCGGCGGTGCCCGTCAGTCGAAGGGAGCGGGCAAGCGCCGTCGCCCCCATGGCATAGTCGGCATTGGTCACCAGGGTGACGAACGCACAGCGTGATGCCGGCTCCCTTGATACCTGCAATCCCTCCACCCGGGGAACCGACCGCGTCATGATACGGATTTCAGCCGGAGACCCTCCGGATCATGATTGACCCTGCCGGCAATATCCTTCGTCCAGGCCGAGACTGCGGGCACACGGCTGCGATCGACGCGATAGGCATATTTTCTGCCGACATCAACGATTTCCGACAGCAATCCGTCCTTCAGTTTCGTCGGGTTGAGGCCGAGCGTCTGAAATTTTTCATTGCGGACGACGAGGTCGTTTTCCGCCGCTTCCTTGCGCGGGTTCGGCAGCCAGGCAATTTCGGAGCCGGTGAGGCCGGCGATCATCTGGGCAAGATCCTTGATCCGGTGCGTCTCGGTCATCTGGTTGAAGATTTCGACGCGGGCACCCCGTTGCGGCGGGTTCGTCAAGGCCAGCTCAATGCAGCGAACGGAGTCCTGGATGTGAATGAAGGCGCGGGTCTGGCCGCCGGTACCATGCACTGTCAGGGGATATCCGATTGCAGCCTGTATCAGAAAGCGGTTGAGCACGGTGCCATAGTCGCCGTCATAGTCGAAGCGGTTGATCAACTGCTCATGCCGCCGTGTCTGTTCGGTATGCGTGCCCCAGACGATGCCCTGGTGAAGATCGGTGATCCGCACGCCGTCATTCTTGGCGTAGAATTGGAACAGCAACTGATCGAGGCACTTCGTCATGTGGTAGATCGAGCCGGGATTGGCCGGGTAGAGAATCTCCTGGCTTACCGTGCGACCGTCTTCGGTTTCGATACCGACAGGCAGATATCCTTCCGGAATGGCTGCGCCCACCGTAGAATAGCCGTAGACCCCCATGGTACCAAGATGAACGAGATGGGCGTCGAGGCCGATCTCAACCAGCGCGTTCAGCAGATTGTGGGTGGCGTTGATATTGTTGTTCACCGTGTAGTTCTTGTGCCGGTCGCTTTTCATGGAATAGGGCGCGGCGCGTTGCTCGGCAAAATGGACGACAGCATCCGGGCGATTTTCGGCGAGCCAGTTTTTCAGAAGCTCGTAGTCGCGGGAGAGGTCGATCAGGTGAAAATGGATGCGGCGACCGGTTTGAGCATGCCATATCCGGGTTCGCTCCTGGATCGAGTCCATCGGCGTCAGCGACTGAACGCCAAGTTCGGTATCGATCCAGCGCCGCGACAGATTGTCGAGGATGTGGATTTCATGTCCGGCATCGGACAAATGCAAGGCCGTCGGCCAGCCGACGAAGCCATCACCGCCAAGGACTGCAATTTTCATGCACGCAATCTCCTTCGTGTGGAAAATCATCCTGCGGTGATATGGGCCGAATGTGACAGAACGACAGTGCTTGCCAAACGGATTTTGTTTCGCCACAGCAAAGAAGACATTGGGGGTTTCAATGACACTGATCGCGCTTTCCGGCGAGCTTACCGACACCGGGCACCGTCTGATACAAAGGGTCTATTACGAGGACACGGATTTTTCCGGCGTCGTCTATCATGCCCGCTATCTCCATTTCATGGAGCGGGCGCGAACGGATTATCTGCGCCTGCTCGGCGTCGAGCAGGCGGCCATGGCGGTCGAAGGCGACACGGAAGGGCTGGTTTTCGTGGTTCACCGCATGGAGATCGACTTCAAGGCGCCTGCCCGAATGGACGATATTCTGGCGGTAAACACAACGACCGAAAAGGCCGGCGGCGCGAAAATGGTGCTTTCCCAGGAGGTCCGCCGCGAAGGCACGCTGCTGATTGCCGCCAAGGTCATCATCGCTATCATCAACGCACAAGGGCGGCCGCGCCGGCTTCCGGAAGCTTTGACAAGAAAGTTTCTCGGAGACTGCAGTGCAGCATAGTAATGAACTCTTAACCATAATGATGTCTTAATAGCCATATTAGGGTTTTGTGCGATGCACGTCATCCTTTCACCAAGATTGAACGCAAGAAGGCAGACAGGCGCTTAGAGACCGGTACGATGCCGGTTGTACGGCGGGGCTGCCGGGTCAATCTTGCAACAATGACGTTTGAGCCCCCTGGCTGTGAGCATGAGATTGCTCTTGCCGGGCGTTCGGATTCGGGGATTTGAGGCTATGGAACAGGTTGGATTGGCTGCGGCGACGACGGACGTGACGCTGTGGTCGCTTTTCATGGAGGCGGGGTTCGTCGTCAAGCTGGTGATGCTGGGGCTGATCGGCGCCTCGGTCTGGACCTGGGCGATCGTCGTCGACAAGACGCTGAAATATGGCAAGGTCCGCCGCCAGCTCGATGCTTTCGAACAGGTGTTCTGGTCCGGCCAGTCGCTCGAGGAACTCTACCGGACGCTTTCCGACCGTCAGACCTCCGGCATGGGCGCCATTTTCGTCTCGGCCATGCGCGAATGGAAGAAATCCTTCGAGCGCGGCGCACGGTCGCCGATCGGCCTGCAGATGCGGATCGACCGCGCAATGGATGTCACGCTCGCACGGGAATCCGAGGCGCTGGAAGCGCGGCTCGGTTCGCTCGCCACCATCGGCTCGGCCGGCCCCTTTGTCGGTCTCTTCGGAACCGTTGTCGGCATCATGACCTCGTTCCAGGCAATCGCAGGCTCGAAGTCCACCAATCTTGCCGTCGTCGCCCCCGGTATTGCCGAGGCTCTGCTTGCGACCGCGATCGGCCTTCTGGCCGCCATTCCGGCGGTTATCGCCTACAACAAATTTTCTTCCGATGCAGCCAAGATCACAGGCCGTATGGAAGGCTTTGCCGATGAGTTCTCGGCCATCCTCTCCCGCCAGATCGACGAGAAGCTGCAGCCGCGCCAGGCCGCGCAGTAACCGGCACCGCAAGACGGAGTGTTTCCATGGGTATGTCAGCAGGTGGATCGAAGGCTTCCGGCGGTCGCAGGCGCGGCCGGGGCGGTCGCGGCAAGGCCGTGATGAGCGAAATCAACGTCACGCCCTTCGTGGACGTGATGCTGGTGCTGCTGATCATCTTCATGGTCGCCGCGCCGATGATGACGGTGGGCGTTCCGATCGACCTGCCGGAAACGCAGGCCAAGGCGCTCAATTCGGAAACGCAGCCGATCACTATTTCCGTCAAGAGCGACGGCCAGGTCTTCCTGCAGGAAACGCCGATCCCCGTCGAGGAAGTGGCGGCCAAGCTGGAGGCCATCGCCACCACAGGCTACAGCGAGCGTATTTTCGTGCGCGGCGACGCGACGTCGCCCTATGGCGTTATCGCCGACGTCATGTCCCGAATCCAGGAGGCCGGTTTCAAGAATATCGGCCTCGTGACGCAGCCGAAAAAGGACCAGTAGAGCGCGAACGATGAAGACCAGTCTCATCACATCCGCAGTTCTGCACGGTCTGGTCCTCACCTGGGCGCTGGTGTCGCTCGGCAGTCCGGAATCCTTCGAGGTTTCCAATATGGAAGCCATCCCCGTCGATATGGTTTCGGTGGAAGACATCACACAAACCCAGCAGGGTGACGACAAGGCCCCCCAGTCCGAGAAGCCGTCGCCGGTCCCGACCAAGAAGCCGGCCGAGGACAATGCCGGCGAAAATATCGGCGAAAACGACGTCGATCTGAAGACGCCGCCGAAGCCGGAGTCCAAGCCTATCGAAAAGGAATCGACCGGGGCGATCAAGTCCGAAGACAAGCCGCTTCCGACACCGGAACCGGTGAAGGAAGAGACGCCTGAGGTTACCGAGGAGAAGCCTGCGGCGGAGCCTGCAACCGAGGTCGCGGCCCTACCGGAGCCGAAGCAGGAGGTTCAGCCGGAGCCGAAACCTGTGGAAACGCCGGTCGAGGAACAGCCGGCCGAAAATCCCGAGGCAGAGGCTCTGCCGGACAAGATCCCGACGCCGATGGCAAAGCCGAAAGTCGAGCAGCCGGCCCAGACGGCGAAAACGCCGGATCGCAAGAACGAAGAGAACAAGCAGGAAAAGAAGAAGACATCGACCGCGATGAAGTCGGATTTCGATGCCGACGAAGTTTCGGCGCTTCTCAACAAGCAGGATTCGTCCGGCGGCGGAAAGAAACGCTCGACCGAAACTGCCTCGCTTGGCACCAAGAAAACCACCGGCAATACCCTTTCGGTAAGCGAAATGGATGCCCTGCGCGGCAAAATCGAAAACAACTGGTCCGTGGTCGCGGGTATTGCCGGGGCGGAAGGGCTGACGATCAAGGTCACGATGCAACTCGACCAGAACGGCGAGATCATTGGCCGGCCCGAGGTCGTGGCATCAGGCGGATCAGACGCGGCGCGGCGCACCTTCGAGGGCAGCGTGCGGCGCGCCATCATGAAATCCGCGCCTTTCGACAATCTGCCTGCCGACAAATACGATTCCTGGAGCGAAGTGGTCGTGAATTTCGATCCGAGCGCCATGCTTTGACACTCACACGAATGAATGGCTGAGAGGCTTTTATTATCATGCTGAAACGCAACCCCTTCCGTCTAATCGTCGCGATCGCGGCGATGGTCACCCTGTTGACCTCGCCGGCGCATGCGCTGGTGGAAATCAACATCAACAAGGGCAATGTCGAGCCCCTGCCGATCGCCGTCACGGACTTCCTTCAGGGAGAGCTGGGACAGAAGATTTCCGATGTCGTGGCTGCGGACCTGAAGCGTTCGGGGCTGTTTGCGCCGATCGACAAGGGCGCCTTCATCGAAAAGATCACCAATCCGGACGCGGCCCCGCGCTTTGAGGACTGGAAGGTCATCAACGCGCAGGCACTGGTGACCGGACGGGTGACGCAGGAAGGGGACGGCCGCCTGAAGGCGGAGTTTCGGTTGTGGGACTCGTTTGCCGGCCAGCAGATGACCGGCCAGCAGTTCTTCACGCAGCCGGAAAACTGGCGTCGCGTGGCGCATATCATTGCCGATGCGATCTATGAGCAGATCACCGGCGAAAAGGGCTATTTCGACACCCGCATTGTCTATGTCGCAGAAAGCGGGCCGAAAAATGCACGCAAGCGGCAACTGGCGATCATGGACCAGGACGGCGCCAATGCCCGGGCCGTCACCAATTCCAACGATATCGTGCTGACGCCGCGTTTCTCGCCCACCAAGCAGGAAATTACCTATATGTCCTTCGAAGGCAACGAGCCGCGGGTCTATCTTCTGCAGCTTGAGACCGGGCAACGCGAAGTGGTCGGCAATTTCCCCGGCATGACCTTTGCGCCGCGCTTTTCGCCGGATGGCCAGCGGGTGATCATGAGCCTGCAGCAGGAAGGCAATGCGAACATCTACACCATGGATCTACGCTCGCGCACCACGACCCGGCTGACATCGACGGCTGCGATCGACACTTCGCCGTCCTATTCGCCCGACGGCAGCCAGATCGTCTTCGAAAGCGACCGCGGCGGACGCCAGCAGCTTTACGTCATGAGCGCCGGCGGCGGCGGACAGAATCGCATTTCCTTTGGGGACGGCTCCTATTCGACCCCGGTCTGGTCGCCGCGCGGCGATCTGATCGCCTTTACCAAGCAGTCAGGCGGCAAGTTCTCGATCGGCGTGATGAAGCCGGACGGATCGGGCGAGCGCATCCTGACCACGGGCTTTCACAATGAAGGCCCGACCTGGGCGCCGAACGGCCGCGTGCTGATGTTCTTCCGCCAGAACGCAGGCGCCGGTGGGCCGCAGCTCTATTCGATCGACCTGACGGGTTATAACGAGCAACTTGTGAAGACCCAGGGCTTCGCCTCCGATCCGGCCTGGTCGCCGCTGCTCGAATAGCATTGCGGCAGTACGGCAGGAAAGTGGCGGGACTGCCGCTTTCCTGCCGCAAAGCCCTGATCTAGCAGGCTTCAAGCAAATTTTGACTGTCTGTTAACCATAGCTGTTGAAAGTGGATTAACTGCTTCCGGTTACAGTCTGGCAACCACGAATTTAGACATCCAAGGAGACCGGCCCATGAGCCGCATTCACGCCCAGGCCGAAGGCCGCATGCAGACCATTGCCCGTAATCCGGTCATTGTCGCCCTTTTCATGACGCTTGCCGTTGCCGGTTGCGCATCGAAGAAAAACCTGCCTAACAGCGCCGGCGAACTCGGCCTTAACGCCGCGACGCCCGGATCGCAGCAGGACTTCACCGTCAATGTCGGCGACCGCATCTTCTTCGATACGGACTCGACCTCGATCCGCGCCGATGCGCAGGCGACGCTCGACAAGCAGGCCCAGTGGCTGCAGCGTTACTCGAATTACGCCATCACTGTCGAAGGCCATGCCGACGAACGCGGCACGCGGGAATACAACCTTGCTCTCGGCGCCCGCCGCGCGGCAGCAACCCGCGAATATCTGGCATCGCGCGGCATTCCGGCCAGCAAGATCCGGACGATCTCCTACGGCAAGGAAAAGCCGGTCGCCGTATGCGACGATATTTCCTGCTGGTCGCAGAACCGCCGTGCCGTCACTGTCCTCGGCGGCGCCGGAATGTAATTTTCCGGCATCGGAAAAGCAGATTAAAGGCGGCCTGCGGGTCGCCTTTTCTTTTTTGTCACAGTTTTACCGAACTCCGTTGCTTTTTGGGGCCAATTGGAAAACTGTGCGGCATCGCAGCCTGGCCGATTTGTAGAGGGCAGGCTGGCGAGAGTAGATAGTCTAACGGGATACATGACATGAAACATTTTGTCGTGGCGGGGATGATCGGCCTCACTGCTCTTGCGGGCTTTGGGACGGCAGCGTCCGCCATGCCGCTTTCGGCGCTGTTCAATCGCGCAATTCAGGGTCAGGCATCGTCGCCGGCACCTCTGCTCAAGGTACAGTCCAGTGAAATCGGACGTGTCGGGCAGCTCGAGGAACAGATCCGCTCGCTCAACGGGCGTATCGAGGAAATGAGCTTTCAGCTTCTGCAGATGCAGGAGCAGATCCGCAAGTTTCAGGAAGACAACGAGTTCCGTTTCCAGGATCTGGAGGGCGGAAGCTCGGGCAGCACCAAGAAAAGCCGGGTAGAGACACCGGCGACCGACGACACTGCGTCCGCTGGTTCCTTGCCAACGGACGATCAGACGGCAGCAACCGATCCCAACGCAGGTTTGGGATCGGACACCGCTGCAAACGGCAATGCCGGTGCGCCGCCCGCGACGCTGGGCGCTATCGTCTTCGACGAGAACGGCAATCCGATTGCGGCGAACAAGTCCGCAACCAGCCTGGAGCAGACGCTTCCCGGCGTCGATCAGGGGATCAACCAGACACCGGAAACCCAGCAGCAAACGGCTGCGCTCGACAATCCGGGCGATCTCTACCAATCAGCCTACGGCCATGTGCTGACCGGTGACTATAGCCAGGCGGAAAACGAGTTCCGTGACTATCTCGAGGTATTCCCGAAGGGTGAGAAGGCTGCTGACGCCAATTTCTGGATGGGCGAGGCGCAATATTCCCAGGGCAAATTCAATGATGCGGCCAAGACCTTTCTGAACGCGCATCAGAACTACGGAAAATCGCCCAAGGCGCCGGAAATGTTGCTGAAGCTGGGCATGTCGCTGGCCGCTCTGGACAACAAGGATACGGCCTGCGCAACGCTGCGCGAAGTCGGCAAGCGCTATCCGAAGGCTTCACCCGCTGTTAAAGCCAAGGTCACCAGCGAACAGAGCCGCCTTGCCTGCTGAGCGGCATTCGTCTGCGGCACAGACCGTGCTCGATGCGGCCGGACAATTTCTCTCCAGTTTTAAAAAGCCCGGCGCGATTCTCGTTGCCGTTTCCGGTGGAAGCGATTCCAAGGGGCTGCTGCTGGCGCTGCACGAGGTGATCGGGGGCGACGGCTTGGCGGATTTCTCGCTTTGCGCCTGTACGGTCGATCATGGCCTGAGGCCTGAGTCCGCCGGAGAAGCGCGTGCCGTGGCTGCCTTCTGCGCCGTGCATGGAATTCCTCACATCGTTCGCACCTGGGTCGGGGACAAGCCGCAGACCGGACTCCAGGCGGCTGCGCGGGAGGCCCGCTACCGGCTTCTGGCCGAGGCGGCGGAGGATACGCGCGCAATCTGTGTTGTCACAGCCCATACGGCGAACGACCAGCGGGAAACGATCGTCATGCGCGCCGGCCGGTCGCAACCGGATGCCGCGGGGCTTTCAGGCATGGCGGACGGCGTGCTTTTCGATCGCAGGATCTGGGTGTTGCGGCCATTCCTCTGCATCGAACGGGATGCGATCCGCAGCTACCTGGCGGAGGAGGGGGAGGCCTGGTTCGAGGATCCAAGCAATACCAATCGCCGCTTCGAGAGGGTGAGAATTCGAGAGGATCTCGCTGAGAGGACAGGGAGCGCAAACACGGGCGCGGGTTTGGAACGACTGCAATCGAGTGGCCGCGCAGCGGACCTTGTCTCCCGGTATGCCAAGGAATTCGAGAGGCTCATTATTCGCCTCGATCCGGCTGTTGCCGAGAATATGGATAATTCGGATTGCCGGCAGGCCGTGTTGTCCCTTGTCGCGATTACCGGCGGCAAGACGCATCTGACGGGCAAAGAGACAGCCCGACGCCTGGCTGCATTTCTGAAACGGCGTGAAGACGGGCGCATGACGGCCGGGCGTGTGGTCATCGATTACCGCCGGACAGGGGTTTATCTCTATCGAGAAGCGCGCGAACTGCCTGACATCGTTATAGGGCCGGGCGACAGCGAGATCTGGGACGGCCGTTTCCGGATCATAAACCGCGGTAGGTCCCCGGTGCGAGTCGGTGTGGTTCAAAATCGTGCCGAGGTGGTAGCGAGACTGATTGCCGCAGGCTGCCCAGAGGCCGTGGCCAAACGGGCGGCCCATGCGGCTCCTGACTTGTCCGCGCTTGGATCAGACTCCGCTGCGGTCGAGCCTGTGCTCTCGCTTTACGACACCTTTTTGCCGCGTTTCGACCTGATGATAGCTGATCGCATCGCCGGACTGTTTGGCCGTGAACCTTATGCTGCCGCTCCGGTTCACGATGTTTTGACGGAAAAGTCAGCTTATACCTGAGTTTGCCTTGGCAAGGCGGTCACGCAACCCTATGTTAAGCGCAAGAATGCAGCCACAAATCATTGAGGGTTGCGACAGGTTCCGGGGAGTTCGATGAACCCTAATTTCAGAAATCTTGCCCTCTGGGCAATTATCGTCCTGCTGCTGATCGCGCTTTTCAGCATGTTCCAGCAGCCGACCGAGCGGACGGGTTCGAAGGATATTCCCTTTTCCCAATTCCTGAAGGATGTTGACGGCGGTCGCGTCAAGGACGTCTTGATTACCGGAAACAGGGTTATCGGATCTTATACCGAAAACGGCACTTCCTTCCAGACCTATGCTCCGGCGATCGACACAGCTTTGACCGAGCGTATGGAAGCCAAGAACGTCACTGTGACGGTTCGTCCCGAAACCGACGGCTCGTCCGGCTTTTTGAGCTATGTCGGCACGCTGCTGCCAATGTTCCTCATCCTCGGCGTCTGGCTGTTTTTCATGCGGCAGATGCAGGGTGGTTCACGCGGTGCGATGGGTTTTGGCAAGTCCAAGGCCAAGCTTCTGACCGAGGCGCATGGCCGCGTCACGTTTGACGATGTTGCTGGCGTTGACGAAGCCAAGCAGGATCTTGAGGAAATTGTCGAATTCCTCCGCGACCCGCAAAAATTCCAGCGTCTTGGCGGTCGTATTCCCCGCGGCGTTCTGCTTGTTGGCCCTCCGGGTACCGGTAAGACGCTACTGGCCCGTTCGGTCGCCGGTGAAGCCAATGTTCCGTTCTTTACGATCTCCGGTTCCGACTTCGTCGAAATGTTCGTCGGCGTCGGTGCGTCGCGTGTCCGTGATATGTTCGAGCAGGCCAAGAAAAATGCGCCCTGCATCATCTTCATAGACGAAATCGACGCCGTCGGTCGCCATCGCGGTGCCGGCCTCGGCGGCGGCAATGACGAGCGTGAACAGACGCTCAATCAGTTGCTAGTCGAGATGGACGGCTTCGAGGCCAATGAAGGCATCATCCTGATCGCTGCGACCAATCGTCCCGACGTTCTTGATCCCGCGCTGCTGCGGCCAGGCCGTTTTGACCGTCAGGTCGTCGTGCCGAACCCAGATATCAACGGCCGGGAACGAATCCTCAAGGTTCATGTTCGCAACGTACCGCTGGCGCCGAATGTAGACCTCAAGGTTCTTGCCCGTGGCACACCCGGTTTCTCCGGTGCCGACCTTATGAACCTCGTCAACGAAGCCGCCCTGATGGCCGCGCGCCGCAACAAGCGCGTCGTCACCATGCAGGAATTCGAAGACGCCAAGGACAAGATCATGATGGGTGCGGAACGCCGCTCGTCCGCCATGACCGAAGCCGAAAAGAAGTTGACCGCCTATCACGAAGCCGGGCATGCGATCACCGCGCTCAAGGTTCCGATGGCCGATCCGTTGCATAAGGCGACGATCATTCCGCGCGGTCGTGCGCTCGGCATGGTCATGCAGCTCCCCGAAGGCGACCGCTATTCGATGAGCTACAAGTGGATGGTTTCGCGCCTCATCATCATGATGGGCGGTCGCGTGGCCGAAGAGATCACGTTCGGCAAGGAAAACATCACCTCCGGCGCGTCGTCCGATATCGAGCAAGCGACCAAGCTGGCGCGCGCGATGGTGACGCAGTGGGGCTTTTCCGACGTCCTTGGTCATGTTGCCTATGGTGAAAACCAGCAGGAAGTCTTCCTCGGCCATTCCGTCTCGCAGTCCAAGAACGTCTCGGAAGCGACGGCACAGAAGATCGATACCGAGGTGCGCCGCCTGATCGACGAGGCTTATGTCGAAGCCAAGCGGATCATTACGGATATGAATTCGGAATTTGTCGCGATCGCCGAGGGGCTGCTGGAATACGAGACTCTGACCGGCGAGGAGATCAAGGCCCTCATCCGCGGCGAAAAGCCAGCGCGCGACCTCGGTGACGATTCGACGCCACATCGCGGCTCGGCCGTTCCGTCTGCCGGTTCCAAGAAGGACGGATCGGTTGGCAACAAGGGCGATGAGCCCGAGGGCGGGTTTGAGCCGCAGCCACAGTAAATTTGACAGCAGGACATTGATACAGCCGCCGTATCTTGGAGATGCGGCGGTTTTCTTTTGCCTGTTTGGCTGGACGCGGTTTTGTCTTGGTAACGGCCTGTAATGAATTCTGATGATAGGGTGTGATGCTGCCGCTGGGTTTTTGTGGCAAAGAAGAATCTTTCATTTCCCTTGGCCTCTTCGAAGGACGTCATCGGCACGACATGGAATGACCGTCAGAAAAGCCGCGGGCAAATTGGCTGGCGACGACGGGACCGGAATCCTGAGCAAGAACGGAGTTTGTATGAAGCGCAAATATTTTGGCACGGACGGCATTCGCGGGCAGTCCAATCTGTTTCCGATGACGCCGGACCTCGCCATGCGCGTCGGCATTGCCGTCGGGACGATTTTCCGCAATGGCGCGCACCGGCATCGGGTGGTAATCGGCAAGGATACCCGCCTATCCGGCTATATGCTGGAAAACGCATTGGTTGCCGGCTTCACAGCGGCCGGCCTCGATGTCTTTCTGCTCGGACCGATCCCGACGCCGGGCGTCGCCATGCTGACGCGATCCCTGCGCGCCGATATCGGCGTGATGATTTCTGCTTCCCACAACCCGTTCCAGGACAATGGCATCAAGTTGTTTGGACCCGATGGCTACAAGCTTTCGGACGAGATGGAAGGACAGATCGAGGATCTTCTCGAAAAGGACATGTCGAGCCAGCTTGCAAAATCGCAGGAGATCGGCCGGGCAAAGCGCGTCGAGGGCGATATCTATCGCTATATCGAACATGCCAAACGCACATTGCCACGTGACGTGACCCTTCAGGGGCTCCGGGTGGCCATCGACTGCGCCAATGGCGCGGCCTACAAGGTCGCTCCTCTCGCCTTATGGGAACTGGGCGCCGATGTCGTGACCATCGGCAATGAACCGAACGGTATGAACATCAATCTCGAATGCGGATCGACACATCCCGCTGCGCTGTCGAGGAAGGTGCACGAAGTGCGGGCCGATATCGGCATCGCGCTCGATGGCGACGCCGACCGGGTGCTGATCGTCGACGAGAATGGCAAGATCATCGACGGCGATCAGCTGATGGCCGTCATCGCTGATAGCTGGGCCGCTGACGGCCTGTTGCAGGGGGGCGGCATCGTCGCAACCGTGATGTCCAATCTGGGGCTCGAGCGCTATCTGAAGGGCAGGGGTCTCGACTTGCATCGCACAAAGGTCGGAGACCGCTATGTTGTGGAACATATGCGCCAGCATGGCTTCAATGTCGGCGGCGAGCAGTCGGGGCATATTGTCTTGTCGGATTTTGGAACGACCGGCGACGGTCTGGTCGCTGCACTGCAGATTTTGGCGCGCGTCAAACGTCAAGACAGAACGGTAAGCGAAGTCTGCAACCGGTTCGAGCCTGTGCCTCAGGTTCTCAAGAATGTCCGTGTGTCTGGAAGCGGTGCTCTGGACAATGTGTCTGTCCGCCAGGCGATCGCTGCTGCAGAAGCCGAACTTGAAAGTGGTGGCCGGCTGCTGATCCGTCCTTCAGGTACCGAGCCTCTGATCCGCGTCATGGCGGAAGGCGACGATCGGGCAAAAGTCGAACGCATCGTCGATGAACTGATCGGCGTTATCGGCGCTGCCCGCAACGCTGCGTGATCATCAGGCTCGTTGAGGGTTTTATAAGGCCGGGCATGCCCGGCCTTTGTCTGTTGCGGACGCTGTCAAGTTGCTCGGGTCCGGACAATCTTGCTTAACGAATACGGTAAATTTTCGTAGTTAATCGGGCCTTAACTTTTATTCTTCACTATACACTCCAATGACAGATATTGGCGGTCGCGCTTTTGCCCGCCTCTAACAGTATATCGGAGTACGGCCATGAAGACTATTTTGATTGGCGTTGTTGCCGCTCTGCTCGGCAGCACCGCGACCTTCGCCGCGGATCTTTATGAGCCGCCGATCGAACAGCCGATCTCGGAACCAGTGCAGATTGCCGAAGCAAATGGTTGGTACCTGCGCGGCGATGTCGGCTATGCCTTCACCAACTTGCGTGGCGCGCATTTCTACCAAGGCCCGGGCCGATATGTTCGAGACTTCGATGACGCCGAGTTGGATGATAGCTGGGTTGGCGGCGTCGGTGTCGGTTACCAGATCAACAATTACCTGCGCACCGACGTGACGCTCGACTATCTTGGCAAGACGGACTTCGAAGGATCGACAACCGGCTCCTGCGGTGTTGCATTCTCCTGCACGTCGCGCGATGTCGCAACACTGACGGCCTGGAGCCTGATGGCCAATGCCTATGTTGATATCGGCACTTACGGCTCGTTCACGCCCTATGTCGGTGCCGGTATCGGCGGAACTCAGGTCCGGTGGGACAAGTTGCGCAATACCAGCTGCGAAACCGGAAACTCTGAAAACTGCGATCCCGAATTCGATCATGATGGCAAGAAGAAGTGGCGCTTTACCTATGCGCTGATGGCGGGTACCGCGATCGACCTTACCTGCAATCTCAAGGCCGATGTCGGCTACCGCTTCCGCCATGTGCTCGGCGGAGACATGTTCGGATATCGGGAAAACAGCGGTCCAGGCTCCGACGAGGGCATGTACCTGCACGAAGCTCGCGCCGGCCTGCGGTATTCCTTCGGCAATGATTGCGCGCCCCAGGAAGTCTACGTTCCGCAGGCTGAGCCGGCAATCTACAAGTAGAATGTCATCTTCCGAAGTTTAGGGTCTGGTCAGAACCAGACTCTTGCAAGTCGGGCGGTCAGTTCAGTGCAATGCAAGGGCCGGATCCTGTAGCGCAGGGTTCGGCCTTTCTCATTGAATCAGATATGGGCGTGGCACTCCAGGTCACTGCTGCGTTCCGCCTGCCCTTGAGGTTAACGCCACAGCGGAAGTTCGGCTTGCAGGACAGACACCTCCATCCTGTACCTGTCTAATCCTTACTGGCCGGCGGCCCGCGCCGGGGTGACGAGGCTCCATGCCTGCATCGCCGTGTTGAAAGCCTCAGTCCCGGCCGGGCCTTTTTCGAGGGTCAGCAATGCCCGGCGTCCGTTGCGATAGGTCAGCGGTATGTCGATCCAGTTACGGTTGCGCAGAAGATCGGTGTTCGTCGTCACGGCTTCCGGGAAATCGTTCAGAGCAATCATGTGGAAATCATCGGTGATCTTGGCCGGAACGGCGATCAACGGGTCGCCACGCTCCTGTTCGGCCCGCTTCATCGAGACACGCTGAACATTGTCGATGCTGCCGCCCTCGAAGTTCTCAGGCAGTGAGAAGACGAATTCGATGACGTGGCTCGCCGGGAGCGATGCGTCGGCATTGCGCTTGATCGTCATCAAGGCCGTCAGGCCGCGTTCCGGCACATTGATCTGCGCCTGGATCACCGGCTCGGGCTTCGCATCGTCGCCAGGCGATTCTTCCTTCACGGACCAGGCGACATTGCCTTCGATTGCCGTCGGGGCCGATTGACCGAGACGCTCCTCGTACAGGAACATTTTCTGTGCACCGGCCGGGATCTGTTGCGTGGCCGGATCGACGGCGGTCTGCTGCTCGGGAACGGTCTGCGCCGGCTGCTCCACGCCCGCGGCGGGATCGGCTTGCGTTGTCGTCGGATTGGACTGCACGGCAGGACTTGCCTGAGCGGCATCCTGGGGCGGCTGGCTGGCTTGTGTTTGAGCGGCGACCGACTTTCCTTCCTCCGCTGAAGCTGCTGCGGCGCCAGATGCCGTGGCCGCCGGACCCTCGTCGATCTCCGTGCCATCGGCCTTAAGCCGCTGGGTAAACTTGGTCGTATTGCCGCTGTCGAGCGCAGCGACATCGGTAGTTGAAGGCGTTGCGGTCTCGGGGGTTGTTTGCGGAGATGTTTCCGGAACGGCGAGGTCCTTGCCCGCATTTTCCGTCGGAGCCTGTTCCGTAGCCTGCTGTCCTGGAAGCTCTGCCGACAAAGAACCGACCGTGGACGCAACCCAGCTGTCAACTGTCGTTCTGTTCTGCCAATAGGCATAACCGCCGCCGGTGATCAAAAGCAGGACGACGAGCAGGATCGCAACGGCTTTGATATTGAACCGGGACGGCTTCGGTTCCGCCCGGTAGGAGATTGGCCGCGCGGGGGCCGATCCGACCTCCACTCCGGTATCGACAGAACCGGTGGCGCGGGACGCCGCAGCGGCACCGGCAGCCGAAGCCGCTGTCCCCTGAGCAAGCAATTCCTCGATCTCGCTCCAATTGTCGCCACCGGAACCGGCCGGTCGATCCGCCTGTTCCGACGTTGCTTTTTCCACCGGCCATGACCAATCGGCGATTGCCGGCTCACTGCTGTCGGGAGCCACGGGTTCAGCAGTCTGGGCAAATGGATCCGTTTCCTCCCAGGACCAGGAATGGGACGGATCGCCGGCGGATGCCGGTGCTTCGCCCTCGGCGTCAAGTACGGTTACCGTCTCCACGGGTTCATAGCTCGACAGATCCGGGATCTCTTCCGCAACCGTCACCTCGTCGGCGACCACCGTCAAAACAGGTTCGCTGTGCGCGGAGACCGGTACGGGATCGTTCCACTCCGGCAATTCCCATTCCGATGTCGCCGGCGGCATTGGCCGGTCCTGGGCGGCCTCGAGCGGGGGCTGCTCTATCGTACCAACATCTTGAGAGCCAATCTCTGGCGGCACTTCCACAGGCGGCTCGACATAAGTCTCCTCGTCGGCTGGCTGGACATCCACTGCCTCCGGAAGATGGTCAATGGCCTCCCCAGTTTCCGCAGTTTCCACCGCTTGCACCGGCTGCTGCCATTCCGGCTCCTCGGCGGCGGCAGCGTCAACCGGCTCGTCGGCAACGACCGGACTATGTTCCGCCAGTGGTTCGGCCGCTTGCTGCTCAGTCGCCGGGTCATCGGCCAGGGGCGTTTCGGCTGCATCTTCAGTCGATGACACGACCGGCTCTGCCTCTGCAACCGGATGTTCCTCGTCCGGCTGCTCGGCAACCGGTTCTGCTTGGGGCGGGATCGACGGTTCGTCGATCGCCTCGGCCGGGACGTTTGCGGGCTCGGCAGACATGACGTCGGGAACCACTACCGGGTCAGGTTCGCGCTCTGGTTCTGGTTCCAGTTCCGCCGCCGGAGCCACGTTTTCCGCCGCAACGGGCTGCACCTGCGTGTCAACGGGTTCGGGTGGAAGTACCGTGGCGGCGGGAATGGCGGCTGCAGGCTCGTCTTCCAACGGTGGAAGCGCTTCCGCGTGGTCATCCTCGACCTCGCGGATCGCGGCTTCCAGCTTGGTCATCTGGCGTTCGATCATCTCGTCCGATGGACGAGGCTTCATATTTTCGAGCTGACGGCGAACGGCACCACGGGCCTTGTCATAGACCTTGGTCCGCATCTCGGGAACATTGTCCGACAGACCATCGACGGTCCTTCGAATAACTGCAACAAAATCCGCCATCAGAACTTTCTCATTCAATTGGCGAAATCACGCCAAATTCCCTTAGACCTGGGTTAAAGACTAATCCTCAAACGGGTCTGTCACAAGTATCGTATCGTCACGCTCCGGGCTGGTCGAAAGAAGAGCGACCGGCGCACCGATCAGTTCTTCCACCTGGCGCACATATTTGATTGCCTGGGCGGGAAGAGCTGCCCAGCTGCGGGCGCCGACGGTCGATTCCTTCCATCCTTCCAGCGTTATATAAACCGGCTTTGCCTGCGCCTGCTGGGCCTGGCTTGCCGGCAGGTGATCGATCTCGATACCGTCGAGCGTGTAACCGACGCAGATCTTCAACTCGTCAAGGCCGTCCAGCACGTCGAGTTTGGTCAGCGCAATGCCGGTAATGCCGTTCGTGGCGACCGATTGGCGAACAAGAGCCGCATCAAACCAGCCGCAGCGCCGCTTTCGTCCCGTGACGGTGCCGAACTCGTGCCCCTTTTCACCAAGGAACTGGCCGATCTCGTCATGAAGCTCAGTCGGGAACGGACCTTCTCCGACGCGCGTGGTATAGGCTTTGGTGATCCCCAGAATATATCCGAGCGAACCCGGCCCCATGCCCGACCCGGCTGCGGCCTGCCCGGCCACCGTGTTGGACGAGGTCACGAAGGGATACGTGCCATGGTCGATATCGAGCAGCGTGCCTTGGGCGCCCTCGAACAGGATACGCGCGCCCTTGCGGCGATGACGGTCAAGCAGCAGCCACACGGTATCCATGAACGGCAGGACACGGGCGGCGATCGACGACAGCTCGGCCATGATTGCATCGTGGCCGACTTCCGCCTCGCCTAGCCCACGGCGCAGCGCGTTGTGATGGGTCAGCAGCCGGTCGACCTTGGCGGGTAGCGTGTCGAGATCGGCGAGATCCATGACGCGGATGGCGCGGCGGCCGACCTTGTCCTCATAGGCCGGGCCGATGCCGCGGCGTGTCGTGCCGATCTTGGTGCCGCTGTTGGAGGCCGCGTCTTCGCGAATGCCGTCAAGCTCCCTGTGGAGCGACAGGATCAGCGTGGCGTTATCGGCAATGCGCAGGTTTTCCGGCGTGATCGTCACGCCCTGCTTGTCGAGCTTTTCGATCTCGGCGATCAGGGCATGCGGATCGATGACGACGCCATTGCCGATGACCGCAAGTTTGCCTGGACGTACGACGCCCGAAGGCAGAAGCGACAGCTTGTAGCTGGTGCCGTCGATCACCAGTGTATGGCCGGCATTGTGACCGCCCTGGAAGCGCACGACAATGTCGGCACGTTCCGAAAGCCAGTCGACAATTTTGCCTTTGCCTTCGTCACCCCATTGCGAACCGACCACCACGACATTCGTCATCTAAAGCTTTCCCGTTGCCACGCGCTCGCAAAGCGCTGTCTTCAAACCCGCGCATCTATACTGTTTTGTTTTTTAGAAAGCGACCCCGTTTCAACTGCATCCCGGCTTTTTGCATGGTATTTGCGCGGTTTAGCCTATATCAGGAGAGCTTCAGGCGCCTGCGGATCGGTATCGGCTCGAACAGCATTGCAAGGAATGACGTCTCGTGAATCTTCAAGCTTATGTCATTCTTTGCATTACAACGCTGATCTGGGGTGGAAATTCAGTCGCCGGGAAAATGGCGGTCGGCCATGTCAGCCCCATGATGCTTACCGGTTTGCGCTGGGTGATTGCCTGCACCGTGCTGTTGATCTTCGCTGCGCCACAAGTGCGTCGCGACTTGCCGGCACTTCGGAAAAACTGGCTGCTGCTGTTGAGCTACGGCACGATCGGCTTCACCGCGTTCAACGCCTTCCTCTATTCCGCGCTTCAATATACCACCGCCATCAATGCCGTCATTGAACAGGCCGGCATTCCGATGGTGATCTTTGTTTTGAACTACGCTCTATTCAGGACAGCTATCTCGGTTGCGCAGATTGCCGGGTTTACGCTGACACTGTTCGGCGTGGCGCTCACCGCTTCGCATGGCGACCTGAGCACGCTCCTGTCCCTCCAGCTCAACCGGGGCGACGCACTGATGTTGGCCGCAGTGCTCGTCTATGCCGCCTATACGGTCGCGCTCAGGTGGAAGCCCGATATTCACTGGAAAAGCCTGATAGCGGTTTCTGCTTTCGGTGCCTTGCTGAGCAGTCTTCCCCTGGTCCTGTGGGAATTTTCGAGCGGAAACGTCAACTGGCCGGATATGACGGGATGGGCGATCATTGCCTATGCGGGACTTCTTGCCTCGCTTATGGCGCAGATTCTCTACGTGCGGGGCGTCGAACTCATTGGCCCCAACCGGGCCGGCCTTTTCATCAACACGATCCCGATCTTCGGCACGCTGTTGTCGATCGCGCTGATTGGCGAGGATTTGCAGACGTTCCACATCATCGCGATGCTTCTGGTGCTTGGTGGTATCGGGGTTGCGGAGCGGGGAAGACCGAAGGGGTAAAAGGGTTTTCCGACGATCGATGGCCTGGCATACGAAACTGCTGCTGTCGACAGGCGCTGTCGGAAGCCTGCGCCTTGTCTAGCGTGGTCCGGCGTCATTCCCATAAGCAGGCGGGCTTGCCCTATTGCCGGCTGCACAGGAGATGGAGGGACGGCAACGCTGTGGGCTGAAAGCCGGTTCGGCACGCCAGTGCTTCAAAAGGTGGCGTGCCGGATATTCACATAGGTTCAACGCTTCATTCGACGTTGAAGGTCAGGAGCTTGGCCTGGCGGATTGCAGCATTCGCCCGCAGCTTGTCCAGAACCTCATCCGACACCGGACCATCGACATAAAGCAGCGCGATCGCGTCCGATCCGGCTTGGGCACGGCCGAGCTGGAAGTTGGCGATGTTGACGCCGGCATCGCCGAGTGTCATGCCGATAAAACCGATCATGCCGGGAACGTCGGTGTTGGTGATGTAGATCATGTGGTTGCCGACATCGGCATCCAGATTGATGTCCTTGATCTGGATGAAGCGCGGCTTGCCATCCGAAAAGACTGTCCCGGCGATCGAACGGCTCTGGTTTCCGGTTGTAACCGTCAGCTTGATATAGCCGTCGAAGACGCCCGACTTGTCGCGCTTGACCTCGGACAGGATGATACCCTTTTCCTTGATCATCACAGGTGCGGACACCATGTTGACGTCGGAAACCTGGCTGCGGATCAGCCCGGCTAGTGCTGCACTCGTCAGTGCCTTGGTGTTCATTGCGGCGGTCGAGCCGTCGTAAAGGATTTCGATTTCCTTGATGGCGCTTTCCGTCACCTGGCCGACAAACGCCCCGAGAACGTCCGCAAGCCGAATGAAGGGCTTCAGGATCGGCGCTTCTTCTGCCGTGATCGAAGGCATGTTGATGGCGTTGGATACAGCGCCCTTGACGAGGTAGTCGGACATCTGCTCGGCAACCTGAAGCGCCACATTCTCCTGCGCCTCGGTTGTGGAAGCACCCAAATGCGGTGTGCAGACGACATTCGGCAGGCCGAAAAGCGGGCTTTCCTTTGCGGGCTCGACTTCGAACACGTCGAAGCCGGCGCCGGCGACATGACCTGACTTGATGGCGTCGGCAAGGGCTGCCTCGTCCACCAGACCGCCGCGAGCGCAATTGATGATCCGCACGCCGGGCTTCGTCTTTGCAAGCGCTTCACGGTTGAGTATACCGCGCGTCTTGTCTGTCATCGGCACATGCAGGGTGATGAAATCGGACTGGGCCAGCAATTCGTCCAGTTCGACCTTGGTCACGCCCATTTCCTCGGCCCGCTCCTTCGACAGGAAGGGATCATAGGCCAGCACATGCATCTTCAGGCCGATGGCGCGCGCGCAGACGATGCCGCCGATATTGCCGGCGCCGATGACGCCGAGGGTCTTGCCGGTGATCTCGACGCCCATGAATTTCGATTTTTCCCACTTGCCGGCCTGGGTGGACGTATCGGCTTGCGGCAATTGCCGGGCGACGGCAAACATCAGTGCAATGGCGTGTTCCGCGGTGGTGATCGAGTTTCCGAACGGCGTGTTCATGACGATGATGCCACGGCGCGAGGCGGCCGGGATATCGACATTGTCGACGCCGATACCGGCGCGGCCGATAACCTTGAGATTGGTCGCAGCCGCAATCAGCTTTTCCGTCGCCTTGGTGGCGGAGCGGATCGCAAGACCGTCATAATTGCCGATGATTTCGGCAAGTTTGTCCTTGTCCTTGCCGAGTTGCGGCTGGAAATCGACGTCCACGCCCCGATCGCGGAAAATCTGGACGGCGGTTTCGGAGAGTTCGTCGGATACGAGTACGCGCGGTGCCATGGGAGGCCTCCATTGGGTTCGTCAAAAATGGAAAGGGGATGGGAATACCGCGCCGACAAAGGCGCGGCATCTGCCGGTCAGGCCGCAGCCTGTGAAAGCGTCGCCTTCTGCGTCGCGAAGGCCCAGTCGAACCAGGGCATCAATGCCTCAAGATCCGACGTCTCAATGGTGGCGCCAGCCCAGATACGGAAGCCGGAGGGGGCATCGCGATAGGCGCCAATGTCGTGAGCTACACCCTGCTTTTCGAGAAGTGCGACCATGCCCTTGGCAAAGGCGTCCTGTCCGGCAGGATCGAGAGCAGCGATGTCGGCGTCAACGATCTTCAGGCAAACCGACGTGTTGGACTGTGTGGCCGGATCGACTGCGAGGTTGGCGATCCAGTCCGTTTTTGCGACAAAATCCTCGATGGCCTGCGCGTTGGCATCTGCCCGTGCGATCAGCGCCTTGAGGCCACCCAGCGACTTTGCCCAGACAAGCGCATCGATATAATCCTCGACGCAGAGCATCGAGGGGGTGTTGATCGTCTCGCCCTGAAAGATGCCTTCGATGATCTTGCCGCCCTTGGTCATGCGGAAGATCTTCGGCAGCGGCCAGGATGGTTCATAGCTTTCCAGACGCTCGACAGCACGCGGGCTGAGAATGAGGATGCCATGCGCGCCTTCTCCGCCAAGAACCTTCTGCCAGGAGAAAGTAACGACATCGAGCTTCGCAAAATCGAGGTCCTGCGCAAAGGCGGCGGACGTCGCATCACAGATCGTCAGGCCCTTGCGGTCTGCCGGGATGAAATCGGCGTTCGGTACACGGACGCCCGAGGTTGTGCCGTTCCAGGTGAAGACGACATCGCGGTCGAAATCGATCTGGGCGAAATCGACGATCTTGCCGTAATCGGCCACGAATTTCCGTATGTCGGGAAGCTTCAGTTCCTTGACGACATCGGAAACCCAGCCGGAGCCGAAGCTTTCCCAGGCGACCATATCGACGCCGCGCTGGCCGAGCAGCGACCACAACGCCATTTCGACGGCGCCGGTGTCGGACGCCGGGACGATGCCGATGCGGTAGTCTGCGGGAACCTGCAGAACTTCGCGTGTGAGGTCGATGGCTTGTTTGAGTTTGGCCTTGCCGACCTTGGCGCGATGCGAGCGACCTAGGGCTGCATCAGAGAGCGCGTCGAGCGACCAACCGGGACGCTTCGAGCAAGGGCCAGAAGAAAAATGGGTGTTTGCCGGACGCAATTCCGGCGTGGCAGGTGTCGTCATCTGAGCTATCCTTCCAGATAGAAAGCCTCTCGTTAGGGAGAGGTGGCCTGCTCCGGTGGATATGGCGGGACCGGAAGGATGTCAAGATGCTTGTGTCGCTTGCAGAAAGATTTCTGGCGCTTCCAGGTTCGGCCGGCCTACGAAGCGTTCGCCTACCAGAGCGAAAAACGCAACCCGGCACGCAGTTCGTGACGGCCAAGCCCGTCGTCGCGTCCGTCAACGCCGCCCCTTGCAAACATGTCGCCATCGCCGATCTTTGAATAGCGGTAGCCGACATCGAGCTTCAGTCGCTCCGTCATGTCATAGGACACGCCGGCCATCAGCGCATAGGTGAGACGCCAGCTTGTTTCTCCGTCGAAAGCCTGATCGACCGGAGCGGCCCCCGAGCAGGCCGCGGTGCCCGTCACGCAGTCTGTCCGCAGTGCGACATCGTCCCACCGTAACTGGGTTACGCCAAGGCCGGCTCCGACATAAGGGGTCAGTCCGGCAACCGTGGCCAAATCGACATAGCCGTTCGCCATGACGCCGACGGCTTTGTAGCTGGCCCGCAGGTCGCCCGCGCACGATGTGCCTGCCGCCTCGCCGGCGCAGGGGATATCCGCTTGACCGCTGCCATCGAAACGGCCGTCGAAATAGTCGCCGGTCAGGTCGGCGCGGACCATATCGTTGATCTGATATCCTATGCCCAGGGATCCGGAGAATGGCTTGCTCGAATCGGCGTTGAAGTCGAAGGTGTCACCGTCAAAAAGCTGCAGCGATGCATCGCCCTCATCCGTCCAGGGGGCGTAACCGAGATCTCCTCGCAGGTAAAAGCCCTGGCCTCCCGCCTTTGCTGCGGCGATGCTGATTTCCGGTGCATCGAGAAGATCGTCCGCCGCCATCGCTGGACCACCGGCAAGTAACGCGGCCGTGCAGCATGCAGAAAAGAGAATGGGCCGCCAGTTCATCGTACCGTCCTTGGAAAACCGTTCGCGGTGTCATTGTCGCACAGCGCCTGTCAGCCGCGATCATCACACCCACTGGTTAACCTTCGGTTAAGCATGTCTGTTAACCGGATGAGGTTTTGACGGAGAAAATTGGCCCGGAATCAATGACGCCGAAAGTTACGGATGAACTTTCGGCGTGATTTTTTAGATCAAGCGCTGTCGATGGTTCAGGCGTCTTCGACGACCCTAAGGGCGTTCTGACGCGCCAGTGCCGCCTTCTGGACGGCGTCCTGCACCTTTTCAAAGGCGCGGACTTCAATCTGGCGGACACGCTCCCGGCTGATATCGAATTCCGTGGAAAGGTCTTCGAGTGTAACAGGATCTTCCGCCAGGCGACGAGCTTCGAAGATGCGGCGTTCGCGATCGTTGAGGACCTTCATGGCGTTCGACAACAAGCCGCGCCGATTTTCCAGTTCGTCCTGCTCGATCAGCATGTCTTCCTGCGTATCGTGATCATCGACCAGCCAATCCTGCCACTGACCGGATTCGCCTTCGCCCGCCTTGATCGGCGCATTCAGCGAAGCGTCGCCGGACAGGCGCTGGTTCATCGAAATCACCTCGGCTTCCGAGACATTCAGAGTCGTCGCGATATGCTTCACCTGATCCGGCTTGAGATCGCCTTCATCCAACGCTTGGATCTTGCCCTTAAGACGGCGCAGATTGAAAAACAGCCGCTTCTGGTTGGCCGTCGTGCCCATTTTGACAAGCGACCATGAGCGCAGGATGTATTCCTGTATCGATGCCTTGATCCACCACATCGCGTAGGTCGCCAAACGAAAGCCGCGTTCCGGGTCGAATTTCTTGACCGCCTGCATCAGTCCGACATTGCCTTCCGATACGACTTCGCCGATCGGCAAGCCATATCCCCGGTAGCCCATCGCGATCTTCGCCACGAGGCGCAGATGGCTTGTCACGAGCCGGTGAGCAGCCTTGCGATCATCATGCTCCTGATACCGCTTGGCGAGCATGTACTCTTCCTGCGGCTCGAGCATGGGAAATTTGCGGATTTCGTCGAGATAACGATTAAGACCGCCTTCGCCGGCGGCAATGCTTGGCATTGTACTGCGGGCCATTCTGCACCCCTTTCGCGTTCCGGTCACCTTTTGGCTGGCCGGGATTGTGGGTCTGTCGACCCCACATTCTTATAAATAAGAGCCGCGAAAGCGCGATTCAAGGTTTCCCGCCTCACAGATACGTGAAGGCGGGAGAACTTTCGCTCTGTATGGGTGTAGAACGTAAATCGGGTTGCCGCGCGAAAATATCAAGGAAATGGAATGCTTTTTTCGCTGCCGCACCCGGGTCCGGTCAGTGAACGGATGAGCCGCTCTCTTCTTCTTCCGCCGAAATTGCCTCGGCGCTGCTGGCACTCAGCCGGACACGATTTTCATCGACGCTTTCCACAAGCGCCAGTTCGATGAAATG
This sequence comes from Pararhizobium gei, assembly GCF_029223885.1. Taxonomy (NCBI): domain Bacteria; kingdom Pseudomonadati; phylum Pseudomonadota; class Alphaproteobacteria; order Hyphomicrobiales; family Rhizobiaceae; genus Pararhizobium; species Pararhizobium gei. The sequence continues at coordinate 3,466,339 of NZ_CP119409.1, read as the reverse complement.
GTGGTGATCCTCGTGGCCTGCGCCGCTATCCTTCTTGGTCAATTTGATGCGGCCGCCTTCGACGCGATCCACGGTTCCGACATGGACACCATCCGCGCTGATGACTTCGGCATGCTCGTTGATCTTTGATGCATCGATCATTGGTTCTCTCCTTATTGTACCGGAAGAGAAACGCGCCGAGCTTAAAAAAGATGCATGCAGTACTTCATTGGGGAAAGATTAAGGGTCACGAGGTCATTTTGAGAGCAGCTTCCAGTTCCCGCATGTCGTTGGGCACGGGGGATTCGAAGTGCATGGTTTTGCCCGTCGAGGGATGTTCGAACGCCAGCATGAAGGCATGCAGCGCCTGACGGGGAAAGCGATCGACAATGATTTTCGCCGCGTCCGGAAGCAGATTGGACTTGGTCTTGAAGGCGGCCCCGTAATCCTGATCGCCGATCAACGGGTGGCCTATATGGGCCATGTGCACGCGAATCTGGTGCGTTCGTCCCGTTTCGAGATGGCATTCGACCATTGAAGCAAGGGCCGTCGCGTCCGGCTTTTCATGATAGCGTTCGACAACCTCGTAATGGGTGATGGCTTCGCGTGCGTCATCGGTGCCCTCCTGCTTTACGGCGCGCTTGACACGGTCTCCCGCTCTCCCAAGCGGCGCATCGATGGTTCCCTTCAGTCCGCGCGGCCGTCCCCAGACAATTGCCCGGTACGCCCGCTCCAACGGACCGGTGCGACCGTGATCGGCAAACTGGTCCGAGAGATGGCGGTGGGCGGCATCGTTCTTGGCAACGACCATGACGCCGCTCGTGTCCTTATCGAGACGATGGACGATGCCTGGCCGCTTGACGCCGCCGATCCCGGAAAGACTATCGCCGCAATGGTGGATCAGCGCGTTGACCAGGGTGCCGGTCCAATTGCCGGCTCCCGGATGGACGACGAGCCCCGGCGGCTTGACGAGTACGATCACGTCGGCATCCTCGTAGAGCACGTCGAGCGGGATCGCCTCGCCCTTTGGCTCAGGATCTTCCGGCTCCGGCAGGCCGATCTCGAAGATGTCGCCGGGCTGAACCTTCTTCTTGGCTTCCGTCACAGGTTTGCCGTTGACGGAGACCTCGCCCTGTTCGATCAGGCTCTTGATGCGGTTGCGGGAGAATTCGCCGCCCAAGGCTTGCGTGAGAAAGGCATCCATCCGGCCCTCGGCATCCTCATTTGCCGTCAGGACTTTCCTAATTGCCGTGGCTTGTTTAAAGGGGTCGCTCATTCTTCATTTCCATTCCGCAAGGTTTCACAGCCATGTCTAGTCAGAAGCCAGTCGAACAGGAAGACAAGCCGCTCGATCCGGTGATGGAGAACGTGCGCCGCAAGATGATCCGTCTGCAGCTCGTCTCGGCCGGTGTCATGATGGTCATGCTTATGGTCGTGCTCGGCGCGATTGTCTACAAGCTAACGCGGCTGGACGACCGGGAGGGCGCCGGCAGCGCGGCTGCGACGGTGCCCAGCGACGCGCCGGTCGCCGCAACGGCGGCGCTGCCGCCTGGTTTCCAGGTTTCGGATGTCGCGCTGTCGGGCGGCCAGATTCTGTTCTACGGGATCATGCCTGGGGGTGAGGGCAAGGCGATCGTCTTCGATATAGGCGCCGGGCGGATCGTCAGCGATATCGCAGTCACAGCGAACTGAACCGCCGTGAGGGCGCTTCCAATCCGGATTGCTGATCCGCAGGATCCGCGCATCGCCGGTTTCGTCTCCATCAAGGAGCGGGATCTCACCGGCAGGCATGGCCGCTTCATTGCCGAGGGTACCGTGGTTCTGCGCATGCTGGCACAAGCGCACCGGGCTGGAAGGGGCGTAGAAGCCGAGGCTGTTCTGGTTCTGGAAAGCCGTTTGGCCGGCATCGCGGATATTCTCGCCGCTTTTCCGGCGCATGTTCCGGTTTTCGTGTCCGACAAGACCGTTTTCAATGCCATTGCCGGCTTCGATATGCATCGCGGTGTTCTGGCGCTCGGAAAGCGGGATGCGGCGCCCGGACTCCAGACGCTGATTGCCAGCCTTCCTGCAAAAAGCCTTGTGCTGGCGGCTTGCAATATTTCCAATCACGACAATATGGGATCGATGTTCCGCAACGCTGCGGCTTTCGGCGTCGATGCGATCCTGATGGACGCAACCAGCTGCGATCCGATGTACCGCAAGTCGATCCGCGTTTCCGTCGGCTCCGCGCTCACCCTGCCGTTTGCGCGCCAGGGATCGATCCACCACCTCCTGTCTCTGCTTCGGGATGCAGGTTTCGCGATATGGGGGCTTTCTCCGCGCGGCAAGACGGACCTCCAGCATATTCCGGCGGCGCCGCGCATCGCGCTTGTTGCGGGCACCGAGGGGGAGGGGCTTCCAGTCGACATTCTGTCCTCCATCCGCACGGCCCGAATTCGCCAGCGTCCGGGTCTCGACAGCCTCAACGTTGCAACGGCTACAGGTATCGCGCTCCATCAGATCGCGACGATCAAAGAGATTCTCTGACGCCGTTCACGATATTTCGGGCGGCAGCATGCTTCGGATACGGGACGCGAGACCGCCGTTGCCGTTCCCCCTTGCAGCTTCCTTTGAGGCGACAAGTCCCGGTATCGGCGAACCGGTGCCCTCTTTGCGCGCGGTCAGCGCAACCAGTGTCGCCGCTATATCGGCCATTTCCTCGCGCATTGCGTCATCATGGGTGGTATTTTTCGAGTTGATGAGCCGCTCCGCCAGCGCCGTTGCTCGGGTTCGCGCATATTCCGCGGGGATTGCAAGGCTGGCCTCGTCCGGGACATTGGCATCCAACGGCAGGGCCTCAGGCAAAGGAGTGTCATCCTGCGGCGTGGCGGGGATGTCGATTTTGTGGTTCGGCTGTTCCAAGGCCCCGGCACGCAAGGCCTTCGAGGCTTGCCGCAGATCCGCACCGCTTTCTTTCAGCCGGGATCTCAGCCTGTCGATTTCAGCAGCACGCCGCTCGAGCGCATTCTCCTTGTCGGCATTGGACGCGATTTCCCGCGCAAGCTTTGTCTCGAACTGGCGGATACGGGTCTCCTCGCGTGCCAGTCGCGCTTCCATCTCCCTGGCCTTGGTCGCCTCGGCTTTCAACTCGTTTCTCAGACCTTCGCGTTCGTCCCGCAGGCCGGCTATGCGGCTCTTCAGATGCTCGGTTTCTGTCTGGTGAGCGGCCGCATCAATCCTCATGCCGTCTATTTCCGAGCCGAGATGATCGATCTGGCGCGTCAGGGTCTTGATGTCGATCGCCTTTTTGACATTGTCGCGCTCGACATCCGTGAGGCTCGACTTCAGTCTTGCGGTGGTCTGCTCCATCTGCCGGATTGCCGATCGCAGGTCAGCGGCCTCGACATTCATGTCGGCAAGCTGCGTATGCAGGTCGGCATTCTCGCCGCCCAGGCGCTGCGCCTCCTTCAGGATCTCTCCATTCCTGATCATCAGCGCGACATTCTTGTCGCGTTCGCGCTTCAGGGTCTGACTAGTGCGCGCATTCTCTGCGGCATAGCCGGCTCGGGCGGCGTCTTTCTGGGCCCGCACTTCCTGTGGCGACAAAGGCATTGTGGCCTTCAGCCGGTCTTCCGCAAACCGGATAATGCGCCTGTGCACTGCCGGCGCCACCAGCAGACCGAGGATCGCCGCCGTCAGGAAGCCCAGTGCGAACAAAAGTACAAATTCAATCAAGGCCTGGCCATCTCATTCGAAGCGCGCGACAGGATTCCGGCTCCATCGCTCGAACCACTACCACCGCGACTATTCGGCCAACGTGACTTTTTTTCAAGACGCGGTGGCCAAATCTTGAACAGCATGGATAATGTGGCGTACCTGCTTCAGAACGGGTTCCAGGTCGGCTGCTCGGTCAATTTCAGATAGCCGACATTGATGCCGAGACGTGCGCCGATGCCTGTCCGGATCGGAACAAGCACGATGGTCTCGTCGGTCAGCACCGTCATGCCGACGCCCGCGACGACATAAGCGGAGCCCGAAACGCCGCCGAAGCGTTTGTAGAGTGCGGGAACGCTTGGCAAATTGTAAACGAGAACCATCGCGCGACTGCCCTGTCCGCCCCAGTCGATGCCGAGCGAGGGCCCTTGCCAGAAGACGTTATGTTGGCCGGCATTCTTGGTGTAGAGGTCGCCCTCGCCATAGGTCAGCCCCGCCACAAAAGCGCCGGAGCCTTCCTGGCCGAGAATATAGCCGTTCGGCAGGCCGTAACTCTGAAAGGCCCGCTCGACCACCTTGGCAAGGCCACCGGATGCCGATCCGAAAAAACCGTGGCCGGTATCGATGATTTCCTGCATTGTGTACTGGCTGCTGTTGGCGCTCTGCGCATGGGCTGGCGCAAGAATGCCGAAGGCTACCATCAGGGCAAGGACAATTCCCCGGAGGACATCTTTGACGATACTGGGAATAAGCTGCATAATTTTCTCCTGGTCCGGGAGCGGCTGCATGGCTCGCGGAGGCCGGTTGTCCGGCCCTTCGCGCCTGCGGCGATTTCGCGTCGATCGTCAGCAATTTGAACCGATCGTCTTAATAATCGGTTTACCAAATGTGGTGTCTTTATGATTGCCTTTCTTGACGCTATGTGCGCGCAATCTTCGCGGGCTAACAAGCGGTAAGACATTCTCATCGACAGTTGTCAGGCCACATCCGGGCCGGTTGCAGCTAGCAAGGAAACGACATGGCAAAAAATCCGAACCTGACCCTGACCGGTCCCGACCTTGCGGCGCTTTTGTGCAGCCGGGTCTGCCACGACATCATTTCGCCTGTCGGTGCGATCAACAACGGGCTCGAACTTCTCGACGAAGGCGGCGCCGATGCCGATGCTATGGATCTTATCCGCACGAGCGCGCTCAACGCGTCGGTCCGGCTGAAATTCGCCCGGCTCGCCTTTGGCGCGTCCGGTTCGGTAGGAGCGTCCATCGACACGGGAGAGGCCGAAAAGGCGGCTAAGGATTTCGCTCTGGTCGAGAAGAAGACGGAAGTCACCTGGAGCGGTCCGCGCGTTATCATCGCCAAGAACCGCGTGAAGCTGCTGCTCAACCTGTTTCTGATTGCCTATGGCAGCATCCCGCGTGGCGGAGTGGTCGACGTGATCCTCGAGAATCCCGAATATGACGCGGTGTTCAAGCTGATCGCCAAGGGGCGGATGATGCGGGTTCCTCCGAAACTCGTTGAACTGCTTTCCGGTACGCTTGAGGAAGACGTCGATGCGCACACGATCCAGCCGTACTATACCGTGCTTCTCGCCGAAGAGGCGGGCATGGAGATCGAGGTGAGCTCGACGGCCGAGGAAATCGTCTTCTCGGCGAGGATGGCTGAAATCTCTCCAACACAATGAGAATTCGGGCGGCCGTGGTAAGAAATTCTTTGCCAAACCGGTTTACGATTGTGATGGGAGAGACTCCCGTTTCGATGTAAAAAAGGAGCCAAAGATGCAGCGCTTGATGATTGCCGATGATTCAGACGTCGTGCGCAAGGTCGGCAAACGCATTCTTTCGGGGTTGAACTTTCTTGTGTCCGAGGCTGCCAACGGGCTTGAAGCTCTTGTGCGCTGCGAGGCCGAACTTCCCAATATCATCATCGTGGATGCTGGTCTCGACGGTGCGCTGGAACTCATCGCCAATATCCGCACCCTGCCGAACGGCAAGAGCGTCCGTATCTACTACTGCGTCGTCGAAGCGGATCTGAAGAAGATGATGGCCGGCAAGCGCGCCGGCGCCGACGATTTCCTGCTGAAGCCCTTCGACCGCAAGATCCTCACCAGCGTTTTCGGCAGTCTGGCTCTCGCCGCCTGATCGCCGAGATACAGTTTGATGCCGGAAAGCCGCGCTCTGTCGCGGCTTTTTGCATGTGATGGCGCGAGTTTCTGGAGAAGGGATCGGCATGAAAAAACCCGCCGTGAGGCGGGTTCGCTATAACCGTGCTTTGAACCGAAGAAACCGGCAACGCTACCTCCATGCGGGCGGGGGAGGGGCCGATCTACCGGTCGATCAGGCGCTTTCGGCCAGATCACCTTCCGGCTCGCGCAGCACATAGCCGCGTCCCCAGACGGTCTCGATGTAATTTGCGCCGCCGGCGGCATTCGCCAGTTTCTTTCGCAGCTTGCAGATGAAGACGTCGATGATCTTCAGCTCGGGCTCATCCATACCGCCATAGAGGTGGTTGAGAAACATTTCCTTGGTGAGCGTCGTACCCTTGCGGAGCGAAAGAAGCTCCAGCATCTGGTATTCCTTGCCCGTCAGGTGAACGCGCTGACCGCCGACTTCGACTGTCTTTGCATCCAGGTTGACGATCAGTTCGCCCGTCGAAATGACCGACTGTGCATGACCCTTGGAACGGCGTACGATCGCATGGATGCGGGCAACCAGTTCGTCCTTGTGGAAAGGCTTGGTCATATAATCGTCGGCGCCGAAGCCTAAGCCCCGAACCTTGTCCTCGATGCCGGCCATGCCGGACAGGATGAGGATCGGTGTCTTGACCTTGGACAGGCGCAACGTGCGCAAAACCTCATAGCCGGACATGTCCGGAAGGTTCAGGTCGAGAAGAATGATGTCATAGTCATAAAGCTTGCCGAGATCGACGCCCTCTTCACCGAGATCGGTGGTGTAGACGTTGAAACTCTCCGACTTGAGCATCAGTTCGATGCTCTGCGCTGTCGCGCTGTCGTCTTCGATGAGTAGAACCCGCATAATTGTCCCCTTTTCCGCCGCCGCGAAGGTCGTGTGATGGCCGTCTTACGCGATACGGATCCAGTCGTTGCCTGATTTGGAGGCTGCCAGTAAATGGTTAACAAATTCTGATTCACTCTGGCAAGAGAGTAGAAATTGTTAAATATTTTTGGCATTCCCCTGTTTTTGCACGCTAATCCGAAATCGCTTTCTTAATCTTCGACATTAAGAAGTCGCGCTATCCGACTCATTCGACTCATTCTATGACGAACATCAAATTTGGTGTTTGTCATTTACCGACCCTTAAATGATCGTCCCTATGATTAACGATGCCCGTAAACGAAAGGTTACCAGCGGTAGGATTTTGTTAAGATCGCTGGGATTTTTTTATTTTCCGACAGGATAGGTCGGTTGAACGGGTCATAATCCGGTAACCGGGGTCTCGCATCCACGGAGTATTGCGTATGAAGTCACGTGAGAGCCTTGTTCGCCTGAAGGAATTTCAGGTGAAGGAGAAACAGCGTCAGTTGAACCAGCTTCAAATGATGATGGCCGAATTTGAGCGGATGACCAAGGAATTGGAAAACCAGATCACGTTCGAGGAAAAGAAATCGGGGATTACGGATCCTTCGCATTTTGCCTATCCGACTTTCGCCAAGGCGGCGCGGCAGAGGGCCGACAACCTGCAGGTTTCGGTTCGCGAACTGAAAATTCAGCAGGATGCGGCAGAGCTGGCCCTGGAGGAAGTCCAAGCGGAGTTCGCCAAGGCAACAGCTCTCGAGGAGCGGGACGGCGGCACGCGTATGCGCGCCTGACGAAGGGACGACGGATCAGTATGAAAGCCCTTCTGACGGACTTGTGAGAGTTCGTGAGAAGGGCTTTCGCATTTCGGAAAACGGTGTTTGGAAAACGTCGAGACCGCTGCGCAACTGCCTTTGGCTCAGGCCGCAACGACGTCGCGCCATTCCGCGTGACGTCGTACCTGCGCCAGCATGAACGGGCACAGAGGTATGATCTTCCAACCGCCCTGTCGCGCGTCCGCTACCGCATGGGCTGCCAGCGCCTGGCCGACGCCCTTGCCGCGCAATGCGTCGGGAACCGCAGTGTGGTCGATGATGATCAGATGCGGTGATGATCTGGAATAGGTCATTTCGGCTGTTTGGCCATCAACCGACAGGCTGTAGCGGCCATGGACGCCATCGTCCGACTTTTCGATTTGCATTTCCCGCCCCGTCTTTTGCAGTGTGCATCGACAGCATCTTGCCCGCAGGGCGAGGGCGTGTGAAGTGCAAAATGCTGCGGGCGGCCCGCCGTTTCACGACTGCCGCCCGAGACGTGTATAGCAACTGCGCCGCTAGTGGCGGTATTGCTGAATGCGGGTTGTCCGAAGTCCGGCAAGACCGTGGTCGCTGATCGATGATTGCCAGGACAGGAATTCTTCTACGGTCAAGGTATAACGTTCACAGGCTTCTTCCAGGCTCAGAAGCCCGCCGCGAACGGCTGCGACGACTTCAGCTTTGCGTCGGATAACCCAGCGACGGGTGTTGGCGGGCGGCAAATCTGCAATCGTCAAAGGACTGCCATCGGGACCGATGACATATTTCACGCGGGGTCGTATCATTTCGGTCATTGGACTCTCTACACATACTCAAGACCATATCCAGACAACTTACTCTGCCACATTTAACATTTGCCTAAGCCAGTGGTAACAATTTGCTCATAATTTTAGAGACTTCCGCGCAAAGCTGATGTTGACGACGCGGGGCGGCGCAAGGTCGCTGCGTTTGAGCGTGACGGTGAATTTCATCGTTGTAGCGCCTGGGGCGGGTGCTGCTGCATAGGAGCCATGCAGATATATTCATATAATCAAAGGTGAAATTTGCTAGATAGGCTCCCTTAACTGAAGGGAGACATCATCCTGATGCTCCGGGTGCCAAGCGGCGCCCTATCGCCCCCCGATCTTCGAGCCGTTGTTTTGATCGCCCTTCGAGGCGCCGTTTAACCGGCGCCCTTTGGGGACGGTTTGCGCTGCGGGTATCGGCGTTGGCGGATTTCGAAGGTGCCGGCGAATGGCCGGCAGGTCGTGAGATATATGAAAGTTTCTGAAAAATCCTCCCTGCACAGCGATGCCTATGACGATTTTGTCTCTGGAAAAGGGCCCTCCACAATCCGCACGGAATATGAAGTCACTCATTTGATGCGCCAGTGCGCCGCGCGGTTCGGCTTCAGCCAGTTTATGATTGCCCGGATGCCGTTCGGGGACCATCAGGGTTTTGCAGGGCACCTGGTTCTCAGCAACTGGCCCTCCAACACGGTTCGCGACTACGACGCCGCCGTGACATTCCAGGGCTGCGTACTGATAGAGCGTCTCCGGCGGACCAAATTGCCGGTGTTCGGCCAGACGATCGATCTTTTGGCACAACCCGACGGCGTTGCTTTGCCGGCGGAGCTGCTCACCACGTGCATTGGCCGCCACGCCTTTGCAGTCCTGCTTCACAGCACCGAAGGCGAGGCCTTCGTGGCGCTCTTGTCCGGTGAACGTCGGGAGCCGGGCCGGCAGGAGACCGCCGATCTCTATCTCACGCTCGTGCAATTGTTCGAAATCCTGGAAAAGACCTTCAGGCCAGCGGCATCCCAGCGCGAAAAACTTTCAGCCCGGGAAACCGAATGTCTACGCTGGGCAGCCGCTGGAAAAAGCAGCGACGAAATCGCCATCATTCTCGGGATTTCGGTTTATACGGTTTCAAGCTATTTCAAGACGGCGACACGCAAGCTTGATGCCGTCAACAGAATGCAGGCCATCGCCCGGGCCATGCGCCTGAAGCTGATCTGATCAGCTTGCGCCGGCACTCTTGTTCGAGCCCATGAGACTTTCTATATGAGTGGGGGTAGGACCTAGCCCGCTTTGCCGGGGTGTTGGCCGCTTGCTGGAAACAGGGTATGGTCGCACAGGGCGTAACCAGACGCCCGCTCAGTGCCGGATGGAAGCCTTGAACAGTCTAGATTTTAATCGCAAGCCCGAAGAAACGCGCGTCGTCGTCGCTATGTCCGGTGGCGTCGATTCCTCCGTCGTTGCCGGTCTTTTGAAGCGTGAGGGATATGATGTGTTTGGCATCACCCTGCAGCTCTACGACCATGGCGCGGCTGTCCATCGCGCCGGCTCCTGCTGCGCCGGACAGGACATCGACGATGCCCGCCGCGTCTGCGACGTACTCGGCATACCGCATTATGTCCTCGATTATGAGCAGCGCTTTCGCGAAACGGTGATCAATCCCTTCGCCGAAAGCTATGTGGCCGGCGAAACGCCGATCCCCTGCGTTGCCTGCAATCAGACGGTGAAGTTCGCGGATCTCCTGGCAACGGCGCGTGACCTCGGTGCCGATGCACTGGCGACCGGCCATTATATCCGCTCCAAGGCCCATCCCCGTCCAGGCGCGCCCGGACGCCGCGCGCTGTACCGGCCGGCCGACGCGGATCGCGACCAGAGCTACTTTCTCTTTGCCACCACACAGGAGCAGATCGACTATCTGCGGTTTCCGCTTGGTCATCTGACCAAGTCGGAAACGCGCGCGCTGGCTGAAGACATGGGTCTTGTCGTCGCCAAGAAGGCTGACAGTCAGGACATCTGTTTCGTGCCGCAGGGGAAATATTCCGATATTGTCTCAAAGCTGAAGCCGAACGCGTCTCTGGCCGGCGATATCGTACATCTGGACGGCCGGGTTCTCGGCCGGCATGACGGTATTCTGCATTACACGATCGGACAGCGCCGCGGCATCGGCGTTGCAACCGGCGAGCCGCTCTATGTCGTCCATCTCGACGCACGCTCGCGCCGGGTGATCGTTGGCCCGAAGGAAGCGCTTGAAACCCGCCGGGTTTATCTGCGCGACGTAAACTGGCTCGGCGACGACGATATTGGCACTATGGCGAAAGACGGGTTCTCCTGTTTCGCAAAAGTTCGCTCCACCCGGCAGCCGGCCCCGGCCGTTCTGCATGCCGATGCCGGTGGCATTTTCGTGGACCTCTTGGACGGGGAGGCAGGTGTCGCGCCCGGCCAGGCCTGCGCCTTGTATTCGGGTACAGGCGAAGACGCACGGGTTTATGGCGGCGGCTTCATCCTGAGGTCCGAACGGGAGCCCGCGGCGCAAGCCGCGTTGCGCGATCTGCTGCAAACGGTCGCCGCAGCCTGACGTCACGCATTGGGATGCTGGAGCAGTCCCCTTAACCGTCCAGCCGCTTTGGAAAGCGTCGATTTTTTAAAACGGCTCGGCTTGACACCGGCATGAACCGCACCTTATAAGCCGCCATCTGACGATGGCAACGCGGCAAAAGCTGCAGTTTTCGTCGCGGCGGCGGGGTAGCTCAGTTGGTTAGAGCACGGGAATCATAATCCTGGGGTCGGGGGTTCGAGTCCCTCTCCCGCTACCACTTTTCAACGATGAAAAGTTCAGCACGCGCCTGAAGATGGCGCCATGCTCGCTCCGGCAGTGAATGAAATTCTTATGTCACTGGACAGACGTCGAAGTCGACGGAATCGGCAGTTATCCTGAGCGGGCGCCTGTGAGGCGGCTCAAGTGCGCAATACGCCTCCATTTTCGATAATGGCCATCGGGGTATCGACATCAAGCAAGGCTGCAGGACCGATATCGATCGTCGCGACCGGGAGGTTGCTTTCGACAATCAGCTTTCGTGCGCCAAAATCGCCTGTCAGTGCCCTCAGATCTTTATGGAGCACTTTGGGGAATACGACGGGATGTCCGGGCTTCTCGCGAAAACCGGCACGCACGATGACTTCTCCGCCCGAGCGCTGGAAGGCGTATACCAGACTATCGATATGCTCGGTCATGATGCCGGGCATATCTGCCAACATGACAAGCACACCATCGCACCCGGCAATTTGAGGATGCGACACCCCGCAAGCGACCGAACTGCCCATGCCGGTCCGGTAGAATGGGTTGAATGCAATGTCGATCCCAAGGCCCGCCAAGGCCTGCTCGATATCGTCCCGCCGATGCCCTGTCACGGCAATGGCCGGGGTCGCATTCGAGGCCAGCAAGACGGCTGCAGAACGCCGTACCAGCGGCATACCATCGAACTCGGCCAGCAGCTTATGCGGACCGTTTTCTCCCATGCGACGTGCCTGTCCCGCCGCCAGCAAGATGGCTGCGACCGAAATGCTATCGCGATGTTGCATGTTTTCTCGGTCTGCTACCATCGGCTCCGTGATCGGCCTCGCCCAAGATGTTATGCTGCAGCATGTGACTGCCCTCTGTCCACCAGGACAGCAGATAGCGCGCGTGAGGCTCTTCGACCAGCAGCGATACCCTGAACGACGTCAGAAGCCGCATTTTCAGCCTTCCAATCATGCTGGAAAATCCGGGTCGGGTGAGATGACCACTGCAACAGCGCATTGCCGTAGCGGTCCAACGTGTTAGGATCCCCGCATGCCGACGCCGCTTTCCATGCTTCACACTCCACCTGTGCCATTCTGCGCCTTCATGACCGATGACGCCGAGGCGATCGTCAAGTATGCGGCCGATGGTGCCGAGACAAAATATGGCAGTGCGCTAGTGACACTTGTCGAGATCCGGGGAGGGGCTGCGCGCGCACTCGGCGCTCAGATGGCGGTCCGCGGTGACGGCGCCTATTGCGGCTATGTCTCGGGCGGCTGTACCGAAGCGGCGGTCGCTGCGGAGGCGGTTGCGGCAATCAACAAAGGCATGGACAGATACCTCCGCCTCGGCGAAGGCTCGCAGTTCTTCGACATCGTCCTTCCCTGCGGCGGAGGCATCACACTGGCGATCCATGTCGTCAAGGACGTGAAGCCGCTCCGCCAAATTTTGTCGGCTCTTCAGAAGCGCAAGAGGATCACTCTGCGGTACGATCCCGGCGTGCAGGCGATCACTGCGGTCAAGCCACAGGGGAAAGCAGCGGGCACCTGGAGCGAGCCGTCCTTCATGCGATCCTACAAGCCGAAGCTCCGGCTGATACTTTGCGGACGCGGGATCGAACTTGCAACAGCATCCAGGGTTGCTCTTGCCTCGAAATTCGAAGTCTTGTCCTTCGATCAGACCTCCCAGAATTTCGACACGAGCGTCATCGACCAGGACACAGCCGTCGCTTTGCTGTTTCACGATCTCGACCAGGAACTGCCCTGGCTGTTGGCGGGGCTGCGCGGAAAACCATTTTATATCGGTGCGCTCGGCAGCAAGCGAACGCATGAGCGTCGCTGCGCGGCGCTGTGGGCACTCGGCTTCTCACGTGCCCAGACAGATCTGATCAAGGCGCCGATCGGAATGTTCGGACCGGCGCGCGATGCGAATGCGCTCGCACTTTCAGTCATGGCAGACATTGCCCAAGCCTATTCGGCCGCATCAGATTGATTGATCCGCTCGATCCAAAAGCCGCAGTGCACGACTGAATTCAGGTGCGAAGTGCCATTCATGCACGGACGAATGCGTGGCTCCTAATCGAGAGCGGCTCGCGGTTTGCGGGCGATGTCCCCGAGCGTGGCGGGCTTTTGCAAGAAGATGACGTCGGGATCCAACACGCCGTTATGGACGACCGCATTGCGACTGTACCCTGTCGTAAAAACAACCGGCAGCCCCGGACGCCTGCGTCGCGCCTCGTCCGCCAGCATGCGGCCATTCATTGGTGCCATGACAATATCTGTGAACAGCAGACTGACATCCGGGCGCTCGTCAATGGCGGCGAGTGCCGCAACCGGACCATCGACAGGCATCACCCCGTAGCCCAGTTCCTCCAGCATCCGGGTATGGACTTCGCGCACGCTGGCGTCGTCCTCTACCAGAAGGATGACCTCGCGCGCAGATCCTCGCGGCACGCTCTCATCTCGAATGGACTGCACGGCATCGTCCGGTTCATATTCACGGGGCAGGTAGATCTTGATGGTCGTGCCGATGCCGACCTCTGAGTAGATCTTCATATGCCCGCCGGACTGCTTGGCAAAACCGAAGACCTGGCTAAGGCCAAGGCCGGTTCCCTTGCCGACCGGCTTGGTCGTAAAAAACGGGTCGACCGCTTTTGTGATGATATCCGGCGGCATGCCGCAGCCGGTATCCGTGACCGCAATCATTACATACTGGCCAGGCGCAACGTCATGGGCCGCCGCATATGCTTCATCAATATACGCATTCCCGGTTTCGATCGTCAGCTTGCCGCCATCGGGCATGGCGTCCCGAGCGTTGACGGCGAGATTGAGGACGGCGTTCTCCAACTGGTTGGCATCGGCCTTGGTCCGCCACAATCCGGCCGCCAGCACCGTTTCCTTCTGGATGGTCTCGCCGAGAGTGGAGGCAAGAATCTCTGCCATGTTCGCAACCAGCTTGTTGGCATCCACGGTTTCCGGCGACAAAGGCTGCTGGCGGGAAAAGGCAAGAAGCCGCTGGGTCAGCGTCGCGGCGCGGTTTGCGCCATCCAGGGCAGAGGCAAGCAGTTTGGGGAGGTCGTCAAACGCGCCTTTCGCCATTCGTCGTTGCGCCATGCTCAGGCCACCGATCACCACGGCAAGCATGTTGTTGAAGTCATGGGCAACGCCACCTGTGAGGTGACCGAGCGCTTCAATCTTTTGCGCCTGATGAAGCGCGCTTTCAGCCGTGATCTTTTCATGCACGGCCCTTGCGATACGTTCTTCCAGGCTTGCGTTCAGGTCCTTCAGCGCCGTCGCCGCACGCTCTGCCGCCGCTCGCGCTTCAAGCAGTTCCCTTTCGTAGCGGCGCCGGTCGGTCGCGTTGAAGATGGTAATCCGGATAAACCGGACGGCTCCCTCCTCGGCGATACGCGCAACCGCGTTCACCAGCACGGGCAAACGGGTTCCATCCGCCTTCACCATGTCGAGAGCGACTTCGTTGAATGCCCCCTGCATCGCCACCAACGGCGCGAAATGCGTCTCGAAATAGATCTTGCCCGGCATGGTCAGGAAATCGATAAACTTGCGTCCGACAATCTTGTCGCTGGACACGCCAAGCCAGAAGGACAGCGTTTTGTTGGCGAGCATGATGCGCCCGTCCGGTGCGGCCGAGATATAGCCGCAGGGTGCGTTCTCGAAGAGGTCGACGAGATCATCGACATCGCTGCCAGTGTTCGAGTTCATTCGGCGCTCACGAACGACCGGATTGCCTCAGTTGTCTCCTGGGGATGGCTGAGGTTCGGGCAGTGACCCGTGGCTTTCAGGAGGACGAGCTTGCTGTCCGGCAGTTTGGCATGCAGGTAGTGCCCGACCGATACCGGAGCGATCACGTCCTCGGAACATTGCAGGATAAGGGATGGAACCGTAACCGTGTCGAGATCGGCACGGTTGTCGGCAGTAAACGTCGCCCGCGCAAAATGCTTGGCGATTTCCGGATCGGTTCTGCAGAAACTGTTGGTCAGCTCTTCGGAGAGCGCAGGCTGTTCAGGATTGCCCATGATGACAGGCGCCATGGCCTGGGACCAGCCCATATGGTTGCTGTCCAGGAACTCCAGGAGCTCATCGACCTGCTCCTGGCTGAAACCACCGTGATAGTCACCGTCGTTGATATAGCGCGGCGACGGCCCGATGAGCACCAGCTTGGAAAACATGCCCGGAGCCTTCAACGAGACAAGCACGCCCATCATGGCACTGACGGAATGGCCGACGAAGATGCCGTCCTCGATCCCAAGCTCCCGCCCGATCTCGACGATGTCGGAGGCATAGCCCTCAAGCGTGCTGTATTTGTCGAAATCATAGGCGGAAAGGTCGGAGCCGCCAGCCCCGACATGGTCAAAGGTCAGGACGCGGAAATCGGCTTCGAATTGCGGCGCCACATAGCGCCACATGTTCTGATCGCAACCGAACCCGTGAGCGAAAAGCATCGCCCGGGCGCCCTTGCCGGCAATCTTCACATTGTTGCGACGGACGACCGACATGGATTAGACCCCTTCTTTTGCCTCGAAAGATAAAGGCTGACCGCTTTGCTAGACGTGGAGCTGTGATATTCGCAGACGTGAGCATTGGTCAAGTAATACCGGGGATCGACGATAGGAGCCTATGGGAGCCCTATCGTCGATCCCCGTTATAGGCGCGCAGGCTTCGAGTTTTTAAGCCAATCTTGGCCACGTCCAACCAGCTGATGGAGCAGCTGTTTGCCTTGCTGACACCGCATCCACGTGTCGTCGCATTTTCTCTCGAAAAAACGGTCCCTGTGTGGTTCGCGGATGAAACGCTGTTCCCGCGGATACAGGTATGGGTCCCGCCCTGGAGCCAGATGTGCGTGCGCAGAAACACATCGCTACGGACGACTAAGCGTCGGTTGCGACGGTGCCGACCACATCCGGGACTGGATGTGCGAGGGGCTGCAATTTTCTGAAACACATATTCATGGTGAGCAAATTGGCAATTAAATATGGAACCGAGGCATCGGAGACGCTGATCGGCGGGAACGCCTCTGACTACATCTACGGCATGGGCGGCAACGACAAGATCTACGGATTGTTCGGCGCCGACATTCTCATGGGCGGCGACGGCAATGACACGATCAGCGGCGGCTCTCAAGGCGACACGCTCTTTGGAGAGCTTGGCGCGGATACGATTTCCGGCGGCCAGGGCGACGATATCATTTTCGGCGGAGCAAACGCTGACACCCTGTCTGGTGGACTGGGAGATGACCGCTTTAGCGATTATGCCATAGGCGACTGGAAAAATGATATCGTAGACGGCGGACTGGGAACGGATACCGTCGATATCAACCTTCAGTCCAGTACAGCCGGCATCGCGTTCACCGCGCAGGATCCGACGGCAACGACCAAGATCTTTGGCTTTACGGCCATCGGCGTCGAGCAATACGCGATTTCGGCGACAGGCTTTGCGGATACGCTGAACGGTGGTCGCTGGAACGACCAATTCAGTGGCCAGGACGGAGCTGACAGGCTTAACGGCAATGGCGGCAATGATTTTCTCGACGGTGGGGAAGGCAAGGACATGCTGTCCGGAGGCCAGGGCGACGATCTTATCTTCGGTGGCGAGGGAGACGACGGCCTGTCCGGCAGTTACGGCAATGACTACCTGCAGGGCGGTGTCGGCAATGACATAATCACCGGCGGCAACGGGGATGATGCGCTCCACGGAGAGGATGGCAACGATACGCTCAGTGCCGGCAACGGTAGCGATTACCTCTCTGGTGGAGATGGCAACGATACGCTGAATGGTGATGCGGGCGCGGACTACATCATCACCGGCGGTGGCATCGACACCGTGAATGCCGGCTCCGACGATGACCAGATTCTGATGACGTTGTTCAATGGCAAGGACGCGATCGACGGCGGCAGCGGCAATGACGAACTCGAGATTCGCAATGTCGGAAATTTTGGCGCCAAGGCCGCGAGCGTCGTCAACACACTTGCTGATGGCTCGACCATCGTCAATATCGAGAACTACGACATTTATGGCACCAACGCAGCGAATGCGATCCTGACGCTCGGCGGCGACGACCAGATTGTCACTTACGATGGCAGCGACACCGTAAAAGCGGGTGCCGGCGACGACTATATCGATGGCGGAGCAGGCGATGACAGGCTTTACGGCGAAGTGGGCGACGATACGATCTTTGCCGGAGGCGGGAAAGACTCGGTCGATGGAGGCTCAGGCATCGATACGGCCTATATCGACGTCTCCGGCTATCAGGCGACCGGCTACACATTCGACGTCATAAATGGCAAGGGAACACTGTCCAACGGGTCGTTTGCCCAGAATACCGAGATTTTCAATATCTTCACCGCCTATGGCAATGACATTTTGAAAGCCGGGAATGCCCAGAGCGTCTGGTTCAAATCATCGAACGGCAACGACCAGCTCTATGGCAGTGAGGGCAGCGATGTGCTCGACAGCGGGCTCGGCAGCGACAAAATTGTCGCCGGCAAGGGTGATGACGTGCTGTACGATCTCGGCGGTAACAATAGCTTTTTCGCCGGAGACGGAAATGACACGGTCAAGCTTTCCATCTTCGAGGCGCACAGCGGCGGCGATACGACAACGCTTGATCTCGGTGCCGGCGATGACATCGTTGAACTCAACGCCGGCATTGGCAAGACTTTCGGCAAACTGATTGCCGAAGGCGGGAGCGGTACCGACCTTGCTCAAATCGATCGCAGTGAAACCACCAAGGCGCTGACCTTCATTTTGAGTGCCAATGCCACCCTCGTCAATGGTGACGCCACACTCAAGAATTTCGAACGCGTCAATATCACAGGCGGTTCAGGCGCCGACACGTTCACCGGCGGTGGCCTTTCCGATACTTTCGACGGGAATGTTGGCAACGACACGATCGATGGACTGGGCGGTGACGACTGGATTTATGGTGGCGACGGCCGCGACACCCTCAAGGGCGGCGACGGTTCAGACACAATCTGGGCAGCAGAAAGCAGTGGAGATACGGACGCGGACAGCATCGATGCCGGAGCCGGAAACGATTTCATCCATATCAATGGCGGCGATAGTGCCATCGGTGGAAGCGGCACGGACATGGTCTATGTCGATGTCTCCGCCCTGACAGCCGGCGTCAAATTTGCCTTCAGCACCGGCACGGTAGTGGTCAATTCCACAACGTCATTTTCCGGCATGGAATCACTGGATTTTACCGGCACCAAGGCAAGCGATACCGTCACGGGAGGTTCCGGCGACGATGTTCTGCGCGGTAACGCCGGCAACGACACGCTCAATGGCGGCGACGGCAAGGATAGACTTTACGATGACGCGGGCAACGATATCCTGTCGGGAGGTGCGGGAGACGACTCTTTCACCCGGAATGAATTTACAGGTAAAGACGTTTTCGACGGTGGTTCCGGCATCGATACGCTGGATTTCAACTACTATGGCAATGATTCCTCGGTAAAACTCGATTTGCTCGACAATTCGAAAAACGACGGCCTTGCTCGTGGCCTCACGGTCAAAAATATCGAACAGATCCTTGGGACAAGCCAGGATGACGACATCCGCGGCTCGAATATAAGCGACTGGATTTCGGGCGGCGGCAAGGACGATATCCTGGAAGGCCGAGGCGGCGACGACACGCTGATCGGTGGCTCGGGCGGAGATTTGCTGACCGGCGGCACCGGCAAAGACACGTTCCAGTTCGGTAACCTAGCCGACGGTGGAGACCAGATCACCGACTTCAAGCGTGGCGAAGACAGGATCGCAATCGACAAACTTGCGTTCGGTCTCGGCGCGGGTGGTGCCATCAAGCTAGTGCTTGCCGACGAGGCCGACTTCACGACAGCCGGTGCCACGTTCCTTTACGAGAAAGACACGCAGCGGCTCTGGTTCGATGAAGATGGCAAAGATGGCGACCACGAAGCCGTTTTGATCGCAACCTTGGACGGCGTGACGACACTGGGCACGAGCGATTTCATTCTGATTTGATCTGTCCATTGAAAACGACACAGCCCGTATTTTCGGAATGCGGGCTGTGTCAATCTCCATGTGACACCTGCTACCCCGGTTACGGTCGTCTTGCGCGGTCAAGGGGAACCCACACTCCGCCAGCCTGTCAGGTCGAGAACTTCACGCTCACACCGCGCTGCCGAAAATACGCCTGCATCATCTTGCGTCCCGAACGGTTGTTTTGTGCCAGTCTGGTCGGATCGAAGACGGCTTCAGTGGCGCCTTCACGCGCCAGAGCCAGCTTAAGGGTCACGATATGCTGGTCGATGTTGGCATTGTCCGATTGGAGCGATGCGTAAATGTTGTCGGTTACCTCGGCGACGGTCTGTTCGCTCACGATGTGTACTCCTTTGCGTCTTAAAAGCGCCGGATACCACAAAATGGCAAATTGACATACAGCACGACAACGCCCTCGCGAAGACTTGAAAGCGGTCGGTCCTCTTCACTCAAAAGAGCCTTTCCTTCCAACCGTGCCTATGTCCGCATGGAGCGTTGTCGAGACAAACAGCCTCATGTGGGAGACGCGTCGCCCGGGGCCGAGCAGCTAACCCTCGCTCACAAGCCCGGCGTTGTTCGATAAACCGTCCATCAGACTTCGGCGGATCCG
This sequence comes from Pararhizobium gei, assembly GCF_029223885.1. Lineage (NCBI taxonomy): Bacteria > Pseudomonadati > Pseudomonadota > Alphaproteobacteria > Hyphomicrobiales > Rhizobiaceae > Pararhizobium > Pararhizobium gei. The sequence goes on along the minus strand of NZ_CP119409.1, from coordinate 3,446,640 downwards.
GCCGACATCCCTGAGTGGCGGCTCGCCATATTGCCGGGCATATTCCCGGCTGAACTGCGACTGGCTCTCATAACCGACCTGATGTCCGGCCGAGCCGGCATCCAGCATCTCTTCCAGCATCAGCCGGCGGGCTTCCTGCAGACGCAGCTGCTTCTGGTACTGCATGGGGCTCATGGCGGTGATTGCCTTGAAATGGTGATGCAGCGAGGAGACGCTCATGCTGACGCGGCTGGCAAGTTCCTCTATCTTCAGGGGCAGGGTATAGTGCTCCTTGAGCCACAGGCAGGCCCGATTGATCTGATGGGATTGGCTGTCGGTCACAGCCAGTTGGCGCAGCCGCCCGCCCTGTGGGCCGGTCAGCAGGCGGTACAGGATTTCCTGCTCGATCAGCGGCGCGAGCGCCGGAATGTCTGTGGGGCGGCTGACCAGGCGCAGCAGTCTCAGGGCTGCATCCTCCAGCTCGGGCGTCAGGGCGCTGACGGCCATGCCGCGCAACGCAGCGGGCAATGGCGCATTCTGTCCATCGGTTACAGCCATCAGCCCGGCGATCCCGGCGGTATCGATCTGAACCGTCATGCTCAGATAGGGCATCTCCGGCGAGGCCTCGACAATCTGCGTCGCAACGGGAAGGTCGATCGAGGTGAGCAGATAATCGCCAGGGCCATAGCGGTAAATCTCGTCGCCCAGCATCACCTGCTTGGCACCCTGGACGATCAGCGCAAAGCCGGGCTTGTACGAGCCGCAAATCTTTGTGCCCCGCCGGGAGCGCCGGTGAAGCGTCAAGCCGGGCGCCGTTGTGTCGAAATCACCATCGGCATGCGTCAAACAGGCAAGGAGATCGATGAACTCCGCCTTCTGCAGTAAACTTGCCTGCGTCATAATCGAAAATCTTTCCAGTTATTTAGATTCGACCTCGCGTTCAGACATATAGTGGTTTACCTTACATGCGTGACAACCGAGTTAGGCGCGCGGCAGAATCGTGCAATAAATTTGCAGGATCGCGGTAGCGATGCAATGCCTGTTTGGCATAGGAAGTTTTGGGGAGGCTGCTCCCTGTTCCATCTCGATTATCATTGCAGTTCCCCTTCAACACCGGAGAAAAACCATGGCCATGGCACGAGGATATGCGGCGACGGATGCGTCCAAGCCGCTTGAGCCTTTCACCTTCGAAAGGCGCGAACCACGCGAGGATGACGTCGTCATCAGCATCAAATATTCCGGCATCTGCCACTCAGACATCCACCAGGCGCGAAACGAATGGGGCAACTCGACTTTCCCCATGGTGCCGGGGCACGAAATCGCAGGCATCGTTACAGCCGTTGGCTCTGGCGTGTCGAAGTTCAAGGTCGGTGACCGGGTCGGCGTCGGCTGCTTCGTCGATTCCTGCGTCGGCTGCGCCAGCCGCGATATCGATCTGGAACAGTACCAGCCCGGGCTCGTCGGAACCTACAATAGCTTCGAGGCTGACGGCACGCCGACGCAGGGCGGTTATTCCGACCATATCGTCGTCAAGGAGGGCTATGTGCTCTCCATTCCGGAAAACCTTCCCTTCGAGGCGACAGCGCCGCTGTTGTGCGCAGGGATCACGCTGTATTCGCCATTGCGCAATTGGGGTGCCGGTCCTGGCAAGAAGGTCGCGATCCTCGGCATGGGCGGTCTCGGCCATATGGGCGTCAAACTCGCCCATGCCATGGGTGCCGATGTCACAGTTCTCAGCCAGTCGCTGTCGAAAAAAGAGGATGGCCTGAAGCTCGGCGCCGATCATTATTATGCAACTGCCGATGCCGAAACCTTCAAGGCGCTCGCTGGCACCTTCGATCTCATCCTCTGCACCGTCTCTGCAGAGATCGATTGGAACGCCTATCTCGGACTTTTGAAGGTCGATGGCACGCTGGTTCTGCTTGGTATTCCGGAAAATCCGGTGCCGGTGCATGCCTTCTCGCTGGTTCCCGGCCGCAAGAGCATTGCCGGCTCGATGATCGGTTCGATCAAGGAAACACAGGACATGCTCGACTTCTGTGGCGAGCATAACATCGTCTCGGAAATCGAGTTGATCCGCATGGATCAGGTCAACGAAGCCTATGAACGCGTCATCAAGAGCGACGTGCGTTACCGCTTCGTCATCGACATGGCGACGCTTTAATTCAACAAATGGAAGACCGGCGCGAACAACGCGCCGGTCTTCCGAGCCATCAATTGGTTTCGGTGAGCGTTTCCGTGCCGGAACCGTTCTTGCCGGTCACGGTCCATGTGCCGCTCAGCGTTCCATCGCCGTTGACCTTGTAGACAACGAGCCCCAGCGCATCCCCCAACACATAGGCAGCGGCAAAAGCGTCGCCATTGAGCATGCAGACGCCGGTGGATTTTACCCCGGCGGTGTCCCACTCGATAACGCAGGTCGTATCGCTGGCGAGCGTGATTTCCGCGGTGCCCGAATAGCCGGAACCATCGAGATTGGTGCCCTCCACCGTGTATTTTCCGGCATTCACCGTTTGGGCATGTGCGGCGGATGCGGCCGCAAGCAGGAATGCCGCGGCAAGTATGATTTTTTTCATGAATTTCCCCCCAACAAAAAATGCCGCCAGCCAGTGGTCGACAAGAAATGCTAGGCGCAATCGCGGCGGTTTGAAAGAGGGCGAACATCCATCGGCCGAGATATATTCAAAATTGCTTTTTCAACAAAACGAAAGCACCGGCGGACAAGTCCTCGTGAAATCAATGCCCCGTTCTCAGTTGACCGGTAAATGGCAGCGTCTCAAGCCAGCGGCAGTGGCCCATCGTTCTTGATTTCTTCCATCACGGCATAGGTCCGCGTTTCCTTCACGCCCGGCAGCATCCAGAGAACCTGACCGAGAAAATTGCGGTAGGCGTGCATGTCCTCGAACCGGGTTTTGACGAGGTAGTCGAAGCCGCCGGCCACCATGTGGCATTCGATCACGGACGGCGCTTTCCTGATGGCGGCGGCGAACCTGTCGAAGACTTCGGGCGTCGTTTTATCGAGCATGACCTCGATAAAGACGAGAAGGCCGAACCCGAGCTTGTGCGGATCGAGACGGGCTCCGAAACCGGTGACATAACCTTCCTTCAGCAGCCGGCGCAGGCGCTCGCTGGTCGCGGTCGGCGACAGGCCGATGCGGTCGGCAAGGTCGAGGTTGGTGATGCGTCCGTCGGCCTGCAGGATGTTGAGGATCCGCCGGTCTGTCCTGTCGATTTCATACATCGGCGCGCGCCCTTCGATGGCTATGCCGAAAGTCGCATTTCAGCGAGCTTCACCCAGTAGGAAATGCCATGGGGAATGGCTTCATCGTTGAAGTCATAGGCCGGGTTGTGCAGCCCGGCTGTATCGCCATTGCCCATGAAAATGAAGGCGCCGGGGCGCGACAGCAGCATGTATGAGAAATCCTCGCCGCCCATCATCGGGTCGAGATCGCCGGAGACCTGGCTTTCGCCAGCAATCGTCATCGCTGCGGCCAGGGCATGCCCGGTTTCCTCACGGTGATTGACGGTGACCGGATAATTGCGTCCGTAAAACACACGAACCTTGGCGCCATAGGCACTGGCAAGGCTTTCGGAAATCTGCCGGATTCGCGCCTCGGCCAGATCGCGAACGTCCGGCGCCAGGGTGCGAACGGTGCCGGCCAGCGTCGCCTGTTCCGGAATGATGTTATGGGCAAAGCCAGCGTTGAATTTCGTCACGGAAACCACCACTGAGGCAAGCGGATCGGCGGTGCGCGAGGCGATCGTTTGCAGCGCGTTGACGATCTGCGAGCCGATGACGATCGGGTCAATCGTCTTGTGCGGCTGCGCCGCATGGCCGCCGCGTCCGTCGATGGTGATGGAAAATTCATCCGTGGACGCCATGATCGGGCCGACGCGACTGCCGAATTGCCCGACGGGCATGCCCGGCATGTTGTGCATGCCGTAAACTTCCTCGATGGAGAAACGCTCCATCATGCCATCCTTGACCATTTCATGGCCGCCACCACCGCCTTCTTCGGCCGGCTGGAAAATGACGGCGACGGCGCCTTTGAAATTGCGCGTCTCCGCCAGATATTTGGCAGCGCCCAGGAGCATGGCCGTATGGCCGTCATGGCCGCAGGCATGCATCTTTCCGGGCGTTGTCGATGCCCAGGGCTTGCCGCTGGTTTCCGTCATTGGCAGAGCATCCATGTCGGCGCGCAGCCCGATGGTGCGGCCTGCGCCGAGATTACCCCTGATCAAGCCCACCACGCCAGTCCGGCCGAGACCGGTCACGATTTCGTCAACCCCGAATTCGCGCAGTTTGTTTTCCACGAAGGCTGCGGTATTTTCGACTGCAAACAGGAGTTCGGGCCTGGAGTGAATATGACGGCGCCATTCCGCGACTTCGGTCTGGAGTTCTGCTGCACGGTTGAGGATGGGCATAGTCGGTTCCTGTCGGTCCATTGCGGGCATTGGGCAGGCGAATTTCGGCATCGATCTCAAGATTGGTCTTTGCCATCACCTCGCCATATAGGTTAAATAACCGGACGATACGAGGCAATTCCCGAATTTCGAGGTTTGATTGTGGTGACGAATGGAATCCGGACGGATTGCAAGTTGAAGCGGTTTTTCGTTCTGGCAGGTGTCTGCATGTCCCTTGTGGCTGCCGCCGCTCCTGCTGCCGCCAATCCAAAGATGGTCGTGGATGTCAACTCGCTCAAGGTCTATGAGCAGGAAGACATTTTTCTGAAATGGTATCCCGCCTCGCTCACCAAGCTGATGACGGCCTACACGACTTTCCGCGCGATCAAGGCGGGCCGCCTGACGCTCGAATCACCTGTTATGATGACAAAGAATGCAGCGGCCGAGCCGCCGAGCAAGATGTTCTACAAGCCCGGCCAGGCGCTGACGCTCGACAGCGCCCTGAAAATGCTGCTCATTAAATCCGCCAACGACATTGCCGTCGCCATCAGCGAGACCGTCGGAGGTTCGGAGCCCGCCTTCATCGCCATGATGAACGCCGAGGCTCGCCGCATCGGCATGACATCCTCCAACTTCATCAACCCGCATGGCCTGCCCGGCGCCGGCCAGTATACGACAGCGCGCGATCTTGCCGTGCTGGCGATCACCATCAAACGCGAATTTCCGCAATATGCGGCCTATTTCGCCTATGAAGGCTTTACGACGGGTAAGAAGAACTACCCCAATCTCAACATGCTGATCGGCCGTTTCGATGGCGCCGATGGCATGAAGACGGGGTTCATCTGCGCTTCCGGCTTCAATCAGGTTTCGTCTGCGACCCGCAATGGTCGTGCCGTTGTGTCCGTCGTGCTGGGAGCCGACAGTCTTGCGGGTCGGGCAGATGAATCCGCGCGTCTCCTGCAACTCGGGCTGACCTCAAGTGGTGCGGGAAAACCGGGCCTGGGGCAGATTGCGCCCTATGGCGAAGGGCGCGACATGGTGGCCGACATCAGCAAGGAGATCTGCAATCCCAAGGCAGCGAAGGTTCGCGCGGAAAACCGCGACGATGTCGGCCGGCAGAAGCTGACCTCACCCTTCATTCACGAAATCAACCGACCGCTCAATCTGGTCGCCGCGGGTCTCATTCCGGGCACGGAAAAAGTCGGCAAGGCCCAGAATCAGGCAGCGCTTGGCGACGTCGCCAATATCCCGATCCCGGTTCCCCGGCCGGTTTTCTAACCCGATAGATCGGACAGGCCATGAGCCAGTTTCTTAAGGCCGTGCCGGTGTCCATCCTCACCGGCTTTCTCGGCGCCGGTAAAACCTCGCTGCTGAACAGGCTGCTGAAGGACCCGGACCTTACCGACACCGCTGTTATCATCAACGAGTTCGGCGATGTGTCGCTCGATCATCTTCTCGTGGAAGCATCGAGTGACGGCATCATCGAGCTTTCGGACGGCTGCCTTTGCTGCACCGTTAGGGGCGAACTGGTGGATACGCTGGCCGACCTGATGGACCGGATGCAGACAGGCAAGATCAGGCCCTTGAAGCGCGTCGTCATCGAGACCACGGGGCTTGCCGATCCGGCGCCGGTGCTTCAGTCTGTCATGGGCAATCCGGTCATCGCCCAGAGCTACCGGCTCGACGGCGTGGTCACCGTGGTCGATGCGGTCAACGGCCTGTCGACGCTCGACAATCATGAGGAAGCGGTCAAGCAGGTGGCCATGGCCGACAGGCTGGTGATCAGCAAGCTTTCGCTGGCGACGGTGGAGACGGTGGCGTTGCTGAAGACGCGGCTGAGGGCGCTCAACCCGCGGGCGCTGATGATTGACGGTGATTTGCCGGAGGCTGGCAAAGCGGAGTTTTTCCACTGCGGGCTCTACGATCCGGCAACCAAGATCGCCGACGTCGGGCGCTGGCTCCAGGACGAGACTGCGGGCGAGGGGCACGGCGAGTATGCGGGCCATCATCACGACGATCACGATCATGCCCATTGCGGTCATGATCACCATCACCATGACGAAAATCGCCATGGTTCGGATATCCGTTCCTTTAGCATCGTCCACGACCGGCCGATCGATCCCATGGCGCTGGAGATGTTTATCGATCTCCTGCGCTCCGCCCATGGCGAAAAACTGCTGCGGATGAAGGCGATTGTCGCGATGTCCGATAACCCTGAGAGGCCGCTTGTATTGCACGGCGTCCAGACGGTCTTCCACGCGCCCCAGCGCATGTCCGCCTGGCCGGACCCGTCCGACCGGCGCACGCGCATGGTGCTGATCACCAAGGATCTGCCGGAAGCCTTCGTGCGCGATCTGTTCGACGCTTTCACCGGAAAGCCGCGCATCGACCGTCCGGACAGGCAGGCACTGGAAAGCAATCCGCTGGCTGTGCCAGGGCTTAAAATGTAGTCGCTCTAAAGCCTGGCATTCTTCCGGATGACAAACCGATGGCCGCCGGGCATCGGTTCCGTGCTCTCCAGCCCATGTCCATCCTCATTGCAGAAATGGGGGATGTCGATCGCGGCCAGCGGGTCGGTCGTTTCCACCGTGATCAGCGTGCCGGGAGGCAGGCTTTTCATGCGTTTTCGGGTTCTCAAGACCGGCAGGGGACATTTCAGGCCCCTGAAGTCGTAAATTACGTCTTCCGCTCCGGGCATCAATTGCCCCAGAGTTTCCAGAACGGACGCTTCTTCGGCTGCTGCTCGACGACAGCGGCCTGCTCGGCCGGTGGCGCCACCTCTGTCGTCTCGGTCGCGGCCTTCGCCGGCTTTGCTGCCGCCGCCGTCGCCTCTGGCTCCGCCTTGGCCGGCGCGGCCTCTTCCGTCACGGGCTTCTTTCCGGCCCGTGGTTGATCTGCCGTATCGACAGGGGCTACGGCGACCGGCGCAGGTTCAAGTTTCCGGGCCTCGTCACCATTCTTGGAAAACAGGCCCCAGAAACCCTTCTTCGCAGGTTTCTGCTCGACGGCGGCCTGCTCGACCGGGCGCGGCATGGGGTTCTCGACAGGGACTGGCACGTTCTTGCCGTTGCGGGTCGTCTTCTCGAGTTCGGCCTTCTGGATGTCGATGGCCTTCTTGGCTTCTTCAAGCTCGCGGCGTCGGGCTTCCTGCTTTTCGAGTTCGGCCACCTTCATCAGCTTGCCCGCGTCAAGCGACGTGCCGGTCGGCGCATAGGCCAATTCCTTGCCGACGCGCTGTTTGGCGACGATCGCCTTGCGTTCGGCCTCGGACGGCTCGTACCAGGCCATGCCGTCAAGCTTCTTCATCGCCTTGGCATAGTCGTCGTTGTATTTCTTGTTGTAGGAGGCAAGGGCTGCCTGCATTGCCGGCGGGGTTGACATGGCCGGGCACTGACCACTGGGCGAAAACTTGCCGTCGGTCTGCTGGTTGAAGACGTATTTCTTCTCGCAGACATTCACCTCAGGCGGGCGCTTGGTGATCTCGAACTGGTCATAGCCGGGTTTCAGCATGTTCCAGAAGCCGATATGCGGGCTGTTGCGATGCCGCGCCATGTTCTCCGCCGTCATGCGGAAGGGCAGGGCCTGCAACTGGATCGACTGCTGGCCGCCCTTGTAGGCATCGCGCGATAGAGCGAAGATTTCCAGCATCTGCTCGTCGGTCATTGAATAGCAGCCGGACGACGAGCAGGCGCCGTGTATCATCAGGTTCGTGCCGTTGCGGCCGTTCGCCTGGTCGAAACGATTGGGATAGCCCGTGTTGATCGCCAGATAATAGCTGGAATTCGGGTTCATCTGACCCGGCGTAATCGGATAGAAGCCCTCGGGGGCCTGCCTGTCGCCTTCCTTGGATTTCGGGCCGAGCTTGCCCGACCAGGCGCAGATCTTGTACTGGCGCAGCATCTCGTAGCGATTGGCAGTGTTGGCCTTCCAGACTTCCAGCACGCCTTCTTCCTTGAAGATGCGCAGCGTGATCGGCGATTCCTTCGCCATGCTCATCGCCTGCATCTTCTGGACGATCTTGCCCGACAACTGGTAGTTGGTCTTGCTCGACACCTTTTTCAGGTCGACATCGACGGTGTCCTCCATGGCTTCATTCGCCGTGCAGCCTGCAAGCATGACGGCAATCATGGCGGTCGAGACGAGATATTTCAGGCGCATCGGCAAGGGCCTATCAGGATTGACTGTCGAACGCATCTTTTGCTCGGAGGCTAACGACGAGAATCAGTACATCCACGACGTTTACAAAAACTTAACCTTACAGATCCAGCTTGCCCCGGCCATTTGCAAACGACAAGATTATGGCCTCAGTAGGACTTCAGCTCAAATTTGCCCGCCGGTGCCGCCGAGCCCACAAGGAGATCTTAAAGCTGACGGCCGATGGACAAATATTTCTGGCGGCGGTCGGAGCGGAGTTCGTCGCCATTTCGGCCGGACAGTTCCTTCAGCGCATCGGCGATGACGGTGCCTGTTCTCTCGATGACGGCATCGGCATCCCGGTGTGCGCCGCCGACGGGCTCCTCGATGATGCCATCGATGATGCCCAGCGATTTTAAGTCCTCGGCGGTGATCTTCATATTGGTCGCCGCTTCCCGGGCGCGGGTGCTGTCGCGCCAGAGGATGGACGCAGCCCCTTCCGGGGAAATGACGCTGTAGATCGCGTGCTCCAGCATATAAACGCGGTTGCCCGTGGCAATCGCGATCGCTCCGCCGGAACCACCTTCGCCGATGACGACGGAAACGATCGGCACTTTGACATTGAGGCACATCTCTGTCGAGCGAGCGATTGCTTCCGCCTGTCCGCGCTCCTCGGCGCCAATGCCGGGATAGGCGCCGGCCGTATCGATCAGCGTGATCAGCGGCAGGCCGAAGCGATCGGCCATCTCCATGACGCGGATCGCCTTGCGATAGCCTTCGGGCCGGGCGCTGCCGAAATTATGCTTGATGCGGGACTTTGTGTCGTTGCCCTTTTCCTGACCGATGACGGCAACGGGCATTCCCTGGAAGCGGGCCAATCCGGCCTGGATCGCCTCGTCATTGGCGAATTTGCGGTCGCCGGCCAGTGGCGTAAATTCGGTAAACAGGCTTGCAGCATAGTCCTCGAAGTGCGGCCGCTGCGGATGACGGGCCACCTGCGTCTTCTGCCAGGGGTTCAGCTTTGAGTAGATTTCAGCCATCGCCTCGCGGGCGCGCACTTCGAGGCGTTCGACTTCGTCCGCCGTGTCGATGCTCTCGTCTTCGCTGGCAATCTTCTTCAGCTCGTGAATCTTGCCTTCGAGATCAGAGATCGGTTTTTCGAAATCGAGGTAATTGTGCATGTGATGCGTTTCCGATCAGATTGCGCCCGTGGCCGCCGATATGAAGATTACAGGAGCGGCCAAGTGTTCTGGCGCTCCTAATCCTGTTTTTTCGCCTGTTTGGCAAGAGGGTGATGATTCTGGACGAGCTGATGCAGCCGTTCTTCAAGCACATGCGTGTAGATTTGCGTTGTTGAAATGTCCGAATGTCCGAGAAGTTCCTGGACGGCACGCAGGTCGGCGCCGTTGGCGAGAAGATGGCTTGCGAAGGCATGGCGCAGCACATGGGGCGAGATCGAGGCGACGCGGATGCCCGCGCGTGCAGCCAGCGACTTCAGTTCGCGCGCAAAAACCTGGCGGGGCAGATAGCCTGCCTTGCCTGCGGAGGGAAACAGCCACGGCGTTTCCGCAGGCGGCGTTTTTTCTGCAGCATTTGCTGCGGCCATGGCGCTGCCGTAGGTCTGCATGGCACGGATCGCCGAATGCGACAGCGGCACCATGCGCTCCTTGTTGCCTTTGCCGCGGATGACGAGGAAGCGGCCGTTCTGAGCGAGCACCGAGGCGGGCAGGGCGACGAGTTCGCTGACGCGCATGCCGGTCGCGTAGAGAAGCTCGATCAGCGCATGCATGCGCAGGCGTCCGACGATGTCCCCTCCCGGTGTCGTCGCTTCCTGCCCGGCCCGGTCAATGAGCTTCGAGACGTCGTCGATGCTCAGGACCTTCGGCAGCGCACGCGCCTTCTTCGGCGCGTCGAGGACGCCTGTCGGGTCGTCGGTGCGCAGGCCCTCGGCATAGAGGAATTTGTAGAACTGGCGCAGCGTCGACAGCCGTCTTGCCTGGGACGATGCCTTGAACCCCTGCTTTGCAAGATGGGAGAGATAGGCGCGCAGATCGTCGGAGGATGCTTCCGTCGGCTTGACGCCGCGCTGCTTCAGGAAGGAGGAGGCATCATCGAGGTCGTGCTCGTAGGACAGAAGCGTGTTGTCGGCTGCTCCCCGCTCAGCGCTCATCATCTCCAGGAACGATTCCATATGGGCTGCGGAAAGATCGATCATGGGCTCTTGTTGACCCTCTCGGATGGAATGCGAATGGTCACATCCCGCTCGACCGGATCGACGAATGTCACCAGCGCAACCATGCTTCCGTAGATGACACCGGCGATCAGGACGCAGATGGACAGGAAGCGGAACAGGGTCGGCATTTCTTACTCCTTGGTCTGCGCCTATATGACCATGGCCGGGCGCAAGCGCAAGAACCGCCGGCAAGGCGATCCCTTGACGCCTCCCGCCGATTTGTCGATACCGGAGCGGAACAGGGAACGGAAACTTGATGAGCGACGTGATCGAACCGGTTTCGGAGGCGCTGATAGAACGAGCGAAAGGGTCACTCGGGCGGCGAAACCTCGTTTTTGTCGGTCTGATGGGGGCTGGAAAATCCGCGATCGGTCGCATGACGGCCAGCGTGCTGGGCATTCCTTTCGTCGATTCAGACCACGAGATCGAGCGTGTTTCCCGCATGACGATCAGCGAACTGTTTTCAGCCTATGGGGAAGCGGAATTCAGGGCGCTCGAAGGCCGGGTTATCAAGCGCCTGCTTAAAACCGGCCCGCGGGTCGTTTCCACGGGCGGCGGGGCCTACATCAACGAGGTGACGCGGCGGCATATCAGGAAGCACGGCCTGTCCGTCTGGCTGAACGCCGAACTTGACGTGTTGTGGGAGCGTGTCAACAAGCGCGACACGCGACCGCTCCTGAAAACCGAAAACCCGAAGCAGACCCTCGAAACGCTGATGCATCTCCGCTATCCCGTCTATGCGGAAGCAGACCTGACCGTGATTTCGCGGGATGTGAAGAAGGAGGTGATGGTGGAAGAAGTTCTTTCCGCACTCGCCGCCATGCCGAAGAAGTGAAACAATGACAGATGCCAGCCTTGCCGTTACCACACGAACCGTCCGCGTCGATCTCGGCGAGCGTTCCTATGACATTCTGATCGGCCCCGGTCTCATCGCCACCGCTGCTGCCGAGATTGCAGGCCGGCTGAAGGGCCGCAGGATGGCCGTGATCACCGACGAAAACGTCGCTCCGTTGTATCTCGATGCGCTGATGACGGGCCTGAAGGCGAAAGAGATCGAAACCGTCAGCCTTGTTTTGCCTGCCGGCGAAAAGACCAAGAGCTTCGAGCATCTCATTCCGGTCTGCGACGCGATCCTCGGTGCGCGCATCGAACGCAACGATGCGGTCATCGCACTTGGCGGCGGCGTGATCGGCGATCTCACCGGCTTTGCGGCGGGCATCGCCCGGCGCGGTTCTCGGTTCATCCAGATCCCGACCTCGCTGCTTGCCCAGGTGGATTCGTCCGTCGGCGGCAAGACCGGCATCAATTCGCCGCACGGGAAGAACCTGATCGGGGTCTTCCATCAGCCGGATCTGGTGCTTGCCGACACCGATGTGCTCGATACGTTGAGTCCGCGCGAATACCGGGCCGGTTATGCGGAAGTGGCCAAATACGGTCTCATCGACAAGCCGGATTTCTTTGCATGGCTGGAAAACAACTGGCGGGCGGTGTTTGCTGGCGGCGAGGCTCGCATCGAGGCGGTTGCCATCAGCTGCCAGGCAAAGGCCGACGTCGTTGCCGCCGACGAGCGCGAGAACGGCCGGCGCGCCCTGCTCAATCTCGGCCATACGTTCGGGCATGCGCTTGAAGCCGCTACGCACTATGATGGTGCAAGGCTCGTCCATGGCGAGGGTGTTGCGATCGGCATGGTGCTGGCGCATCAGTTTTCGGCGCGCATGAACCTTGCAAGCCCTGACGATGCGCGGCGGGTCGAGGCGCATCTGCGGACGGTCGGCTTGCCGACGCGGATGGCCGATATTCCGGGCGTACTCCCGCCAGCAGATAAACTGATGGATGCCATCGCGCAGGACAAAAAAGTGAAAGGCGGAAAGCTGACCTTCATCCTGACGCGGGGGATCGGCCAGTCCTTCGTAGCCGACGATGTGCCGGCCAGCGAAGTCTTGCGTTTCCTTGAGGAACAGCATCCAGAATGACCTTCGAAATTGTAACAGCGTTTCTGGCCGAATACTGGCTGATTATCGTCTCCGTCCTCGGCCTGCTGGCCTGCTCCGCCTTTTTTTCCGGGTCTGAAACGGCGTTGACCGCCGCCTCCCGCGCCCGGATGCATACGCTTGAAGTCAACGGGGATGAACGTGCCAAGCTTGTGACATCGCTGATCGCCCGCCGCGACCGGCTGATCGGAACGCTGCTCATCGGCAACAACCTGGTGAACATTCTGGCGTCGTCCCTAACCACCAGCCTGTTTCTCGGCCTGTTCGGCACGTCCGGCGTTGCCATTGCAACCTTGGTGATGACGGCACTGCTCGTGATCTTTTCCGAGGTTCTTCCGAAAAGCTGGGCAATCGCCGCCCCGGATCGTTTTGCTCTCACGGTAGCGCCCATCGTGCGTGTGGTCGTCATTGTCGTCGGGCCGGTATCGAGCCTGGTCAATTGGATCGTCAGGCACATCCTCGGTATTTTCGGCATCAACCTCTCCTCCGAGGTGTCGATGCTGACCGCGCATGAGGAATTGCGCGGTGCGGTCGATTTCATGCATCGCGAAGGCTCCGTCATCAAGGCGGATCGCGACAGGCTGGGAGGTGTGCTTGATCTCGGCGAACTCGAAGTCTCCGACATCATGATCCACCGCACCTCGATGCGCGGCATCAATGCCGACGATGCGCCCGAAGTCGCGGTTCGTGCGGTTCTCGAAAGCCCCTATACCCGTATGCCTGTCTGGCGCGGATCGGCCGACAACATCATCGGCGTGGTGCACGCCAAGGATCTGTTGCGCGCCCTGGCCGAGCCGGATGTGGAGCCGGAAAACCTCGATATCGTCAAGATATCGCAAAAGCCATGGTTCGTTCCGGAAACAACCAATCTGAAAGACCAGCTGAACGCCTTCCTGCGCCGGAAGATGCATTTCGCCGTCGTGGTCGATGAATATGGCGAGGTGCAGGGTCTGGTGACGCTGGAGGATATTCTCGAAGAAATCGTCGGCGATATTTCCGACGAGCATGATCTGGAAATCCAGGGCGTGCGGCAAGAGGCGGACGGCTCGATCGTCGTTGACGGCGGCGTGCCGATCCGCGACCTCAATCGGGCGCTTGACTGGGATCTGCCCGATGATGAGGCGACCACGGTCGCCGGTCTCGTCATTCATGAATCGAAGACGATACCCGAGGAGCGGCAGGCCTTCACCTTCTACGGCAAGCGTTTCACCGTGATGAAGCGGGAGAAGAACCGCATTACCCGCCTGCGAATCCGGCCTGCGGATGAGGCAGCGGCGCCTCTGCCCAAATAGGGAGAAGGCAATCCATTCGAAGGGCGTTTGGCGGGCAGACCGGGCCGCTACCAGCGGGTTGCCTCACCCGGAACTGCGGGCTCGACCGCCAGCGCATGCAATCCGTCGTCGAATTCCTGCTTTAGAACCTCGTTGATCGCCCGGTGCCGGGCAACGCGACTCAGACCTGCAAAGGCCTGTGCGACGATGCGCACCCGCATATGCGTTTCCCCGCCGCCATCGAAGTCCGGCTGGTGTCCGGCATGGAGATGGCTTTCGTTGAGCACCATCAGCCGCTCGGGAGAAAAGGCAGCTTTCAGTTTTGCTTCGATGCGGGTTTGCAGCGACATGTTTTGGCCTCGTTCTTCCGGCTTTTCGGTTGACTGGAACGACACCATTCGGATTGCATTTCGCACGGTGCAAAATAGTTTTACAAAGCCAGCAACATTCCGATTTGTCAATTCTTGTCGTGGTGCCTGCCACGCCCCATAATTAGCGCCATGAAGCTTGATTCAAAATACTTCGACGGGATCCGGACGCGCCGCAGGGTGAACCAGAAACCCGAGCCTATGGCGCCCAAATGCCAATGGGACGGGTGCGAGGAAAATGGCATGCATCGCGCGCCTGTCGGGCGCAATGCCGAAAATGAATTCTTCATGTTCTGCTTCGAGCATGTGAAGGACTACAACAAGGGTTACAACTACTTCTCCGGCCTGTCGGACAACGAGATTGCCCGCTACCAGAAGGAAGCCTTGACGGGACATCGCCCGACCTGGACGGTGGGGGTCAACAAGAATGCCAGAAATGCGCCGCAGCAATCGCAGCAGCGTTCCGGCTCGGCCGGCGCCCAGGCGCGGATGAGGGATCCCTTCGGCTTTGTCGAGCAGGCGCGGGCGCGCGCGGCCCGGCAGGAGCCACGGTTGCGCAAGCTGAAGACGCTCGAGGCGAAAGCCTTCGAAACGCTTGGGCTGCATGCCAATGCCACGCCCGCCGATGTCAAGACCGCCTATAAAGAGCTTGTAAAAAAGCACCACCCCGACGCAAATGGCGGGGACAGGGGATCGGAAGAGCGTTTTCGCGCCGTGATCCAGGCGTATCAAATGTTAAAACAGGCTGGCTTCTGCTAGGAACCCGTTTTAAGACGATCAGATATTTATAGCATCGACGTGATGCCTCCCTACCCAGGAAAGTCAGGGGAGCGTCCGTGCTGGAGACATGATGAGCAAGGTAGACCTCGATATTTCCAATCTTCCCGACACGACCGTTTCCGTCCGCGATGCTTTCGGCATCGACAGCGACCTGCGTGTGCCGGCCTATTCCCGTGCCGACGCCTATGTGCCGGATCTCGATCCCGACTATCTGTTCGACCGGGAAACGACGCTCGCCATTCTCGCAGGTTTTGCCCATAACCGCCGCGTCATGGTGTCCGGCTATCATGGCACGGGCAAGTCAACCCATATCGAACAGGTCGCCGCTCGCCTCAACTGGCCCTGCGTGCGCGTCAACCTCGACAGCCATGTCAGCCGTATCGATCTTGTCGGCAAGGACGCCATCGTCGTCAAGGACGGCATGCAGGTTACCGAATTCAAGGACGGCATTCTGCCCTGGGCCTATCAGCACAATGTCGCGCTCGTCTTCGACGAATATGATGCCGGCCGCCCGGATGTGATGTTCGTCATCCAGCGCGTGCTGGAATCGTCGGGTCGCCTGACCCTGCTCGACCAGAGCCGCGTCATCCGCCCGCACCCGGCGTTCCGGCTGTTCGCCACCGCCAACACGGTTGGTCTGGGGGACACGACGGGCCTCTATCACGGCACGCAGCAGATCAATCAGGCGCAGATGGACCGCTGGTCGATCGTTACGACGCTCAATTATCTGCCGCATGACAACGAGGTCGATATCGTCGCCGCCAAGGTGAAGGGTTTCACCAAGGACAGGGGCCGCGACACCGTATCGAAGATGGTGCGTGTTGCCGACCTCACCCGCGCGGCCTTCATGAACGGCGATCTGTCGACCGTCATGAGCCCGCGCACGGTGATCACCTGGGCCGAAAACGCCCATATCTTCGGCGATGTCGCTTTCGCGTTCCGCATCACCTTCCTCAACAAGTGCGACGAACTCGAACGCGCGCTGGTGGCGGAACACTATCAGCGCGCCTTCGGCGTCGAGCTGAAGGAAAGCGCCGCCAATATCGTGCTTGAAGCCACGGCCTGATCGATGGCGGGCCGCGGCGACAATTCGAAGACAAGACCAGCTGGTGTCGTTGACGTCGAGCCGTTCCGCCGCGCGCTGACCGGTTGCATCCGCTCGATTGCCGGCGACCCGGAAATCGAGGTGGTTTTTGCGAACGAACGTCCCGGCCTTGCCGGCGAGCGTGTCCGGTTGCCCGAAATCTCCAAGCGGCCCACACGGCAGGAGTTGGCGATCACCCGAGGGCTCGGCGATTCCATGGCGCTGCGCAAGGCCTGCCACGATGCCCGCATCCACGCCACCATGTCGCCGCAGGGGTCGGATGCCCGGGCAATCTTCGACGCGGTCGAGCAGGCGCGCGTGGAAGCCATAGGGTCCATCAGGATGAGCGGGGTCGCCGGCAATCTGACTTCGATGCTCGACGACAAATATGCCCGCGCCAATTTCGGCACGATCGAACGCCAGGCGGATGCACCGCTCGAAGAGGCGGTCGCGCTGATGGTGCGCGAAAAGCTGACGGGGCAGGCCCCGCCGGCTTCGGCCGGCAAGGTACTCGATCTCTGGCGTGATTTCATCGAGGAAAAAGCCGCCGGCGACATCAAGAACCTGTCGTCGGCTGTCAACGACCAGCAGGCCTTCGCCCGCGTCGTGCGCAATATTCTGAGCGCCATGGATGTCGCGGAAAAATACGGCGACGACGAGGTCGAGCCCGAGGATGCGGAAAGCTCGACCGACGAGGATCAGCCGCGCAGCCAGGAGCAGGACGAAAACAGCTCCGACGAGGATGCCGGCTCTGATGCGGCGCCTGCCGATGAAAACGAATCTGCCGAAGAGCAGATGGACGAAGGCGAGATGGACGGTGCGGAAATCTCCGATGACGACATGTCGGATGACGGCGAGGACGACAGCGAGACGCCCGGCGAGGTAAAGCGTCCGCACCACCCCTTCGACGATTTCAACGACAAGGTCGATTACACCGTTTTCACCGAAGAGTTCGATGAGACCATTTCATCCGAGGAACTCTGCGACGAGGCGGAACTCGATCGGCTGCGTGCCTTTCTCGACAAGCAGCTTGCTCATTTGCAGGGCGCCGTCGGTCGTCTTGCCAATCGGCTGCAGCGTCGCCTGATGGCGCAGCAGAACCGATCCTGGGAATTCGATCTCGAAGAGGGCTATCTTGATCCGGCGCGCCTGACGCGGATGATCATCGACCCGATGCAGCCGCTTTCCTTCAAGCGCGAGAAGGACACGAATTTTCGCGACACGGTTGTGACGCTGCTGATCGATAATTCTGGCTCGATGCGCGGCCGGCCTATCACCGTTGCCGCCACCTGTGCCGACATCCTTGCCCGGACACTCGAGCGCTGCGGCGTCAAGGTCGAGATTCTCGGTTTTACGACGAAGGCCTGGAAGGGCGGGCAGTCGCGTGAAAGATGGTTGGCCAGCGGAAAGCCGCAAACGCCAGGCCGGCTCAACGACCTGCGCCACATCATCTACAAGTCCGCCGATGCCCCTTGGCGTCGCGCACGCCGCAATCTCGGGCTTATGATGCGCGAAGGCTTGCTGAAGGAGAACATCGACGGCGAAGCTCTGATCTGGGCTCACAACCGGCTGCTTGCGCGGCCGGAACAGCGCCGCATCCTGATGATGATCTCGGACGGCGCGCCGGTCGATGATTCCACCCTTTCGGTCAATCCGGGAAACTATCTCGAGCGGCACCTGCGGGCCGTGATCGACCAGATCGAGACCCGCTCACCCGTCGAACTGCTCGCCATTGGCATTGGCCACGATGTGACACGTTACTACCGGCGTGCGGTGACGATCGTCGATGCGGATGAATTGGCTGGCGCAATGACGGAGCAGCTTGCCTCCCTGTTTGACGATGAAAGCCGCCGTCGCTCGGTGCCCGCACGCCGCCGCGCCAGCTAATCCAGCGGCGGCTGTTGATTCGTTTCTATTTCGGGGACGCCATTGCGTGCGTCTCCCGGCAAGCCGCAAGGACATCCGCTTGAGCGACGCGAATTTTTTCCGCACCCTATGTCTGTGTGCAATGCTGAGCGTTTCTTCGCAAACCCTGGCGGGCACGCTGCCGCCGAAGGAAAGCCTGCCGGTGCAGAGCCGGCAGATCGACACCTTCAAGTTCGGCAGCGGCGTGACACGCGTCGGAAAGCTGGAATTCATTGGCGGCATCGAGATGTCGTCCAGCAATGCGTTGCTGGGGGCGATCTCCTCGATCCGCTTTCGGCCGGATGGCAAGCATTTTCTGGCGGTCATGGACACCGGGCACTGGCTGGAAGGTGAAATTCTTCGCGACGACAAGGGGCGACTGTCAGGCGTCAGCGGCGTTGCCGCGACCTCGATGATTGATGCGAACGGCAATGCGGAGCAGGTCAAGGCCCTGATGGACTGCGAGGGGTTGGCATTGCGGGCAGGGGAAGCGCTGGTCAGCTGCGAACGCCGCAGCCGGGTCGATGTCTATCCGGACCCCGGTTTTGCACAGTCGAGGCCGATCGCCAGCCTGCCGATTCTCATTCCAGCCGGGGAATTGCGCGGTAATCGAGGCCTGGAAACCGTTGCGGTCTCACCGAAGGGCAGTCCGCTGGCCGGCGGCGTTGTGACTGTCGCCGAGTTGAGCTTCGATCAAGCTGGACATCTCTATGCAGCTGTACTGAACGGTCCGCGCAAGGGCATTTTTGCGGTGGTGCAGAAGGAGCCCTTTGCGGTCACCGATGGCGCCTTTCTTCCAAACGGCGATCTCCTACTGCTGGAGCGCCGCTTCAGCTTTGCGGAAGGCGTCGGCATGCAGATCCGGCGCATTTCGGGCGACACCATCAAGCCGGGTGCGGTCGTTGATGGCGAGGTGCTGATCCAGGCGGATATGGGCTTCCAGATCGACAACATGGAAGGCATCGACGTCGTCAACGCTGCGAACGGCGACGTTCGCATCCTCCTCGTCTCTGACGACAACCATTCGATTCTGCAGCGAAATTTGATGCTGGAGTTCCGGCTCGCCGAATGACGACGGCCAATTCCCAGACAATTAAATGCCGGTCTTCACACCCGGCATCGGCTTGACCACACTCATCAAGGCCCCATAGGGCAGCAGCATCAGCAGGCCGACTGCAATCTTCACGCCGAGGTCGCCGAGCGCCCAGGAAATCCAGCGGGGTGCCTCGCCTGTGAGAACGCCGAGCAGGGGAGCGGCTTCGAGTGCGAAAGGATCATTCGGGCCGAGGACAGCAAAAACCGGGGAGAAGGCGAAGGAGAAGAAAATCGCCGTATCCAGGAAGGAGCCGAAGAGGGAACCAAGGAGCGGTGCACGCCACCAGCTTCTGGCCCGCAGCCTGTTGAACACGGAAATGTCGAGAAACTGCCCCAGAAGGAATGCCGAGCCGGAGGCGATGGCTATCCGCGGTGTGGCGATCAGGAAGGACAGGAGGATCGCCACGGCAAAGCCGGCGATGACGACCCTGCGGGCGACCCCAGGCCCGAACTGGCGATTGGTGAGGTCGGTGACGAGAAAGGCGACCGGATAACTGAACGCGCCCCAGGTCAGCAAATCACCCAATTGCAAGCCGCCGATGGCGCCGGGTAGGGGATACTGAACAAGAAAATTGGAGGCGACCACCACGGCGGTCATCATCAGCACATAGACGATGAAAGTTCTGTTCATCAGCATTTTTTTATCCTGGGGTATGCCACCAGCTGGAGGGAAATCCGCTCCCACGCGCCACGTTTACAGACGGCGGGAGCAAGTGAAACGCAATGAGAAAAGGCCTGCCGGTTGCCCGGGCAAGCCTTTCAATCTCTTGCAGGCTGCTTGACGATTAAGCGGCGACTGCTTCTGCGGTCTTCTTGACGATCTGGCGGCGCAACAGGCGGGCGCGCATCGACAGTTCGGTTTCGCTCGCCTTGATCAGGAAAGCGTCGAGACCGCCACGATGTTCGACCGAACGCAGGGCTGCGGCGGAAACGCGCAGGCGGTAACGCTGGCCGAGCGCGTCGGAGATCAACGTGACCTGGCACAGGTTCGGCAGGAACTTGCGCTTGGTCTTGTTGTTCGCGTGGCTCACATTGTTGCCCGACTGGACGCCTTTGCCGGTCAATTCGCAACTACGGGACATGATGCACCTATTTCTTTTCGCCTTCGGTCCATGCGTTGGCGGGCCATAAGCCCAGGCCGCATTCCGTTGGCCATGATTGGAAAGTTGCGGTTCTATAGTCAGGCGGAGCCGCCACGTCAAGCCAAACCTGCATTTTCAGCCAAAACTCTTCAAATCCACAGGCTGTTCTGCGAGGCGTCGGCCTGTTGCAGAAAAAACCGCGACCGCCTGGGCCGATCCTTCTGGCACGCCATTACAGTCTATATCATAACGCGTTACAGCATGCTGCAGGGAGCAGGCGCTTGGCGTAGAAATGCCGCAAACCGTCCCTATCTGCAAGGATTGTATAATCGGTTTGGGAAGGTTTGAAGAATGAACTGGCGCACCGGTCTCCTGACGCTCATGGCCTGTACGGCGCCGATGCTTTCAATGGGTGCGGCGCAATCCGCGGAAATGTCCCACAAGACCGAGTACAGCATCTCATTGTCCGGGCTTCCTATTGCCCGTGCGTCCTTCGACACGGAGTTCGATGCCGATCGCTACAGAATTTCCGGCAGCATGAATTCTGCCGGACTTGCGGACATCTTTGCCAAGACGTCCGGCGAGACGTCGGTGTCCGGCGTGGTCGGCCGGGATCGCCTGAACGCGTCGCAGTATCAGGCCAATTACCAGACAGGCAAGAAACGGCGCGCGATTTCCGTGCGGTTTCGCAATGGCGATGTCGTATCGGCCTCGATGACCCCGCCGCGCAAGATCCCGAAAAACTGGGTGCCGGTAACGAAAGCCGACATGCGCGACGTCGTCGATCCGCTCTCCGGCCTCATCTTTCCCGCCGACACGAAGGTCTGCCCGAAGAGCGTGCCGATCTTCGACGGCGAATCGCGGATGGACATCCGGTTGTCTTCCAAGGGGACAAAGCCGTTCAAGACCGAGGGATTTCAGGGCGACGTCATTGTCTGCGGCATCAAGTTCATGCCGAAGTCCGGCTATCGCAAAGGCCGCGACGATGTGGATTACCTGCGCAAGCTGGAAACCATGGAGATATGGTTTGCCAAGGCGGAAGCGGTAAATGTATATGCCCCCGTATATGTCCGGATCCCGACGAAGCTTGGACCGGTCACGGTGTGGGCCACCCGGTTTGGCGGCTGACACTCTCTTCGCAGCAGGGGCGCGCATGAAGGTCAAGGCAACGCTGATCGGCTTTTCGGCTATTCTCATGTGGTCACTGCTTGCCTTGTTTACAGCCGCGTCAGGCACAATGCCGCCGTTCCAGCTTTCGGCAATCTGCTTCTCCATCGGCAGCCTGCCGGGAATCGTCGTGCTTTTGCTCAATCCGGAGCGGCTGGTACTCCTGAAGCAGCCGGCCAAGGTCTGGATCGTCGGCATCGCCGGCCTGTTCGGCTATCACTTTCTGTATTTCACGGCGCTTCGCAATGCGCCGGCGGTCGAGGCGGGGCTGATCGCCTATCTCTGGCCCCTGCTGATCGTGGTCGGCTCGGCCCTTCTGCCGGGCGAGCGGCTGCGCTGGTATCATCTGCTTGGCGCTGTCTGCGGTCTCGTCGGCACGATCCTCATCGTGGCGCGCAATGGTGTCGCATTCGATGAGGCCTATGTGCTGGGTTATTCCGCAGCGCTCGCCTGCGCCTTCACCTGGTCCGGATATTCCCTGCTCACGCGACGTTTCGAGGCGGTATCGACCGACGTCGTCACAGGCTTTTGCCTTGCAACGGCGCTCCTGTCGCTGCTGTGCCACCTCGGTCTGGAGACCACCGTCTGGCCGGATACATCGGCGCAGTGGCTCGCGATAGTCGGGCTCGGTCTGCTGCCGGTCGGGGCGGCTTTCTATGCCTGGGATTACGGGGTCAAGAACGGCAACATCCAGATCCTCGGCGTCGCAAGCTATGCAGCGCCGGTTCTGTCGACGCTGGTGCTCATCCTGTTCGGCTTCGCCGAGCCCTCATGGCGCATCGCGCTTGCCTGCCTTTTCGTCACCGGCGGCGCGGTGCTTGCGGCGAAGGATGTCATCTTCCGCGACCGGTCTTCAGCAACGCAGCCTGCAGAGTAAGCTCATTCCTGCGGCGGCTGCCATCCCGGCGGGGCCATTTCAAAGACGGCGAAGTCGAAACCCGGCGCAACGGTGCAGCCCACCAGCGTCCAGGCACCGAGCGAGGCCGCCGATTGCCAACAGTTCGCCGGCACCACTGCCTGGGGATGTTCGTCCTTGAGGATATTCGATCCTAGTGTGACCTTCACACCGGACTTGCCGTCTTCGGCGATCGTCAGCGCAAGCGGTGCTCCGGCATAGAAGTGCCAGACTTCCGCCGCATCGTGCACCCGGTGCCAGTGCGACCGGTCGCCACGTTCCAGCAGGTAGTAGATGGCCGTGGAATGACCCCGTGCGCCACCTGCCTCGTCGCGAAAGGTCTGCCTGTACCATCCGCCTTCCGGGTGGCGCTCGAGCCGAAGGGTCTCGATGATGGCTGGCGCCGATAGCGGCAGTTGCGCATCCATCAGAAATTGTCCTTGCGCTTGCGGATCTCGGCAAAGACCTCGCCATCGGGAGCATCCTGCATGCTCAGTTGCTTTCTGATGCCCGGATCGTGCGGACGCAGGAACGGATTGGTTCGTTTCTCCAGTCCCAGTGTCGTCGGCGCCGTAAAGACGCCGCTTTCCCTGAGCGCTTCGATGTCGGCCGCGCGCGCCTTCAGTTCCGCATTCTCAGGGTCGACGGTCACAGCGAAACGGGCATTGGACAGCGTATACTCGTGACCGAAATAAACGGTCGTGTCGTCCGGCAGAGCCATCAGCTTCTGCAGGGACGCCCACATATCGGCCGGGGTACCTTCAAACAGCCGGCCGCAGCCGAGCGCAAACAGCGTGTCGGCGGAAAACAGCAGCTTGTCGTCTGGAAAGTGAAAACAGATATGTCCAGCCGTATGTCCCGGCGTCTCGTATACATCGACCCTGTGTCCGGAGAACTCGAACGTGCCGCCATTGCCGATCATCTGGTCGATGCCGGGGATTTTGCTCGCTTCGTTTACCGGCCCGATTATCGTCGCGCCGAAAGCCTCCTTGAGAACCAGATTTGCGGCGACGTGATCATTGTGATGATGGGTCGTCAGAATATGGGTCAATGTCCAGCCGCGGCGCTTCAGGGCCGCGATTATCGGCTCCTCCTCGGGCGCGTCGATGGACGCCGTCGCGCCGCTTTCAGGGTCGTGCAGCAGCACACCGAAATTATCGGCGCGGCAGATAAACAGTTCGATTTCGAGATTGGCCATGATGGCTCCAGGCAGGGGACGGCGGTGGGTCTGACAGGAATGTAGCGAGCAGCGTCTTGAAGTCTACCCGTTCGCGGCTAACATGAGCCTCATGCATGCAGATATAGTCGATCTCCGTCAGTTCTATCATTCGCGGCTTGGGCGCTTCGCCGAACAGTCGATCACCATGGCCCTGTCATCGATCTGGGCGCGGCTTCCCGAGGAGCGGCTGGTCGGACTGGGTTACGCCGTCCCGTATCTGGAGCGTTTCCGAACCGACACGGAACGGACATTCGCGTTCATGCCGGCGGGACAGGGGGCCGTGAACTGGCCGGTGGGCGAACTTTCCTCGACCGCCCTGGTCTTCGAGGAAGAATTGCCGCTGCCCGATTCGTCGATCGACCGGGTCCTGATGGTGCATTCGCTGGAGTTCGCCGAAAATCCCCGGGAAACGATGAAGGAACTCTGGCGCATTCTGGCGCCGGGCGGTCGCCTCGTCATCGTGGTGCCCAACCGCCGCGGGGTCTGGGCCCGCATGGAGCATACCCCCTTCGGCTCGGGCCGGCCCTATTCGCGCGGCCAGCTCACGACGCTGCTGCGGGAAACGAACTTCACCCCCGGAGCCTCCTCGGATGCGCTTTTTTTTCCACCCTCCAAGCTCAAGACCGTGCTGAAGCTGCGGCGGGGGTTCGAGCGCCTCGGCCGGTCGCTCTGGCCGATCTTTTCCGGCGTCATCATCGTCGAGGCGCAGAAGCGGCTCTATCAGGGCCTGCCCGTCGCGGCCCGCGCATCCCGCCGGGTCTTTGTGCCTGTCCTTGCACCGCAGGGGGTTCCGACCACGCGGGATGCCGGGCGTTAGTTTTCTTGCATTCTTGCTGACGGAATGGGCAACGAGCGGGAACGAAGAAAATCGCATCACACTCGACAAAAACCGTCTTCGCCGGTATTGGCTGGGCCTTCGTCCCTGTCGCCGGAAAGCTGATCCCATGAGCGTAGACTTGCAAGGCCCCGTCCCCCGTCCGGGTATTCTCGACATTGCCGCCTATGTGCCGGGCAAGGAACACGCGCCGGGTGTGGCAAAGGTCTACAAGCTGTCTTCCAACGAGACCCCGCTGGGCGCCAGCCCCCGGGCGATCGAGGCGTTTCAGAAGGCTGCCGCGAAGCTGGAAATCTATCCGGACGGGCAGGCGATCGAGCTGCGCGAAGCGATCGCCTCCGTCTATGGCCTGAACATCGCCAACCTGATGTGCGGCAACGGCTCCGACGAACTGCTCGGCCTGCTCTGCCATGTCTATCTGGCGCCGGGCGATGAGGCGATCATCACCGAACACGGCTTTCTCGTCTACAAGATCCAGATCATGGGCGCCGGTGCTACGCCCGTCACCGTCAAGGAAGATGATTGCCGGGTTGGGGTCGATGCAATCCTTGCTGCGGTGACGCCGAAGACCAGGATGGTTTTTCTCGCCAATCCGGGCAACCCGACCGGAACCTATGTTCCCGTGGATGAGGTTCGCCGGCTGCAGGCCGGTCTGCCGAAGAATATCATTCTCGTTCTCGATGCCGCCTATGCCGAATATGTCCGCCGCAACGACTACGAGGCCGGGCTGGAACTGGTCTCATCCAACCAGAACGTGGTGATGACTCGGACCTTCTCGAAGATCCATGGCCTTGCTGCCCTGCGCATAGGCTGGATGTACGCGCCGCTTGCCATCATCGATGCTCTTAACCGTGTGCGTGGGCCGTTCAACATGAACGCTCCGGCCATTGCCGCAGGTGCGGCTGCAATCAGCGATCAGGCATTTGCCGCCAAGGCCGTCGACTATAATCTGCTTTGGCTTGGGAAGGTAACGGGTGCATTGAGTTCGCTCGATCTGAAGGTCACTCCCTCCGTTGCCAATTTCGTACTGATCCATTTCCCCGATATCGACGGCAAGCGTGCAGCGGATGCGGACGTGTTCCTGACGAGCCGTGGTTATATCCTGCGCGCGGTGCGCGGCTACGGTCTGCCCAATGCGCTGCGGATGACGATCGGATCCGAGGAAGCCAATGAGGGCGTCATCGCCGCGCTGACCGAGTTCATGGGCCGGGCGTGATGGCAAAGCAGTTCGAAAAGATCGCGCTGATCGGCATCGGGCTGATCGGCTCGTCCATCGCCCGCGAGATCAAGGACAAGGGCCTTGCAGCCTTTGTCACCATCTCCACGCGCAGCGAGGCGACGTTGAAACGGGCGGAAGAGCTTGGCCTTGGCGACCGCTATACGATATCGGCTGCCGACGCGGTCCGGGATGCCGATCTCGTCATCGTCTCCGTGCCTGTCGGCGCATCCGGAACGGTGGCCGCGGAAATTTCGGCGCATCTGAAGCCCGGCGCAATCGTGACCGATGTCGGATCGACCAAGGGCTCCGTCATCGCCCAGATGGCGCCGCATATTCCCCAAGGCGTGCACTTCATCCCTGGGCACCCCATTGCGGGAACGGAATATTCCGGCCCCGATTCCGGCTTCGTCGGCCTGTTCAAGGGACGCTGGTGCATTTTGACTCCGCTACCGGACACGGACGAGGCGGCCAAGGCGAAGCTGCGCGCATTCTGGGAAACGCTCGGCTCGATGGTCGATGACATGGACCCGGAACATCACGACAAGGTGCTGGCGATCGTCTCCCACCTGCCACATATCATCGCCTATAACATCGTCGGCACGGCGGATGACCTGGAGGCGGTGACCGAATCGGAAGTCATCAAATATTCCGCCTCCGGCTTTCGCGATTTCACACGTCTCGCCGCTTCCGATCCCACGATGTGGCGCGACGTCTGCCTGCACAACAAGGATGCGATCCTCGAAATGCTGGCCCGGTTCTCGGAGGATCTCGCCTATCTGCAGCGTGCGATCCGCTGGGGCGACGGCGACAAGCTGTTCGATCTTTTCACCCGCACCCGCGCCATTCGCCGCTCGATCGTCCAGGCCGGTCAGGACACCGACATGGCTGATTTCGGTCGGCATGCGATGGATCAGAAATAGTCGGAATCATTGTTCTGGCTGCAATTGCACCGGCGCTCTCCGCAGCAATGGGGCATCGGCCATCGTGAGTCGCTGCCCCGTGTTCCGCTCTATGCGGTCAGGGCCACCGCAACCGCCTTGCGGATATCCGGCAGGCTGAAGGGTTTGGAGACGACGTCGATGACCTTGCCGTTGAGATTGTCGGCGCGCTCGCGCTGTTCCGCATATCCCGTCATCAGCAATATTTTGAGCGCAGGGAAGGCGGCTGACGCCTGATGCGCCAGTTCGATGCCGTCCATGACAGGCATCCGGATATCGGACAGCAACAGATCGAAGCGCTCGCTTCCAAGGCAGGCGAGGCCTTCTGCGCCATCGGCAGCCTCTACGGTTTCGTGACCGTCCAGTTGCAGCGCACGCGCCACGAAACGGCGCAAGCCGTCCTCATCTTCGGTAATCAGGATCTTCGCCATCATGGCCTCCGGTTCAATAGAGCTTGCACGAACAGCGAAGCCAATCACCGCCGTTCTCGCCGCAGCCGAATCGCTGCGGGGCCACACCACCAGAGTCGCGTTTGTTTTTCGTAAACGCCGGATGGCCTGATCCGGCACATGCGGGATCGCGCCTCTATTCGGCGTCCCCGGTCACGATGCCGACGAAAGGCAATTCGCGGAAGGCATAGGCCACATCCATGCCATAGCCGACGACGAAGTAGTCGGGGCATTCGAAACCGACATAGTCAGCCTCGAGGCTGGTCTGACGTTTGACTTTCTTGTCGAGCAGCACGGCGATCGATACCGATTTCGCGCCCCGTTCCATCATCAGCGTTTTGGCGAAACTCAGTGTGCGGCCCGATTCGAGAATATCGTCGATGAGAAGGACGTCGCGGCCGTGGACATCGCTGTCGATGTCCTTGATGATTTTGACACCCTGCGAGACCGTTCCCGTGCCATAGCTCGACAGGGTGATGAACTCGACTTCCGGTGCCAGTCCCGTCGCATGCATGGCGCGAATGAGGTCGGCCGCGAAGATGAAGGAGCCTTTCAGCACCGCGATGACCAGAAGGTCGTTGAGCGGTTCCCGACCGATGCTTTCGGCAAGCTCGATATTGCGGGCTGCGATGGTTTCCGCGGTGTAGAGCGGCTCGATATTTTTCCCACGAACGACGGGCATAGGGTATCTCCAGATCGGATAGGGAGACTGCCTTTGATGCCTCCGGACGCTAGCCGCTTAGCATAGTCGGCAACGCGAATCACCTTAATGGGTGAAGGAAACCTTGACCTCCGGCAGTTTTCCACCTGTGTGTGGAAGCCGCGCCGAAAAAGGCCGGGTCTCGCCGGGGGACAGGATGCTGTGGCCGGCAAATATGCGGCTTGCAGTCCGGCTGTGCCCGGCGGCGACGATATCCACCTGTATCACCGGGATGATTTCGGGCGTATCGGAACGATTTTCGACCGCGCCGTAAACGGAAACGACCTTCATTCCGTTGGCATCATCGAGTGTTGTCGTGACGTTGTTGATCGACAGCGCCGGCACGGGAGTGATGGGGGACCGATACTCGAAAAGACCGGCAAACAGCAGGAAAACCGGCGCGCAAAGGCAGGTTACCAGTATGGCGAAGGCTTTGGGGGATGCCGTCTGCAAAAGATGTTCCAGGCCGTGCAAAACCTTGCCGGACAGTCCGCCGCCCGGCGCTTCAAGCGGAGCGGTCGCATTGCGCTTGTTGTCGTTGAAGACGGGGTGGGAAGAACGGCGGCTTTGCCCAGAAACGGTCTCGAATTCGACATCGATGATCTCCGCCGTGCGGCGGACGGTCCGCTCGGGCCGGCGTCCCTGCCGGTCGGGCGGGAGAAGGTCCATGCCCTGAACGGCATCGGCGGTACGGGAGCGGAAGGCGGTCATGGTCTCTCCTCTCGCAGCCCGCCGGCAAAGGGCCAGAATCAGGGCATTGAAACAAACCTTTCCCAGACGTAAACCGAAATGGTTAAAGTATTGGAAACGAGCTTGCCGGGCACCCGTCCTTCACGGAATTTTAACCATTGTTTAACCATGTTGGGAGCTTAGCACTGGCGGCTCGGTTGTTCATCCGGCCCAGGCCATCAACCCGCCGGAAATCTTTGACATCAAGCCTGACGAAAAGCTGGACTGAGCCCTTTGATTCATTTTGAAAATGTCGGATTGCGCTATGGAATGGGTCCGGAAATTCTCCGCGACCTGACCTTCGACATTCCCAAAAAGTCCTTTCAATTCCTGACCGGCCCTTCGGGCGCGGGTAAGACGACGCTGCTGCGTCTTTTGTTTCTTTCCCTGAAGCCGACACGCGGCCTGATCCGCATGTTCGACAGGAATATTTCCAGCATTCCCCGCGACGAGTTCCCGATGCTGCGCCGCCGGGTTGGTATCGTTTTCCAGGACTTCCGGCTTCTCGATCATCTGACGACCTACGAGAATGTGGCGCTGCCGCTTCGAGTGCGCGGCAAGGACGAATCGTCCTATCGATCCGACGTGCTGGAACTGCTCGGCTGGGTCGGGCTCGGCGAGCGCATCAATGTCTTGCCGCCGGTCCTGTCCGGAGGTGAGAAGCAGAGAGCGGCCATTGCCCGAGCGCTGATCGACCGGCCGGAGATCCTGCTTGCAGACGAGCCCACCGGCAATGTCGATCCTCCCATGGCGCGGCGGCTTCTCAACCTCTTCCTGGAATTGAACCGGCTCGGCACGGCCGTGGTCATCGCGACCCATGATCTCTCGCTGATGGATCAGGTCGAGGCGCGCCGCATGATCCTCTCGCAGGGACGGCTGGATATCTATGAGTGACGTCCGGCCCACGGCACGGTCTCAACCGGCCGCTCCTCAGGAGCGCAAGGCGTCTTTGCGCGTGCGGCCGATGGCGCCGATCGTTCCTCCCGGCAATGTTTCGGGGCATGCGCTGATGCTGGTCATCGCCATCATGGCCTTTCTGGCATGCCTGACGCTGGGCGCTGTCAGCATGGTGCGATCGACAGCCCAGAGCTGGCAAAGCCAGATTTCCCGCGAGATTACCATCCAGATCAAGCCGGATGACACGCTCGACATGGAGAAAGCGCTGGCCGATGCCCGCGATCTCGCCATGACGTTCGACGGCACCACGAACGGCAATATCGTCGACAAGGCCGCAACGGCGCGCCTTTTGGAACCTTGGCTCGGCGAGGGCCTCGATCTCGATGACCTGCCCGTGCCGCGCCTCGTCATCATCACCATCGACGAGGAGAACCCGCCGGATTTCGCCGCCATGCGGACGGCACTGACCGAAGCCATTCCCCAGGCCTATCTTGACGATCACCGAACCTGGGTCGACCGGCTGGTGGCCATGGCCCATACGACGGCGCTGATCGGCACCGGGGTGCTGGTTCTGGTGTTTTCCGCGATGGTGCTTACCGTGGTCTTTGCCACCCGCGGCACGCTTTCGGGAAACCGGCATATCGTCGAAGTCCTGCATTTCGTCGGCGCGGAAGCGGGTTTCGTTGCCTCGGAGTTTCAGAAGCATTTCCTGAAGATCAGCCTGAAGGGAGCCGGGGCCGGCGGGTTGCTGGCGGCGGCAAGCTTTGCTGTTGCCGGTTTCTGGCAGTCGCGCTCGATCGCCACGCCGGAAAGCGACCAAGCGACCGCCCTGTTTGGCAGCTTTTCAATCGGCTATACCGGCTATCTCGGCATTGCAGCCGTCATGATCATCATCGCGCTGCTGACGACGCTCACCGCGCGCTTTACGGTGATGCGGACGATCTACGAGATTGACCAGATCCGGTCGGACCCGGCACGCATCGATATGCCTCAGAGTTGACGACATGATTGCATTGTTTCGTATCGCTTCCTTGCCGCAATCTTCCGCTATGGACGAATCACGATGGCTGGCGAACTGCCTGGAACAGGAATGAGCGACGATGAAGGCATGCCGCGGAAGGCCCTGCGGACGCGCAGGCGTGTGAGCTTTCGCCGCCGTCTGCTGCGACTGACATTCTACGTGCTGCTGCTTGTCGCCGGCATTTACGCTGGCGGCTTTCTCTATTTCGCCGATTCCGTCGCCTCGCTGCAGCCGCCGGCCAATCCCAAAGCCGATGCCATCGTGGTGCTGACCGGAGGGTTCCAACGGATCGACCAGGCGGTCGAACTCCTCAAAACCGGGGCCGGCAGGCGTCTTCTGATTTCCGGCGTCAATCCCTCGACAACCGGCGGCCAGATCCGCCGGAATACCCAGAGTTCCGCCGATCTCTTCAAATGCTGCGTCGATATCGGCCATGACGCGATGGACACGATTGGCAATGCCAATGAAACGGCGAACTGGATTCGCAACAATAAATACCGGAGCATTCTGGTCGTCACCAACAATTATCACATGCCGCGCAGTCTGCTCGAACTGCGCCGGGCCAATCCCGACATTGAATTCACTGCTTATCCGGTGGTCAATTCGGATCTGAAGAGCGCCAACTGGCTTACGAACCCTATGGTCTGGAAGACGATCCTGTCCGAATATGCCAAGCTGACGATTGCCTCGGTGCGCGAGGCGCTGGGTGCGCATCGGGCAAGCGGCCTTCGAACGGACGGCGGGGAGTGACCTCGCCGCGCGACGACGAAGGCGGCAGTCGCCAGCGAAACAGTTTTCCTTGCGGATGGTTTCGTGTAGTCAGCGTGACATCCTCGATCCCGAAAGCCTTCCGATGATCATCCTGCGCTCGGTTCTGTTCAATCTGGTCTTCTACGCCAATCTGATCACACAGATGATCGTCATGACGCCGTTCTATTTCATCGTGTCGCGCAAGGCGTCCTGGTTCGTGCCGAAGAACTGGGCCCGCAGCAATCATTGGCTGTTCAGGGTGATCGTCGGCACCACCTTCGAAATCGAAGGGCTGGAGAACTTGCCCAAGGGCGGCTATATTTTCGCACCCAAGCATCAGTCGTTCTGGGACGTTTACGCGCTTCTGCCGTGGCTTGCTGACCCCTTCTTCATTCTCAAGCGGGAACTGACCTGGATCCCACTGTTTGGCTCCTATGTGCGCAAACAAAGGATGGTTCCCGTCAACCGGGCCGCCCGGGGCAAGGCCATGGTGGCGGTGATGCAGCGGGCGCGGGCGGAAATGGCCGCAGGCCGGCAATTGATCATCTACCCGGAAGGCACCCGCCGCCCGCCGGGCGCACCGCCCGAATACAAATACGGTGTCGCCCGTCTCTATCGGGATCTCGGTATGCCCGTTGTCCCCGTTGTCATGCATCCCGGCCTGTTCTGGCCTCGCCGCAAGTTCCTGCGGTTTCCCGGCCATTTCAAGGTCCGCATCCTCCCGGCAATCGAACCCGGCCTTGACCCGGATGTCTTTCTCAAGAGGCTGATCGAAACGATGGAAGCGGCCAGCGACGCTCTTCTGGTGGAAACAGTAGAGCAAAACCCGCATTTGCCCCTGCCGCCGACGGCGGTGCAGCGGCTGAGGGAATTGCAGCCTCAGGGCTGACCCTGCATCTGCTCCACCAGCGCGACCACATCTTCCAGCCAGGGATCGCGGATGCCCATTTCATGGAGATGGGCGAGCGTGTTGGAAACATATTCCGGATTAGCGCCGGATTTTCCGCTGGAAACGGAGACGATGGCCGCCGCTTCGTGCGGACTAAGGCCTCCCGCATATTGCGCATGGGTGCGATCGACGACATAGCCGAGTGCTGCTATGCGTTGCCCACCGGGCAGCAGCACGGGCATGACGCGCTCCCTGTAGACATGGGTCACCAGCTCCCGCTCGCGCAGATATGAAAGGACACCGGCCGAGGTCTTCGCCGCCACCTTGAAAGCCATGCCCTGGCACGAACCGCCGCGATCGAGCCCCAGCACCAGACCGGGGCGCTCCGGTGTGCCGCGATGAACGAAGGACCGGACGCAGAGAGATCTGCGGTAACCGAATGTCTTGGCCGGTGTCTTCATCTCATAGGCGAAGCCCGGATTCCACATCAGAGAGCCATAGCCAAAGACCCAAAAATCGTCCATATCCACTGCCATCCATGCCAGCCGCCGCTTTAGCCACGCGGTCAAAGCGGATCATCTTGCAAGCCTTCCTAGCGCACAAGACCGGCAATCGATATCGAATTCCCGGCGAAACCGTGGCCAAGGCTCGATCAATCAGACCACGTCCTGATGCCAGCGCGTCGGAGACGGCCGAATGCCCGGAGTTGACCATGACCACCACAGAGATCGCCGACACCCACCGCGGAGGACGGAAGATAAAGTGGCTGTCGATTGCGATCCTGTTGTTTCTCGCCACTTATTCCGGTGCCTGGTATCTGGCGGCAGATCAGATCAGGAAAAGGCTGCCGACCCTCCTCGACGCGAACAGGCAGGCTGGCACCTTTGCCGAATGCGACAAGCTCGACGTCCGCGGCTTTCCCTTCCGCATTGGCGTCTTCTGCGAGAGGGTACGCCTGGATAACTCAAGCCGCGGCGCATCGGCGACGTTTGGCGCGTTGCGCTCGGCAGCACAGGTCTACCAGCCCGGCCACGCTGTGATCGAACTAGACGGTCCCGCGGAAATCCGTGTCGCGCCCGTTGTGTCGCTTTCGGCCGATTGGTCGCTGCTGCACGCCAGCATCAAGGCGACGCTTTCCGGCCTCGACCGCAGCTCTCTAACCTACGACAATCTTGCCGGAACCGCGCTTCTCCCACCTCTCGAAAACGATCTGGGGACCGGCGTGCCCCTCGCGCTGACCTTCGGCGCCGGCCATGGGGAAGCGCATTTCCGGCAAAACGGCACCGATCTCGACGCCGCGATGACCATCGAGAAGTTCGATGCCAGGATCAACAAGGGACCTAGCCTGCTGCCGCCCTTGAACGGCGCCATCGACCTGACGCTGATAGACCGCGCTGGGCTGATGAACACCGGAGGCTTCGCACCAGGCGCCTTGCACGACAGCACAGGCGAGATGCGCAATTTGTCGCTCGATCTCGGCAATGGCATGGTGACCACCGCGACAGGCCCGTTCTCGATCAATGATCAGGGTCTGATTTCCGGCGAATTCAGCGTCACGATGAAAAATATCGAAGGCTGGCGCCAGAATCTCGTCAAGGTGTTTTCAAACAAGGAGGGCACGGTCATGATCAACAACATCGCCAACATGCTGACGGCCCTTGCCGACGGCAAGAACGAGGCGACCGTGAAGCTCAACGTGCGCGACGGAATAGCATTTCTGGCCTTTTTTCCGATCGGGGAACTGCCGCAGCTATGATGCTTCCTACAGATCCACGTTTTTCGTGTCTGACCGGCGGTACCTTACCATGTCAATAGAAGGCTTCTGAATACCGCGATTTTGATCGACAAGGTCTCTTGTCCTCACTGTCGGTTGACTGCGGCTCGGATGAGCCCCCTTGCATCGTCGCTGTCCCAGGCAGCCGGTCCGTTCATCGATGAGATCAGGCAGCCCCTGTCATCCATCAGCAACGTCACCGGAAGACCGAAGGCGAGACCTTCTTTCTTCAGCGCATTGAAAACGCCCATCGAGGCATCCCGATAATAGGCGAGTTCGTGCACGCCGGTTTCAGTGAGAAAACGTTTCGGCTTGTCGTCGTCGCCGATGTCGATGTTGACGGCAACGACTTCGAACCGTTCGCTGCCCTCGACCGTCTGCAACGCATTGAGGGCAGGCATCTCTTCCCGGCACGGAACGCACCATGTCGCCCAGAGATTGAGGAGCACGGTCTTTCCGGCAAAATCATCCAGTGTCAGATCCTTGCCGTCCTTGTCCTTGAAGGTAAGTCCTGTCAGCGGGCGCGGTATGGCGACGGGCGCCATCGCGGCCACCTGTCCTTTGAGGAAGGGCGTGATCGCCGCGACCTTGTCCTTCGCCATGAGACAGGCATCAGCGGCAGCTATTTCGGCTGCGGCACCATTGCCAGACCCGCTTTCCCTGACGTATACCGCTGCCGCACCGGCGATCAGCCCGAAAAGGGCTGCGATCATCACCAGTCTGGCGGCGGGAAGACGTTTCTTCCTGTCTGTCATCTGTTTTTCCAAAGCGGAACTATCCTCAAGGCGGGCATCTTCATGGCTGACGGCACATCGGAACCGAAATCCTCCAATCAGATGTGGGGCGGACGCTTTGCCGAAGGACCGGCGGCGATCATGGAGGAGATAAATGCCTCGATCGGGTTCGACAAGAAGCTTTTCGCCCAAGACATCCGCGGCTCAATGGCGCATGCAACCATGTTGGCGCATCAAGGCATTATTTCGACTGAGGATAAAGACAAGATCGTTCACGGTCTCGACACGATCCTGTCAGAAATAAAGAGCGGCCAGTTTGAATTCTCCCGGCGGCTCGAAGACATTCATATGAATATCGAAGCGCGGCTGAGCGATCTTATCGGCCCTACCGCTGGACGCCTGCATACCGCCCGCTCGCGCAACGACCAGGTGGCGCTCGATTTTCGCCTCTGGGTGAAGGAAGAGCTGCAGAAATGCGAAGGCATGCTTACGGCCTTGATTTCAGCCTTCCTTGACCGCGCCGAAGAGCATGCGGAGACGGTGATGCCCGGCTTCACCCATCTGCAGACCGCCCAGCCGGTTACCTTCGGCCATCACTGCATGGCTTACGTCGAGATGTTCGGCCGCGACCGGCAGCGCGTGCGCCATGCCATCGAACATATGGACGAAAGCCCGATCGGCGCTGCGGCGCTGGCCGGCACCGGCTTTCCGATCGACCGCCATATGACAGCCAAGGCGCTCGGTTTCCGCGAGCCGACGCGCAACTCGATCGATACCGTGTCGGACCGCGATTTCGCCCTGGAATTCCTGTCGATCGCCTCGATCTGCGCCGTGCATCTGTCCCGGCTCGCCGAGGAGATCGTCATTTGGTCGACGCCGCAATTCGGCTTCGTGCGTCTGTCGGATGCCTTTTCCACCGGCTCCTCGATCATGCCGCAAAAGAAGAACCCGGATGCGGCTGAACTGGTGCGCGCCAAGACCGGCCGCATCAACGGCTCCCTGATCGCGCTGCTCACCGTCATGAAGGGTCTGCCGCTTGCCTATTCCAAGGACATGCAGGAAGACAAGGAACAGGTGTTCGACAGTGCCGAAAGCCTGGAACTGGCGATTGCCGCCATGACCGGCATGGTGCGCGACATGACGATCCGCGTGGACCGAATGAAGGCGGCTGCGGGATCAGGTTATTCGACCGCAACCGACCTTGCCGACTGGCTGGTGCGGGAAGCCGGCTTGCCCTTCCGCGACGCTCACCATGTCACCGGCCGGGCCGTGGCGCTTGCCGAGCAGAAGGCCTGCGAACTTGCTCAGCTTTCGCTCGAGGAGCTTCAGGCCATTCATCCCGATATCACAGACAAAGTCTTTGATGTGCTGACCGTCGAGGCGTCGGTCGCGAGCCGGACGTCCTTCGGTGGCACGGCGCCGAGCGAGGTGAAGAAGCAGATCGCCTGGTGGCGGGCGCGGAACTGAGCAAAAAACAGGGTGCACAACACCCTGAAAAGCCGATATGTGTCTTCTACAACCACCGTCAGAGACGCCCGACCGGGAAGCATCATGCATCTGCGACACTCAAAACTCCTGCTTACGGCACTCGCTGTCACCGCGCTGACCTTGTCGAGCTGCGGCCGAAAGGGCGATCTCGATCGGCCCGGCTCCGCCGAACCCGTCAATACGCGCAAGCAAGCCGGTAGTGAGCAGAAACAGCCCGAGACGCCGGACCGACCGTTCCTGCTTGATCCCCTCCTGTAACAGAGCATTCCCGTGAACCATTTCGACTATCGCGACGGCGTTCTTTTTGCCGAAGACGTGTCCGTTATCGACATCGCCAAGGCTGTTGGAACGCCATTTTACTGCTACTCCACCGCGACGCTGGAGCGACACTACTCGGTCTTCTCGAAAGCCTTTTCCGACGTGGATGCAATGATCTGCTACGCGATGAAGGCCAATTCGAACCAGGCGGTGCTGAAGACGCTTGGCCGCCTCGGTGCCGGCGTCGATGTGGTTTCGGGCGGAGAATTGCGTCGTGCGATGGCGGCGGGCATTCCGGCGAACCGGGTGATGTTTTCCGGGGTCGGCAAGACGGCAGGCGAAATGGACCTCGGGCTTGAGGCGGGTATCTACTGTTTCAACGTCGAATCCGAGCCGGAACTGGAAATCCTCAATTCCCGCGCTGTGCGTCTCGGCAAGCAGGCCCATGTCTCGTTCCGCATCAACCCGGATGTCGATGCAAGGACGCATGCAAAGATTTCGACCGGCAGAAAAGAAAACAAGTTCGGTATTGCCTATGAGCGCGCCCGGGCCGTCTATGCTTATGCCGCGACCCTGCCGGGAATTCGCGTGACAGGCATCGACATGCATATCGGCAGCCAGATCACCGAGCTGCAGCCGTTCGAGGATGCGTTCAAGCTGCTGCGCGAATTGGTGGACCTGTTGCGCGCTGATGGCCACGCGATCGATCATGTCGATGTCGGCGGCGGTCTCGGCGTTCCCTACAAAGAGGACAACAATCCGCCGCCGCTGCCGGATGCCTACGCAGAGATCGTCAAGGATCAGCTGCGCGAACTCGGCTGCAAGATCGTCATGGAACCGGGACGACTGATCGTCGGCAATGCCGGTATTCTTGTGACCGAGATCATCTATGTGAAGGATGGCGGCTCGAAGACTTTCGTCATCGTCGATGGCGCGATGAACGACCTGATCCGCCCGACGCTCTACGACGCCTACCATGAAATCCGGCCAGTGCGGATTTCCGCTGCCAACGCGCCGCGCATCAAGGCTGACATTGTCGGACCGGTCTGCGAAACCGGAGACTATCTGGCGCTGGACCGGGAAATGGCCATGCCGAAGCCCGGCGACCTCTTCGCCATCGGCACGGCCGGCGCCTATGGCGCGGTGCAGGCTGGCACCTATAACAGCCGCCTTCTCGTGCCTGAAGTTCTGGTCAAGGAAGACCGTTTTCACGTGATTCGGCCACGCGGCAGCTACGATGCGCTGATCGGTCTCGATTCCGTTCCGGACTGGCTTGCCTGATATGATCAAGCCCTTTCGATAGGGGATCGCGGGCATTGTCTCGTTGCAACCGGGAAAAGCGATCACGATCACGCGACCGCCCTCGTCTTTGCCACAAAGAATGTTATCCTTCTTTCAGCTTCGAACGCAGACTCCGGCGACGCCGAAAGGGAGCGTATGACGAAAATCCGGCAGGACGTCCCTATAGCGAAAGCAGATCCGGCTACAGCAGGCCTTGCGAGGGTCCTTGCTGCCAAGCGGATATCGATGCGCGCCGTTCTTCTGGCTGAAAGTGCCGCGCCCCGTGCGCTGCCGCTGCTCGGCGTCATCATGATTTTCGTGTCGGCAGCGTGGTTCGGCCTTTTCCGTTCGATGCCAGGGTGGCTTCATGCCACGGTACTCTTGTCCTTTGCGGCTCTGTTCGTGCTTACGCTGGTACCGCTTCTCCGGCTGCGCCTTCCCGGCGATGGCGATGCGGACCGGATGCTCGAGGAGCGCAACAATCTGCCGCATCAGGCGATCAGGGTGCAGGAGGACCGGCCCGCGACCAGCGGCGCCTTTGGTCAGGCGCTGTGGCAGGAGCACCAGACGCGCATGGCGCGGATGATAGGGACGCTGGAGGCAGGGTTGCCACGGCCGGATATTGCCCGCACCGACCGGTACGGCTGGCGTGCGGTTCCCGTGCTGATTGCCTGCCTTGCCTTTGCCTATTCCTATTCGAACCGTGCCGGACAGCTTTCGGATATCTTTCACCCGCCCCAGCCGGTGGAGATGAAGCCGGACGTGCGTATCGATGCCTGGGTAACACCTCCGGCCTATACCGGCAAGGCGCCGGTTTTCCTGACGGCCCGCGAGGGTGCCGAGCCTTCGCCTGCCGGCAATGACGTCCTTCGTATTCCGCAGTTCAGCGAACTCACAGTGCGCATCACGGGCGGTGGCGAGCCGACAGCCGTCGTTTATCAAGAGCAGGGCGCGGCTCAGCCGCTGGTCGTGCCGGTCAAGGAAGAGAAACCGGCGGAGATAGACAAAGCTCAGAGCCAGCAGGCTGCCGTTCCAAGCGGCGCCCAGAGCGGCCAGACCCATCTTTTGAAGATAACCAGGGACGGATCGCTTTCGGTTGGCAAGGAAACATGGTCCTTCACCGTTATTCCCGATAGCGTGCCGGACATCGCCTTCGATGGCATTCCGCGGGCGACTGTAAATGCCGCGCTGGAAATTGGCTTTGTCGCCAAGGACGACTACGGTCTTCAGGACGCCTGGGCGGAAATCGTGCCGCTCGAGGATGCGGCCGAAGGCGTCCGTCCGCTCTATCCCCTGCCGGAATACAGGCTGGACCTGCCCAGGCGCAATGCCCGTGACGCCAAGGGGATGGCAAGCAGAAACCTCAGCGAACATCCTCTTTCCGGCAAGTCCGTGCGGATAACCCTGGTCGCCAGGGATGCTGCAGGGCAGGAGGGGCGCAGCGTGCCGCAGGAGATGGTGCTGCCGGCGCGTCAGTTCTTCGAGCCGCTGGCTGGTGCCGTCGCCGAGCAAAGGCAGGTCTTCTCCCTCGACGCCAATCAGTTGCCGGAGGCCCTGGACCTCAATGACGCGCTGATGGTGCGCCCTGATGAGACGATCCCGAACCTCACCCATTTCCTTTTGCTGAAGTCCGCCCGCAGCCGCATGGCCATGGCCCGCAACGACGATATGCTGCGCGACGCTGCCGGCCATCTCTGGGAGATTGCGCTTGGTATCGAGGACGGCGATATGGCGCTGGCCGACAAACGCCTGAGGGATGCCCAGCAGAAGCTTTCCGAAGCCCTCGAAAAAGGTGCGCCGGACGAGGAGATCGCCAAGCTTATGCAGGAGCTGCGCGCGGCGATGCAGGAATATATGGAGGCGCTGGCAAAACAGGCCGCGAAGAACCCGCAGATGGCTGCCAATCCCGACCAGAACCATGTGCTGCGGCAGCAGGATCTGGAAAAGATGATGAACCAGATCGAAAACCTCGCCAAGTCCGGAGCCAAGGATCAAGCCAAGCAGTTGCTCGCCGAAATGCAGCGGATGATGAACAATCTTCAGGCCGGGCGCATGCAACAGCAACAGCAGCAGGGGCAGGAAAACAGCCAGATGCGCGAGCAGATGGACAAGCTCGGCCAATTGATGCAGCAGCAACAGCAGCTGATGGACGAGACGTTCAAATTCGACCAGGCGCTGCGCGACCGCATGCAGCGCGGCGACCCGCTCGGCGAAGATCAGGAGCTTTTCGACCAGCAGCAGCAACAGCAGCAGGGCGAAAATCAGCAGCCTGGGCCTATGGACCAGATGACCGAAGAGCAGTTGAAGCAGGCCCTGAAGGATCTGAAGGCGCAGCAGGAGCAGCTTGGCAAGCAGCTGGGCGAGGTCGAGAAGGGTCTCGAAGGCATGGGCATCAAGCCGGGCAAGGGTTTTGGCGAGGCCGGACGTGAAATGAAGGGGGCCGCGGGAGCCCTCGGCCAGGGCCAGGGCGAGCAGGCGCTTGGCAGTCAAGGCCGTGCCCTGCAGGCGCTCCGTCAGGGTGCCCAGGAAATGATGCAGCAGGGTCAAGGGCAAGGCCAGGGTCAGGGCCAGGGACCGGGTGTACCCCAGTACGGGCAGAACGGCCGCGATCCGCTTGGACGCCGCCAGCAGAATGCTGGGCCTGATTTTGGTGATCAGGTCAAGGTTCCCGATGAGATCGATACGCAGCGCGCCCGCGAGATCCTGGAAGAAATCCGCCGCCGCCTCGGGACCAATTCATCGCCCGAAACCGAGCGGCAATATCTGGAGCGGTTGCTGGATATACGGTAAACGCCAGCTACTCTTTAGTTCGAGCATGGACTGTTTTGAGGCATCAAGCGATGACATCGAGCACGTATTCTCTCGCGGCAGGCCAAGGTGTGCTTTGTCTGAAATGAGCCGAGGGACGGGCACCAGTCGCTGGCTTGCTGCACGCGGCAGTTACCGTGTCGGCACCGGTGTCTCGCCGCGATAGTCGTAGAAGCCCCGGCCGGACTTTCGTCCGAGCCAGCCGGCTTCGACATATTTTACCAGAAGCGGGCAGGGGCGGTATTTCGAATCGGCCAGACCGTCATGGAGCACCTGCATGATGGACAGACACGTATCGAGCCCGATGAAATCGGCAAGCTGCAGAGGGCCCATCGGATGGTTTGCGCCAAGCCGCATTGCCGTATCGATCGCATCGACACTGCCGACGCCTTCATAGAGCGTGTAGATGGCCTCGTTGATCATAGGCAGGAGAATGCGGTTGACGATGAAGGCCGGGAAATCCTCGGCCACGGTGATGGTCTTGTCGAGCGCCGTCACGAACTGCTTGGCGGATGCAAAGGTCTTTTCCTCGGTGGCGATGCCGCGTACCAGTTCGACCAGCTTCATGATCGGGACGGGGTTCATGAAATGAATGCCCATGAAGCGTTCCGGCCTGTCTGTCGCCGAGGCAAGGCGCGTGATCGACAGGGATGAGGTGTTGGTGGCGAGAATTGCATCATCCTTCAGCACGGGGCAGACTTGGCCATAGATCTTGCGCTTGACGCTCTCGTCCTCTGTCGCTGCCTCGATGACCAGATCGGCTTGGGAGAGGTCATTGACGTCGGAGGAGCCCTTGATCAGGGACAGGGCCTTCTTGCGTTCATCGTCCGTGAGTTTCCCGGAAGACACCTGCCGCGCCATGTTGCCGTTGATGGTCGCAAGGCCGGCTTCGATACGGTCGCCGGAAATATCGTAAATGTGAACCTTGTACCCCGCCGTGGCCGATACTTGGGCAATGCCGCAGCCCATCTGTCCAGCACCAACAATTCCGACATTTTTGATCATCGAGCCGATTTCCATTCGTGAGAAAGGGCGGGCGCGCTGGCGTTTTTACCTGAAGGGTAAAACCCGTGTCAGCGCGGGCGCTTCTGCGTCAAGTGATAAAGGCATCCCACGGGTTTTTCCAGCCTTTATTCCATCCATATCGCGCCACAAAACAGGCAAGGAGCCCGCCAAAAGAAAACGGCCGCGCCTGAAAGACGCGGCCGTAAAAATCGGAACAGGAGGCTTTCACAGCGCCTTTTCGAGTTCCGGGAGGATCACGAAGAGATCGCCGACCAAACCATAATCCGCGACCTGGAAGATCGGGGCTTCCTCGTCCTTGTTGATAGCGACGATGACCTTTGAATCCTTCATCCCTGCCAGATGCTGGATGGCGCCGGAAATACCGACGGCGATATAGAGTTGCGGCGCCACCACCTTGCCGGTCTGGCCGACCTGCCAATCGTTGGGGGCGTAGCCCGCGTCCACTGCTGCACGCGATGCGCCGACGGCGGCGCCGAGCTTGTCGGCCACCGGCAGGATGACTTCCTGGAACTTTTCGGAGGAGCCGAGCGCGCGACCGCCGGAAATGATGATTTTCGCCGAGGTCAGTTCCGGCCGGTCCGACGAGGACAGCGCGTCCGCGACGAAGGTCGAGAGGCCAGGGTTTTCCGCCGCCGAGACGATTTCCACGACAGCCGATCCGCCGTCCCCTGAAGATGCAAACGAGGCGGTGCGAACGGTGATGACCTTTTTCGCCTCGCTCGTCTGCACCGTCTGGACGGCATTGCCGGCATAGATCGGGCGTTTGAACGTATCGGCCGAGAGAACCTCCGTGATTTCCGAGATCTGGACGACGTCGAGCAGGGCTGCAACGCGCGGCAGAACGTTCTTGCCTGTCGATGTGGCCGCTGCGATGATCGTGTCATAGGCGGGCGCCAGCGAAACGATGAGGGCGGCAAGCGGCTCGGCGAGGTTGTTGACAAGGTCGTCGCTGTCGGCGAGCAGGACCTTGGTCACGCCCGCGAGCTTTGCCGCTGCATCGGCCGCGGCTTGTGCGTTCTTGCCGGCGACGAGAATGTGGATATCGCTGTCAATTTTGGAAGCAGCCGTCAGCGCCTTGGCGGTCTGGTCGGACAGGGTTGCGGCGTCGTGGTCAGCCAGAAGAAGAATGGCCATATGTCTGATCTCCTATCCGTTGCTTAGAGCACGCCGGCTTCTGTCTTGAGTTTCTCGACCAGTTCGGCGACGGTCTTGACCTTGATGCCCGCCTTGCGGCCGGAGGGCTCCTCGGTCTTCAGAACCTTGAGCCGTGGGCTCGTGTCAACACCGAAGTCGGCGGGTGTTTTCTTGTCGAGCGGCTTCTTCTTTGCCTTCATGATGTTCGGCAGCGAGGCGTAGCGTGGCTCATTCAGCCGCAGATCGGTGGTAACGACGGCTGGCAGCTTAACTTCGATCGTCTGCAGACCGCCATCGACCTCGCGGGTGACCGAGGCATTGCCGTCACCGATTTCGATCTTCGAGGCGAAGGTGCCCTGCGCCCAGCCCAAGAGGGCGGACAGCATCTGGCCGGTCTGGTTGGAATC
This sequence comes from Pararhizobium gei, assembly GCF_029223885.1. NCBI lineage: Bacteria > Pseudomonadati > Pseudomonadota > Alphaproteobacteria > Hyphomicrobiales > Rhizobiaceae > Pararhizobium > Pararhizobium gei. Next base: position 3,403,696 of record NZ_CP119409.1, on the reverse strand, counting down.
GTCGTCGATCGCCTGCTTGCCGACGATGATCAGGCCGGGCTGTTCGGCTTCCGCCACACCCTTGATGATCTTGGCAACGGCAAGCGGCTCGACCTGATCCTCGGTCTCGACCAGGATGGCGCGGTCGGCGCCCATGGCAAGCGCAGTGCGCAGCGTTTCCTCGGCCTTGGCCGGACCAACGGAGACCACGACAACCTCGGTCGCCTTGCCGGCTTCCCGCAGACGAAGGGCTTCCTCGACGGAGATTTCGTCGAACGGGTTCATCGACATCTTCACGTTTGTCAGTTCGACGCCCGAACCATCCGGCTTCACCCGGATCTTTACATTGTAGTCGACGACACGTTTGACGGTGACAAGGATTTTCATGATGTCCTTCCTTAGGAAATGTCTGCCCGGAAAATGCGCTTTCAGGCTCTGGCCCGATCGTCGGATGGCGACATCGATACGCGTTTTTTCTCCAATTACAATCTTCGCCGTACCAGTTGCCGTCAGATTGCCGCGTGAAAAATACTGACGTTTACGTGCGCGTCAATATGCATAATGGCCCTGTCTCGATTTAGTGCCGGCTTGGGATGTCCGCAGGCAGATGAACTTCATGGGACTGTTTTAAGGGATCGCGGCTGGACATGGAGTTCACTTCAGGAGGGTCTGCCCCAAGGCGTTCGTTTTGCACCGTCGCTTGAGTGGGGAGGCTGTGGACTCACCGCCGTTGCCTCGACATGCTCAACAGCGCGAGGCGTGACGATGGTGCGGTCGAAAAGCGGCACCCCGCGACGTCGCAGAAAGACCACCAGAAGGAGCCCGGCGAGAATACCGCCGACATGCGCGCCCCACGAGATGCCGCTTTCCGGATCGATGACCAGCATGATGAATTGCTGGCCGATCCAGAGCGCCAACGGGATGAAGGCCGGCAGGGGCAGCGGAATGCGAAAGAACACCAGTACCCAGACCCGCACCTTCGGATGCAGGAGAAAATAAGCCGCGACGACACCGGAAATTGCGCCCGATGCGCCGATCAGCGGAGCTTCCGAAGCCGTGTTGATCAGTCCGTGGACGAGAGCGCCGGCTGCAGCACACAGGAGATAGAAGATCAGATAGCGGACATGGCCCAGCGCGTCCTCGACATTGTCCCCGAAGACCCAAAGGAAGAGCATGTTGCTTGCCAGATGCCAGAAGTCGCCGTGCAGGAAGGCATAGGTGACATAGGTCGCCTCATCGGGCACCAGTATCAGTTCCGGCGTCAACCGCGCAAAGTCGAAGGAAACGGCGGGAATATATCCGAGCCCCATCAGCGTCGCATTGGAAAAACTCTCAGGCGCCAGAAGCGGACCGGTGACGAGCCAGGCGATAATATTGATGAGGATCAGGCCGATCGTGACATACTGGACCTTGATGTGCTTCAGGGCGTTCGCGTCGTGCAGCGGTATAAACATGGGGTCCCCGAACGCCGATGGTAAAGCCTGAACCTACCTGTTTTTTCCCGGAACCCAAAGCACATCCCCGCGACCCCTGTCGTTGGTCCAGCGGGCCGCGACAAAAAGGAAATCCGAAAGCCGGTTGATATAGGCCAGTGCTTCGATGCTGACGATTTCGCCTTCGACACGGGCCAGTTCGACCATCTGCCGCTCTGCGCGCCGTGCCACGGTGCGGGCAACGTGAAGCGCTGCTGCAGCGGCAGTACCGCCAGGCAGGACGAAGGAGCGCAAGGGATCGAGATCCGCATTCAAGGCGTCGATTTCACCCTCGAGACGATCGACCTGCGCTGCGATGATCCGCAGGGGCTCGTAAGCCAGGGTTTCCCCAGTGTCCGGCGTGGAAAGATCAGCTCCGAGATCGAACAGGTCGTTTTGGATGCGCATGAGCATCGCGTCGAGATCGCTCAACGCGCCGGTGTGCTGGCGGGCGACGCCGATGACGGAATTGGTCTCGTCTATCGTGCCGTAGGCCTCGACGCGCAGGTCGCTTTTCAGACGCCGCGGGCCGAGCGCCAGCCCCGTGGTGCCGTCGTCGCCGGTTCTGGTGTAGATCTTGTTCAGCTTGACCATCCGTCAGCGCCCGCCGCCGGTCAACCAGAGCGTCAGCATAATAAGTGCGACAGCCAAGGCCTGCAGAAGCACACGCGCCTGCATCAGCTTGTTGGACGTGTTGCTGTTGCCACCCTTGGCCATGTTGAAGAGACCGCGGATGAGAACGATGACCACGAGGCCCATGACGAGCAACGTCAGGAAGGTCAGGAAACTGTTCATGTCGATTTACTTTCGTCCTTGGTGTCAGCCGAGACGCCCGATGATCCTGTAGAACACCGCTGCAGGGAGCAGCTTCTTCAGCATGGCTCCCTGCTTCGCCGGCGTCGTCACGATGTAATGTGGCTTCGGATATCTGTCCGTCAATGCGCGTTTCAGCGCAGCATACACCGCATCCGGTTCCAGTCTGCCTTTCGCCGGCGCGCTTTCGCCTTTCAGCCGGCGCATCTGCCGTTCATATTCCCTGGCATGCACCGATCCTTTCAGGTCGATGAAGCGCTCTATATAGGTCGCGGCATTTGCCGTGAAGCGCGATGCAATCGGCCCGGGTTCGATCAGGCTCACCTCGATGCCGCTTCCCGACAGTTCCATGCGCATCGTCAGGCTTAGTCCTTCCAGAGCGAATTTCGAGGCATTGTAGGCTCCCCGCCATTTGTACGGGACGATGCCAAGGATGGATGAGCACTGGACGATGCGTCCGTGGCCCTGCGCCCGCATGACCGGAATGACACGCCGGGTCAGGTCGTGCCAGCCGATCACATTGGTTTCCAGTTGAAGCCGCAGAGCTTCTACTGGCAGGTCTTCCACGGCACCGGCCTGGCCATAGGCGCCATTGTTGAACAGCGCGTCAAGCTTGCCGCCGGTGCGGGCAAAGACCTGGTCGACGAGGGCGGCTATCTCCTCCGGCTGGGTGTAATCCATCCGGAAGGCTTCGATGCCGTCCTGCTCGAGGGGGGCCAGATCCTTTTCCTGCCGCACGGTCGCAAACACGCGCCAGCCATCTTTCTGAAGCGCCCGGGCGCACCATGCACCGATGCCTGACGAGCAGCCGGTGACGATTATCGTGGGACGGTCGGTCATTCTGGTTTATCCCTGTAGAAATTGCAGTCCGGTTTCCCATATTCGGGAACGGGTTACAATCCGGGCAGCAGCGGGAGACAGTTTGAATGCCGGCTTTCGTTCGTATCGCCTGGAAGGTCGTGTTCGACGCTGTCTGGCATTTCAGCGAGGATGACGGCTGGGCGATGGCGAGCCATGTCGCCCTGTCCACCTTGCTTGCGATCTTTCCGTTCCTGATCTTCGGAACGGCGCTCGGCAGCTTTCTCGGTGCCGACCAGTTCGCCATCACGGCGGTCCACTTCATTTTCGACACATGGCCGGAATCGATTGCGAAGCCGATTTCGGATGAGGTGGTACAGGTCCTGACCATTCCGCGCGGTGGCCTGCTGACCGTTTCGGTGCTGGCTGCCGCCTATTTTGCCTCGAATGGCGTCGAGGCGCTCAGGGTGTCGCTCAATCGCGCCTATCGGGTGGCGGAAAGCCGGGCCTGGTACAAGACGCGCATCGCCAGCCTCGCCTTCGTGCTGGCCGGCGTCCTCGTCCTCGCCATCGTCAGCATTCTTCTCGTCGCCGTGCCGCTGGCGATCCGCTATGCGGGAACATATCTTCCCTGGCTCAACGGACTGTTGTCGGTGATCGATAGCTGGAGCCTCGCCGGCGTCTTCGTCATGCTCACGACAGGCCTGATCGTCAGTCATCTGTGGTTGCCCGACGGCAAGCGCAAGATCATGGATGTATTACCGGGCATTATCCTGACGCTGGTGGCCTGGTCCGTCGGTGCCTATGTCTTCGCGTCCTATCTCGCAACCTTCGCCAATTATGTCTCGACCTATGCGGGCCTTGCCTCGATCATGGTGGCCCTGGTGTTTCTTTACATCGTCGGCGCGATCTTCATCATCGGCGCGGAAATCAATGCCGCGATCATGAAATACAAGGTCAAGCGCATGGTGATCCAGCGGTTCCGCAACGCAAGGGACGGAACGGAACAGATGGGCGACATATCCAATGAGGTGCCCAAGGAGCGCGTCCTATAGGACCATGGCCCTGATGTCGCCGGGCGATCGTCCTGCTTCGCGAAAGGCGACAATGCCGGTATCCCCGTTGCTCTTGGAGAGCTTTCGCCCGTCGGCTCCCGGAATCAGGCGGTGATGGTGATAGCCCGGTTCAGGCAGGCCGAGCAGGTGCTGCAGCAGCCTGTGCACCGCCGTTGCGTGAAAAAGATCACGGCCACGCACGACATCGGTGACGCCCTGTAACGCGTCATCGACCGTGACGGCCAGGTGGTAGCTGGAGGGTGCGTCCGACCGCGAGAGAACCACGTCGCCCCATGCGGCCGGGTCGGCTGCAATCAGGCCTGTTTCACCTTGCGGACCGGCGCCTGTTTCTTGCCAGCTCAACCCGGCATCAAGCTGTGCGATCGCGTTACCCATATCGAGTCGCAATGCGTGCGGCCTGCCGCTATCGAGGATTTCCCGTCGGCCGGCCGATGACAATGTCCGCTCGGTCCCCGGATAATGCGGCGTGCCGTCGGGATCGCGGGGCCATTGTTTGCCCTCCGCCTCAAATCTTGCGACAGCCGCCTTGATCTCGCCGCGGCTGAGGAGAGCCGGATAGACAAGACCGCGTTCGAACAACCTGTCGAGAGCGTCCCGGTAAAGATCGAGATGGTCCGACTGCCGCCGCACCGGGTTTTCCCATGCGAGCCCGAGCCAGGCCAGATCTTCATAGATCGCGGTTTCGAACTCCGGCGTGCAGCGTGTCGTATCGATATCCTCGATCCGCAGCAGGAACCGTCCGCCTTTTTCTCGTGCCTTGTCATGGTTGAGGAAGGCGGAGAGGGCGTGCCCGAGATGCAGCCGGCCGTTGGGGCTGGGTGCGAAGCGGAAGATACGTGGTTTTGACAAAAGCGGATTCATGGCTTCATCTTGCCATGGAAGAAACTGCCGAGCCATGGTTTCTGGTCCTGCAATTTGTTCCCGATTTCGACTTGCAAGCGCTGAAGGACGGACGATGCGGATCATTCGGACACATGACGATATCGCCGCCGGTTTGCAGGGACTGGTCATGCTTGATGCGCGGCTGGAGCCGGTAGTTGTCAAGGCAGGGCCTGTGCCCCTTCGCCGCATGGACCCGGGCTATTCCGGCATCGCCAATATCATTGTTTCGCAAATGGTGTCGAAGGCCAGTGCGGCAGCCATCTGGCAGCGGATGGAGGGGCGGCTGGGCAAAATTACCGCCGCGTCATTTCTTGCCGTCACGGATCAGGATTGCCGCGAGATAGGCCTGTCGCGCGCCAAGGCCGACGCCTTGCGCGCGGTCGCGAATGCCGTGGGTGCGGAAGACCTCGACCTTTCGGCCATCTGCGAGATGGAGGCGGCCGCCGCCATCCGCAAGATGACCGCGATCAAGGGCGTCGGACGCTGGACGGCCGAGGTCTATCTCTTGTTCTGCGCCGGGCACCCGGATGTTTTCCCCGTCGGCGATGTCGCGCTGCAGAATGCCGTCGGCCACGCGCTGATGCTGGAGGTCCGGCCGTCTGCCCGTGAACTCGAACAACTGACGGAGCTCTGGGCTCCTTGGCGCAGCGTCGCCGCGCGGTTGTTCTGGGCTTATTACGCAACGCAGATGCGGCGGGACGGCGTTCCAACGGGACTTTGAGGACAAAAGCGAATCTTATGTTTCCTTTTTGGTTTTGGCTTCACAATCTTGACGCAACACGCCTAATATAGAATGTGAAAGTGCCGAATCGAGCAGGAGTATACTGGCTTGACGATTGCAGTCTCACCACACGGCCTACCGGCGCTCGTGCTGAACGCTGACTATAGGCCGCTGAGTTACTATCCCTTGTCGCTCTGGTCCTGGCAGGACGCGATCAAGGCTGTTTTTCTGGACCGCGTGCATATCCTGGCTGAATATGACCACCAGGTTTCGTCACCCAGTTTTTCGATGCGTCTGCCAAGCGTCGTCTGCCTCAAAAGCTATGTCCAGCCCTCGCGCCATCCCGCCTTCACACGTTTCAATGTGTTTCTGCGGGACCGTTTCGAGTGCCAGTATTGCGGTTCTCCCGACGACCTGACCTTCGACCATGTCATCCCCCGCTGCTGCGGCGGCCAGACGACCTGGGAAAACGTCGTTGCCGCCTGTTCGCCCTGCAATCTGCGAAAGGGCGGCAAGCTGCCGAAGCAGGCCGGGATGTTCCCGCACCAGAAGCCGTTTCACCCGACGGTTCAGGACCTGCACAACAATGGCCGGCTTTTTCCGCCGAACCATCTGCATGACAGCTGGATGGATTACCTCTACTGGGATGTCGAGCTGCAGCCATAACGGTTGGCCGCAAAGGGTGCGTTAGCTGTGGGCAGGTGTGGCGACGCTTACGCCTTTGCGGCACCGCGCAAAGCAATTGCCGCGAGCACGAGGCTGGCGATGACGTTCCATCCGGCAAAAGATAGACCCAGCACCCGGAGGGCCGCATCCGTGCAGGAGGGTCCATGTTTGCTGTCGAGATCGCCGAGCAGATCGCCGACATTCGAGGAAACGCCCGATGCGGTCGTGGCGCAACTGGCAGGGCCTGCCCAGAAATGCCACTCGACCCCGGCATGATAGATCCCAATGCCAGCGCCTGCCAGCATCAGCAGGCCGATAATCACCAACAGCAGGCGGGTCAGCCAGGCCGGCATTTTCAATGCGCAGGTGACGATGGCGAGAATGCCGAATGGTATGCCCCAGTAATAGGGCGTCCTCTGCATCAGGCAGAGCGCGCAGGGGATGTAGCCGCCGAGATGCTCGAAGGCCAGCGCGCCTCCTATAGTCACGGCCATGCCAAGGGTGACCGCGAGGGAACTGAAAAGCCCGCGGACGGGCCGGATGATGCTATCGGTCAAGGAATGCTCCACCAGGTCAGACAAGGAAACGATAGGCTGCAAACATCGCTATCAGCAAGCCGGCCGCGACAGCCGCCAGAAGCCCAAGCCGTTTTTCGATGAAATGCCGAATTTCCTCGCCGTAGCGACGCAGCAACCAGGCCAGCAGGAAAAACCGCGCGCCCCGCGCCACAATGGCCGTGACGATAAACAGGCCGAGATTGATATTGGCGGCACCGGACAGGATCGTCACGACCTTGATAGGCGGCAGATGCGCCAGGCCTGACGTCACCAGGAGCAGAACGAGGGTCTCATAGCCGACCGAGGACTTCATCGTCTCGAAGGCTTCGAGTTTGCCGTAGAAATGCAGGATGGGTTTGGCCAGCGTCTCGAACGCATAATGGCCGATGTACCATCCGGCAATGCCCCCCAACACCGAGGCGACCGTTGCCACAAGCGCATAGCGCCATGCGCGCTCAGGCCGTGCCAGGGCCATCGGCAGGAACAGCACGTCGGCAGGCACAAGAAAAACCGAGCTTTCGACAAAAGCGATAACAGCGAGCCAAACCTCTGCCGATTTACGGCCGGCAAGCGACATGGTCCAATCGTACAGTCTGCGCAGCATAAGGGCATTCCCGTTGGCGTCGAAGCCTTTTAGGCAGGAATGCCAATGCTGTAAATCATTTGCTGCAGATGCGAACCGCACAGTTTTGTGAATCCGGCAGCCGCTTCGTCAAAATCACGGTTGACCGGCGCGAAACCCATCGTGTAAACGCTTTCTGCTACCGCTGGAAATAGCCGTGCCCCATTGGCGGAACTGGTAGACGCGCTCGACTCAAAATCGAGTTCCGAAAGGAGTGCTGGTTCGATTCCGGCATGGGGCACCATTCGCCTTCCGCCGAGCCGCCGAGAATTATTCAGTTTGATGAGAGATGGCATAAAAAGGGGAACCGGAGCTCGCCGGATCCCCTTGAAGTCATCACTGGCCTGTAAAATCATTACTGGCCGGCGCGGCAATTTGCGTTGTCGGCACCTGGAACTTCGCAGTCAGCTTGCGACCGGGCTTTGGCATTCGGATCAGCTTCCATCGGTGTCGCGATAGCGCCGGTGCTCATCGTATCGGTGCTCATGGCTCCACCAGCCGCATTGGGTTTGCAGTTGACGTTGTCTGCGCCGGGAACGGTGCAGTTTTCAGCTTTTGGCTGCATGGTATCCACGGTTGTGGATTGGGCAAAGGACGGTGCGGTTGCCATGCCAAGTGCCAAGACGGTGATTGCGAAAATCTTCATGATCATTCTCCTCATTGTTCGTTAACAGGGCCGTTACGGATCAAAAAACCGGCGTCGATTCTATAAGTTCCAGTCATTTTTATTTTTTGCCTGTCAAACGTTCCGGAACCAAAACAATGCCACCGCATTCCCCTGCCAATCGATTGGAGTAAGGCATGGCGCCGCGGGCGAACTGGAAGGGTTTTCTGAAGGTTGGCGAATTGAGTTGTGCCGTGGCGCTTTACACGGCCGCCTCGACGGCGGAACGCATTGCTTTCCATATGATCAATAGAAAAACCGGGAATCGTCTCCACAGGGAGTTTGTCGACAGCGAGACTGGCAAGCCGGTGGAGCGGGAGGATCAAGTCAAGGGTTATGAGGTCACGGACGGCGATTATGTTGTCCTTGAACCGGATGAAGTCGCCGCTGCCGTTCCGCACGCAGACAAGACCCTCAATGTCGAGGCATTTATCGGCTGGAGCGATATTGACGACGTCTACTTGGACAAGCCCTATTATCTGGCGCCGGCTGACAAGGCGAGCCAGGAGGTCTTCGGACTCGTTCGTGACGCTTTAAAAAAGAAGAAGATGGCGGCGATCGCCGAAACGGTGCTGTTTCGCAGGGTGCGCACGCTCCTCATTCAGCCGCACGACCAGGGCCTGATGGCTTCGACATTGAATTTCAACTATGAGGTTCGCTCGGCCGACGAGGCTTTCGAGGACGCTCCTGAATTCGAAATAAAGAGCGAAATGCTGGATCTCGCCGCCCATATCATCAACACCAAGATGGGGAGGTTCGATCCGGGGACCTTCGAGGACAGATATGAGGCGGCTCTCGCCGAAATGGTCAAGGCTAAGATCGAAGGCCGCAAGATCAAGCCGAAACCGGCGCTTCAGCCGACCAAGGTGGTCGATCTCATGGAGGCATTGCGGCAAAGTGCGGGTACCGGGACCGCCAAGAGCAAAGGCAAGAAAACCGCAGCATCAAAGTCTGCTGAAAAATCACCCGCCAGGAAAACACCGGCGAAAAAGGCCAGCTAATTCTTATCTAAGTGCGGACATTTCGCAGCATTTGAAGCACGCGTCCCGACTAACGGTCACTAGCGACGGCAGACTGGACTGATGCGCCGGCTAACCGAATCCTATTTCCGCTTTCCTTCCGCCAGGCTCTTTCGTAGCGCATCCATGATATTGACCACATTGCTTGGCGCGCTTTCCTTGGGTGGACGTGCTGCTTTGTTCTTTTTGCCCTTCTTTTTGGCCGCGATGATATCCAAGAGACGGTCCTGAACGGGATCCTCGACGATCGACGGATCCCAAGATCGTGAATGCACCGTCATAAATTTTTCCATCAGTTTCAGGTGTTCGCCACTACTCTTCGTCTTGCCGACAGATTTGAAGTAATCCTGGGGATCGCGGACTTCGTCGCCGTAACGCAGGGTCCATAGAATGATACCTTTTCCGCGCGGCTCAAGCATGACTGCCCTTTCACGCCTGTACATAACCAGCCGCGATATCCCGACCACCTTTGATTTGGCCATTGCTTCCCGGATAACCGCAAAGGCCTCTTCTCCCACCTTGTCGTTCGGCGTCAAATAATGCGGCGTGTCGTACCAAATCCAATCAATGTTTTCGCGGGGAACGAAGACATCAATGTCAATGGTGCGGGTGCTTTCAAGCGCTACCGCATCGATGTCTTCGTCTTCAAGCATGACATAATCATCCTCGCCGCGGGGATAGCCCTTCACCTCATCATCTTCGTCAACAGGCTTGTTGGTCACGGCGTCCACATAACGGCTCGAAACACGGTTGCCCGTCTTTCGGTTAAGGGTGTGAAAACGGACTCGTTGCGTTTCGGTGGTGGCCGGCACCATGGCCACAGGGCACGTCACCAGCGATAATTTCAGGTAACCCTTCCAGAAAGATCGCGACGCCATGGGAAGAACTCTGTTGCTGCTGTCTTGGCAAAGGTTTAGAGGCTGCCGCCGTCCTTGAAATAACCAGGATATTGCACTTCTTCCGGGTCCGGCTTCTGTGGCATGGATCTCGTTTTGACATCGCCTTTCTCCGGATCGGTTTTTTCCGCTTTTCCGTTCACCTCGGTGGCCAGCGACTTCACGTAGTCTTTGATTTTCGACATGAGGTTCTCCTTTGGACCGAAACGTAAAAGGCGCACGATGGTTCCCACCGCGTCGGCGCGCGCTTTCAACCCGGACCTCATCCGTATGAGGGAAATCGCCAAGCTGTGCGGAACGTTGTACCCCGCCTGGAGTTTCTGCCCTGAAAGGAGAGCAGTATGCGCATCGCGGCACCAACCCATCCCGTTGGGGATATGAACCGAAGCCTGGAATGTGAGGGGCATCTGGACGCACCGATCAGACAGCTCGTCGATGAGGCGGTAACGGCAGGTTGGACTGCACCGGAGATATTCATGGCTATCGAAGAAGTCGTGAAGGCGCAACGTTCCGTCTACAGCGCCGATCCGGATCCGGTGGATACTCCGGTTGAAACTGATCCAGCCAATGATTGGCCAGCCTCTGCTCCTTGACGACAAGCGGTTCATCCGTTCATTGTGCATGGACTTTTAGGCGAGCGCTGGGCGTGGGACTTGATCAAGGGTAAGAATTAACACCTTCCTGTTATGAAATGACGCAGTGCTTAGGATCATAGTTCTATGGAAAAGCCGCTCCTGCTGGTGGTGGAAGACGAGCCCCTTCTTCATTTGGCAATCGAGGACGCCCTGGAAGAGGCCGGCTATGCCGTGCTGTTTGTATCGAGCGGCGACGCCGCCACGACTGAACTGGATGCAGATGCTGCGCGTTTCAAAGGCGTGATCACCGATATTCGCCTGGGGTCGAAAATCTCCGGCTGGCAAGTGGCCCAGCGTGCCCGTGAGCATACGCCGGAGATGCCGGTCGTTTATATGACGGGTGACAGCGCCCACGATTGGGCGTCTAAAGGAGTGCCCAACAGTCTTATTCTACAGAAGCCCTTTGCAATGGCCCAACTGGTCACCGCGATCTCTCAACTGATCAACGGTGGAACTGGTACGCAAATCTAATGTTTGTGCCACGGGGTTTCACGCTCCCTTGTCATGCTTCATCTGTCTCGCGCTTTCCTCGAACACCAAGACGAAGTGCACGCAGGGCCTCCGTTTTGATCTGCCGCTTAGCTGCTTGAGCCGCCTGTTCCGCAAGCGCATATGCTTTTGATTTCTCAAATTCGCCCCGGGGGGAAGACCCACGGGTCGTTTTCTCTTTTTCCTCTTTCGCCAATTCGTCGATCCATTGTTGCAATTGACATCACCTTGCCACGGCTCTGAGGGGCCCCGCATTTAACTTTTTAATCACGTGAGTGTCGTTTCGTGCCGCTACCGTGGCTCGACGGCCAGGTTGAGATAAGTCGCATCGAACTCTGCAATTTCCAGCAGCCGATCCCAGTCGAAAATTTCCACAGTGCGGTCGGCCCAGGTCAATACACCATCTTTGCGCAGGCCCTGCAGCGTCTTGTTCAGATGCACGACCGACAGGCCGAGAACATCGGCGAGCTCCACCTGCGACAAAGGGAGCGAAAAGCTTCTTCCTATGGTAAGCCCCACGACCTGTAAGCGGAGAAACAACTCGCAGACAAGATGTGCCAGATGGGCTTTCTTTGTTCTCCTGCCCATCGCGACAATCCATTCTCGATGAATCGCGGCGTCGATGACGGTCGTGAGCCAGAAAAGCCGCGTTAGATGGGGCTCCTGCTCGGTCAGGATTTTCAGGTCGGAATGATCTGCGAAAGCGATATGACATGGTGTCAAGGCGACGATGCCATGATCCATGGTCTTGACCATGAAAGCGTGGAGATCAACAAAATCCCCGGCGATGTTGATAGCCGTTATCTGCCGACTGCCGTCTTCCATGACCCGGTAGCGCGCAGAGATGCCTTCCAGAAGCAGCGTACTGAAAGGCGGGCGCGACCCTTGAAGTACAATATCCTCATCGACGAGGACGCGCTTGTCGCGCGTGAACAACCGACTGAGTACCTTTTCCTCATGCAGCGTCAGCGTATCATGTGATTTCAAATTGGAAATCAGTGGATTGATCACAGCAGTCTCCAAAGTCCCCTCAATAGGAGAAGCCTTGCACAGCCTTTGCAAGATCGACAAGAATTTCACCGTATCCGAATTGGCGGATGGTGAATGCGAGGCGGCGTTGTGACACCGCCTAAGGATCGCGACTGTTTATCGTTTATAAAGCTGGTCGACCTTGTCGTCCTGACGCTGCTGCTTCACGGCCGATAAGCGGTGTTGTCTAATTGTCCCGTACGCTAGCGCCAGACCTAGAATCGTAGTGCCGCCGATAATAGCAAAAAGCCAAACGTAGTTTTCCATTTTGCGATCTCCTTTTAAAAAGAACAACCACAAGGTTGTTTTGTTCCCATCGCAGGTGAACTCCTCAGCCATGTGCGCCAAACTGCGCTATCGGTGAGACACTCTCTCGCCTCGGTATGGTGGAAATTTCAGGAACTATGTGCTCTCCCGCCTGTTTTGACGCAGGACGCGTGGAGACGGACATGAAGCAGCCGAAAGATATGACCATTGTTTTCGATACGGTAGACAAAACAGTCCTCGTGCACTGCGAGGGGCGAGCGCATATTCTTCCCGGCCCGTTCGCAGACCGCCAGACAGCCTTGGCCGCCGCTGAAATCTATTGCCGCAAACAGGGCTGGGTGGAGACCTCCAGCGATCGGGGTTGATGATGGCTTTCTTTTACTTTCAAGTGACTGACAACGATGGCGTGATGCCGGGAGATGAGCCCTTCGAGTTTACTGATCTCGAGGTTGCCGTTGCACAGGCGAAGATCGTGCTTGCCGAAATCGCCCGCGACGGTCTCCCGAGTAATCAGAACAGCATTTTGGAAGTGCAGTTGGAGGACGAACATCACGTGCCGCTCGCCAAGGTTTCTCTTAGGCTTGAGATCGCGTACCCGTAGTTTCGCCTTGTTCGAAGGCTTGCGCCAACGAAGCCGAACCAGAGCGATAGGCCTCCGTCAGTTTCGCGGGCCACGCCAGATCGGGCCGATCCACAGTATCGCCAGGACGGCAATGAGCGGTAATGCGCCTGCAGTAAAGAAAATGAAAGTGTTCATCTCAGTCTTCCTCCCGGTATGGAAACCGCAGCGATCCGCGTTTGTTCCGCCAGGTGGCTTGAACGTTGGATTGGATCGCGAAAATCTCTGAGCCGGCGTCCGGCAAAGGTGAGAGAGGCGAGCGTGCACTCGACCATGCGCCCTTTGTGCCAAAACCAGACACGTATGTGGAGGCGTTAACCTGTATCCTGCATCGCGATTGCTAAACGTGCATTCCGTGCTCAATCTGTGAGAAATTCGGCCCCCGGCTGCGAAAAAGGGAGAGTGGGAATGTTCCAGACTGTTACATCCGGTACGGCGTTTGAAGAAGTCGAAGCACTGTCCGGCGCGCTTTTTTCATGGTGCGCCGAGCGCAGCATCCGTTTACGCAGTCAGGAAGGCGTCAGCGCGGCCAGCGTGGTCATTGATCTTTTCCTGGCCGGCTATACGACCCAGGACGAAATTCTGGGTGCCCTGAGCAGCCGGGACGCCACGGAGATCACGTTCTCCTGATGCTGGCCATCTGATCTGTGCTTCTCGCGCAAAATCCGGCTGTCGTAAGACAATTGGATTTGTGGGCCGAAAATGCTAGTCGCAATGCAACAGTATTTGACGGCGACCCATGCTTCCGATCCGAGAGACCTATGAGAGTTTGCGGCGTGATTTCTGCTGGCAGATTCCGGAGACGTTCAATATCGGCACGGCCGTAAGCGATGCCTGGGCGTTGCATGAGCCCGAGCGCATATGCCTGCAGCATTTCAGTCCGGACGGGCGGCACCTCTCGCTGTCATATGGCGACTTCGCGCTGCGGTCGTCCTCCTTTGCCGCAGGGCTTCTCGCGCAGGGCTGTTGCACGGGAGACCGGGTCGCAATTCTGTTGCCGCAATGCTTCGAGACTGCCATTGCCCACGCCGCCATTTACAAGCTCGGGGCCATTGCCCTGCCGCTCGCATTGCTTTTCGGGGCCGAGGCGCTGGAGTACCGCCTCCGGGACGCAGGTGCCTGTGCTGTCGTCACCAACAGGTTCGGACTGGAGAGGCTGGCTGCTGTCCGGAATCGCCTGCCGGATTTGAAATCGATCATTCTGACCGAGGACGAAGCGTCCGGCACCGTGTCGTTTGATGACGTGTCCAGCCATGACGCGGCAGATTTCGTTCCCGCCGATACGGCACCGGACGATCCGGCCCTGATGATCTATACGTCCGGAACGACCGGGCCGCCCAAGGGCACCTTGCATGGACACCGTGTCCTGCTCGGCCATATTCCCGGCTTCCAGTTCCACCACGCCTTTCTGCCTCAGCCGGGCGACAGGATGTGGACGCCGGCCGACTGGGCCTGGGCCGGGGGGCTTTTGAATGCGCTCCTGCCATCGCTGATGCTGGGCGTCCCCGTCGTTTCTTCGCCCGGACAGAAGTTCGATCCGCACACGGCATTCCGCATTTTGGAAGAGATGGATGTTCGCAACGCCTTCATTCCCCCGACAGCCCTTCGCCTGATGAAGGCGATCGAAAATCCCCGCTCGATCTACACGCTCAATCTGCGCACGATCGGCTCGGCCGGGGAGGCGCTCGGGCGCGAAACCTTCGAACAGGCAAGCGCAGCCTTCGGCGTTCCGGTCAACGAGTTTTATGGGCAGACCGAATGCAACATCGTTGTGTCGTCCGCGGCCAATCTCGGTGTTCTGAAACCTGGCTCGATGGGAAAGCCTGCGCCCGGACACGAGGTTGCCATCATCGATCTCAATGGGCGCGCACTCGGCGTCGATGAAGTCGGACAGGTTGCCGTTCGTCGGCCCGATCCTGTGATGTTCCTTGGCTACTGGCGTAACGAGGCGGCGACGACCGCCAAATTCATCGGCGACTGGATGACGACAGGCGACCAGGGTGTCATGGATAGCGAAGGTTATATCACCTTTTTCGGGCGCGATGACGATGTGATTACGTCGTCCGGGTACAGGATCGGCCCGGGGGAAATCGAGGACTGTCTCGCCGGCCATCCGTCGGTTCAACTTGCAGCAGCCATCGGGAAACCGGATCCCGTGCGCACGGAGATCGTCAAGGCTTATATCGTCCTGAAGCCCGGACAGGTGGCGAGCCCGGATCTTGCCGCGGAGATTCGCGACTGGGTCAAGAGCCGGCTGTCCATGCACGAATATCCGCGCGAAATCGAATTCGTCGACAGCCTGCCCCTGACGACCTCGGGAAAGGTCATTCGACGCCTGCTGCGCGAACGGGCGGCAGCGGATGCCGGTGCTACTTAGACCGGCGTGGCGCCAGTGCCCTGATCTTGTCGCGTAGCAGCCGCGCCATGTTGCGGGTATTGCGGTAGAGATGCAACTGCGCCGCAACCTGCCGCACATCGCGGTCACGGTTCTGGGCAAGACCGATCACCAGCGTGCCCATATCCTCGCGCTCCTGCCAGAAGCGGCTCATCACCGGGTGATCCGGCACGGCGCAACTGTCTGAGCGAACGATGTTGGCGTCGTCGAGATGCCACTCGGTCAATTCCGTCATCAGAAGCTTGCCGGGCGAATATTTTGCGTAGGCTTCGTCAAAGGCCGTCTTCCAAGTATAGGCGTCACCGCCCATCATGAAAACAATCATCGACGCGATGGCTGTGCCGTTGAGGTCGATCGTGTGGATGCGGACGCTGTCGGCTTCGGCAAGATTGGTGATCGCCTCCCGCGCAAAGGCGGCGCGGTATCGATCGAGCACCATGGCCGTGCGCTGCCGCCCCTTCCAGCCGCTTGCCTCCAGCGCAAGAAATTCCTCCATGCGCAGCCGGATTTCCGTCGGCTGGCGCGCCACATTGTAGGAGAGGGGCCCAAGCAGGCTCAGATTTTTCCATTGGCGCCGAAGTTCGCGCACGTGGTGCGAGCTTATGGCCTGGCTCAGATAGGTATCGCCGTCCTGAAGGCTTTCCAGCATGGGTCGGGTAAACGTGTCCGTGACGGTGAGCGGCAGGTTGCGGCCGATGGCAACCGCGCGCGCCATCTGGGCGAATTTTCCCTTCAGCCGAATATCAGGCAGGACGAGGACGCCGGGCATTCCAGCCGAGGGGTCGGCGAGCGCTTCGTAAAGATTGTCGATCGTCTCTGCCGCTTCCTCCGCATCGAGCAATGGTACACCCAGCGGTCCGAAGGGGTTCGACCAGGCGCGAATGATGGCCGCGCCCATGGAAAATCCGGGTTTTTCGATTGAGAACGGCATGAGGAAACGGATCCGGCTGCGACGCTCGTCATTGTCGCGGATCAGGGCCAGACGGATGATCCGGTCCTCCAGTCGCGGCATGGCGGGAGCGAGGAAGCGCCCGGTGAAGAACACGTTGGGCTCCAAGGCCCGATGGGACAGAAAGTCCAGTTCGGCCTGCAATTCGTAGCCGTGGCGGGCGGGATAGACGCAAAGTTCCCGGCCCGGACGGCCGATCGCGATCGTGTTTTCGGCAAGGGGGCGAGCAGGCGGCGGCGGCACGAGGCCGCCGAGAACACGGGCCGAACGGCTGTTGGCGTCATCCGGAATATGCTGGTTGCCAGTCATGATCGGGCTGCCTCCGGTTTGATGAGTCTTGCGTGCGGATCGGCAAAGGCGAAAAGGACGATACCGAACGTGCGGCGGACCGCGATATGAAGAAGTGTGGCTTCGACGATCATCGCGCCTGTCGTGGCAAGTGCCGCGCCGGTGAGACCGAAAAGCGGTATGAGCGTGGCGTTGAGGGCCAGATTCGCAAGAAGCGCGCCAGCGTAGAGAAAGACACAGAGCGTCTGCTGCCCGGCCATGGTCAGAAAGGCCTCGGCAGGTCCGACAAGCGCTTTTGCCATGATCCCTGCAAACAGGATCGCCATCAGCGGATAACCGGAAACGAAGGCCGCACCAAACAGGGACAGCAACAGCGTGCCGCAGGCCAGCACCGCTCCGCCCACGATCAGCGACGGCCAGAAGGACCATTTGGCGCTCTCGATGGCAATGACGGCGAGCTGCTGTCGATCCGGATCCGCCATGGCCGCCGAAAAGCGTGGCGACGCCGCAGCCTTGACCGAGAACATCACGAAATGCACCAGCGCCATGGTTTTTGCTGCGGCGAAATAAATGGCGACGCTTTGCGGATCAAGGTAAAGGCCGACGATGATCACGTCGGAATTGGTCAGCATGAAGCCAAAGCCCTCGATCAGGAAGATCGGCAGCGCCACCCGGATCCATGTGCCGAATTCGATGCGGTGTGGCCCCTTCAAGTATCGTCGCCGCAACCGTCTGCCGAGAATGAAAAATTGCGTGACGGTCGTCACATAGGTGGCGGCCATCGCCGCGATCATGGCTGTTCGGGCGCTATGTGGCTCCCCGCCGGCAATGGCGAGCATCATGAAACCGAGAATGAGAAGCGGGCGGATGAGGTAGGTCGGGCTTAGCGCCGAGACTGCCCAGCTATGCGCCCGTGACGTGCCATCCATGACATCGCCCAGGGCAATCATTGGCAGGGAAAATATCCCGAGATAAAGCGGCACGAGATAAAAGGCGTCGATGGTGTCGCCGAAAAGCCAGAGGCCAGCGATCCCGACTGCCGCCAGCGCCGTTGCCGACAGGAGGGCAAAAACGCGCACCGTCGTCGTCAGTCCCCGGATTTCGGGCAGGGCATCCCGCGCGTGGTATTGCGGCAGGAAACGGATGATGGCGGTGTGAAAGCCGAGGCAGGAAAGATTGCCGAACAGGACGACCAGCACCCAGACGAAAACGAAAATGCCATATTCGAATTCGCCCATGATGCGGGCGAGAATGATTTGGGACACGAAAGCGATCGCGGCGCTGACGACACGTATGGCAAAGGCGACAAGTGCGGTTCGCTGCGCAAGATATTTCGCATCGCTGCTGGTGAGAACCGGCTCGAGCCTGGCGAACAACGGCGACAACCGGTCCCGCAATGCGGGCGGCAATAAACGTCCGGCCGTGTGACACGCTGCCATGAACAAGAAAGTACCCGAAACTACGCAATACAGGTCACCAGTCTTGCCACAACAGCGTTAACAAACAGTGAGGTTGCAAAGGCGGCTTTGCTGACAAAAGCAACCGTTGTGCTATTGTCAGTTGCATTCGGCGGCAGAAGCAGAGTGCGCGATATCAGCTTGCGCCACCGGGAAGACGGGCTTCCCGGCTGAGGTAACAGCCTTGCCGTCGAATCTGGAGGTGATCTATGTGGCAAAAACCATTTAGTATCGCGCTTATTATGCGAAAAACCCGAACGGGCTGGTCGATAGCCGTTCGGGTCAATTTCACAAAATAAGTTCAAGGCAGGCGGGATAGCCGTCCCGTCTGCCACTCCAGAAATAAACCCTGCACGTCGTAAATGCAAGGTATCGAGCAAACTACGCTTCGAACGCGCCGTGGCAATGCTTGTACTTCTTGCCCGAACCGCAGGGGCAGGGCTCGTTGCGGGAAACCTTGCCCCAGCTTGAGGGATCCTGTGGATCGCGGTTCTGCGGTTCGACGAAGTTCAGTCCGGCACTCGCCCCGAAATCGTCTTCGCCGGTCAGCGGATCGATATGATGGCCCACCATCTCCGGTGGCACCGGCTGCGGGGCTTCGGCGGCTTCGCGCACCAGTTCCACACGCATCAACTGCGCCGTTACAGCCTGGCGAAGGTTCGCCAGAAGGGCCTGGAAAAGTTCGAAGGCTTCAGACTTGTATTCCTGCAAAGGGTCGCGCTGGGCATAGCCGCGGAAGCCGACGACGGAGCGCAGATGGTCGAGATTGACGATGTGTTCGCGCCACAGATGGTCAATCGTCTGCAGGACCACCGAGCGTTCGACGTAGAGCATGATCTCGGCCCCGAAACGCTCGGCACGATCCGCGGCGGCCTTGTCTGCTTCCGCCGTGATGCGCTCGCGGATATCGCTGTCATCGATGCCTTCCTCGGCCGCCCATTCGACGATCGGCAGGTCGAGATTGAGGGAATTCTGAACGTCGGTCTTCAGACCCTGAACGTCCCATTGCTCGGCATAGGCCTTTTCCGGGATACGCTTGGTCACGATATCGTCGATGACCTCGTGGCGCATGTCGGCCACGGTTTCGGAAATATCGGTGGCATCCATCAGTTCGATACGCTGCTCGAAGATCACCTTGCGCTGATCGTTGAGCACGTCGTCATATTTCAGGAGGTTCTTGCGGGTGTCGAAGTTGCGGGCCTCGACCTTCTTCTGCGCGCGCTCCAGGGCCTTGTTGATCCAGGGATGAACGATGGATTCGCCTTCCTTGAGGCCGAGCTTCTGCAGCATGCCGTCCATGCGGTCGGAGCCGAAGATCCGCATCAGGTCGTCCTGCAGGGACAGGAAGAATTTCGAGCGACCCGGATCGCCCTGACGGCCCGAACGGCCACGCAGCTGGTTGTCGATGCGGCGACTTTCGTGGCGTTCGGTGGCCAGAACGTAAAGGCCGCCGGCGGCAAGCGCGACGTCCTTCAGGCGCTGGACTTCGGCCTTGATCGCGGCTTCCTTGGCGTCACGCTCAGGTCCGTGCTCCATGTCGCCCAGTTCGGCGGCGATGCGCATCTCAAGGTTGCCGCCGAGCTGGATGTCGGTGCCGCGGCCCGCCATGTTGGTGGCGATCGTTACCGCACCGGGAACGCCGGCCTGGGAAACGATATAGGCCTCCTGCTCGTGATAGCGGGCGTTGAGAACCTGGAAATCGGTAAAGCCGGTCTGCTTCAGAAGCCCGGCCAGCAACTCGGATTTCTCGATCGAGGTGGTGCCCACCAGAACCGGCTGGCTGCGCTTGTGGCTGTCCATGATCTCGGCGATGATGGCCTTGAACTTTTCTTCGGTGGTCCGATAGACCTCGTCGTCCTCGTCGATGCGCTTGATCGGCAGATTGGTCGGTACTTCCACAACCTCGAGGCCATAGATGTTACCGAATTCCTCAGCTTCGGTCGAGGCGGTGCCGGTCATGCCGCCAAGCTTTTCATACATGCGGAAGTAGTTCTGGAAGGTGACGGAGGCTAGCGTCTGATTTTCCGGCTGGATAGCCACTTTTTCCTTCGCTTCCAGCGCCTGATGCTGACCTTCCGAATAGCGGCGGCCCGGCATCATACGGCCGGTGAACTCGTCGATGATGACGATCTCGTCGTTACGAACAATGTAGTCCTTGTCCTTCTGGAACAGCTTATGCGCTTTCAGCGCATTGTTGACGTGATGGACGATGGCGACATTCTCGATGTCGTAGAGTGTTTCGCCCTTCAGCAGATTGGCCTGCCGTAAAAGATTTTCGAGCTTTTCCGTGCCGTCCTCGGAGAAGTTCGCCGAGCGCTGCTTCTCGTCGATTTCGTAATCCTCCGGCGACAGGAGCGGAATGAAGGCATCAATCGTATTGTAGAGATCCGAGCGGTCGTCAAGCGGTCCCGAGATGATCAGCGGGGTCCGCGCCTCATCGACAAGGATCGAGTCCACTTCATCAACGATCGCAAAGAAATGGCCGCGCTGAACCATCTGGTTGCGCTCATATTTCATGTTGTCGCGGAGATAGTCGAAGCCGAGCTCGTTATTTGTGGCGTAGGTGATATCGCAGGCATAGGCCTCGCGGCGCTGGTCATCGTTCAGGCCGTGAACAATGACGCCTGTGGTCATGCCGAGAAACGAATATATGCGGTTCATGGTCGCCGAGTCGCGGGCGGCGAGGTAGTCGTTGACGGTCACGACATGCACACCGCGGCCGGCGAGCGCATTGAGATAGACCGGCAGGGTCGCTACCAGCGTCTTGCCTTCACCCGTCTTCATTTCAGCGATCGATTTCTCATGCAGGATGATGCCGCCGATCAGCTGGACGTCGAAGGGGCGCAGGCCCAGCGTCCGGCGCGCCGCCTCGCGCACGACCGCGAATGCCGGCACGAGCAGATCATCCAATGTCTTGCCGTCGGCAAGCTGCTGGCGGAATTCGACGGTCTTTGCTGCCAGCGCCTCATCGGAAAGCGCCTGTGTTTCGGCTTCCAGTGCGTTGATGGCATCGACCTTGGCCTTGTAACCGCGCACGCGCCGGTCGTTCGATGACCCGAAAATTTTGCGGGCGAGGCCGCCGAGACTGACCATAAGAATGGTCCTTTCTTGTATGTCGCCAACGCGGGCGAATTTCCGCGAAATCCTAGAAAACGCCCGGAACTGTTCTGGACGCGAGGTTGCGTGACAGATAAGAGGGGGGTCGAATTATGTCAACGGGAGTTGAGGCGGCCTTTCAGGCTTAACAACGGCCACAATCTGGTGATGTTAAGCAGTATTGCTGGCCGAAACGAAGGCTTCGACTGCTCGAATTGGAAGGTATGAGAATGTTGAAATACAAGTTGCTTGCGGCCGTTGCCGCGATATCCGTCATGGCTGTCCAAGCGCCGTCGTTTGCGCAGGACGCCGCAGATCCGGTCATTGCCAAGGTCGCCGGAGCGGCAATTCACAAGTCGGAACTCGATCTTGCGATGACGGGTCTTGACCCTCAGCTGGCGCAGTTGCCGGAAGAGCAGAAGCGCGCAGCTGCGCTGTCCGGGCTGATCGACGTGAAGCTGTTGGCCAAGGATGCGGAAAAGGAAGGTCTGCAGGACGACGCAGCCTTCAAAAAACGCCTTGCCTATCTGACGGAGCGCGAACTGCATAACGCCTTCTTCAAGAAACATGTGGTCGATGCCGTCAAGCCGGACGAAGTGAAGGCGCGGTACGATGCCGAAATCGCCAAGATCCCGGCCCAGGAAGAAGCGAAGGCCCGTCACATTCTGGTGAAGACCGAGGACGAAGCCAAGGCGATCATCAAGGATCTGGATGGCGGCAAGGATTTCGCGACCCTTGCCAAGGAAAAATCGACCGATCCGAACAAGGCCGATGGCGGCGATCTCGGATACTTCACCAAGGACCGCATGGTTCCGGAATTCTCCGAGGCAGCCTTCAAGCTGGAGAAGGGCAAGTATACGCAAACCCCGGTCAAGACACAGTTCGGCTATCACGTCATCCTGCTTGAGGATAAGCGCAAGCAGGCGCCACCGCCGCTGGAACAGGTCGAACCGCAGGTCAAGCAACTCGTCATGCGCGACAAATATATCGAGCTTCTGACCAAGGCGAAGGCCGATGCCGGGGTCGATATCACCGATCCTGCTCTGAAGAAGGCCTATGACGAGGCCAACAAGGAAGAAGCGGCGAATTGAGGGCCTGACGGATCGCTCGTCTTGGAGCGGTCATGTCTTTGTGGTTCAAGATGAAGCCAAGATTGTCCGGAATCCCGGGAGCTGAAAGCTCTTCGGGATTTCGTTTTGGCCCGCATTCCGGGCTTTTTGTTTGCGCAGGTTGATCATGTCCGGTTCCATTTCGCCGCTCGCCCCGAAATCCTTTGTCGATATGCCGCCGGTGCGCGGCGTGCGCATGGCAACGGCCGCCGCTGGCATCAAGTACAAGAACCGCACGGATGTGCTGCTGATGGTCTTCGACGAGCCGGCTGCGGTCGCCGGTGTTTTCACGCGCTCGCGTTGCCCGTCCGCGCCCGTCGATTTCTGCCGCCAGAACCTGTCGAACGGCGTAGCCCGCGCCGTCGTCGTCAATTCCGGCAATGCGAATGCTTTCACCGGCAAGAAGGGCAGGGCGGCGACGGAACTGACGGCGCAGTCCGCTGCTCAGGCGGTCGGCTGTGCCACGGACGAAGTGTTTCTGGCCTCGACCGGGGTGATCGGCGAACCGTTGGACGCCACCAAATTCGCTGGCGTCCTCGGAGACATGACCCGGAATGCTACCGGCGATTTCTGGTTCGAAGCCGCCAAGGCCATCATGACCACCGATACCTATCCCAAGGTTGCCACACGCAGCGCAGACATCGGTGGTGTAAGCGTCATCATAAATGGCATCGCAAAGGGCGCGGGCATGATCGCGCCGGATATGGCGACGATGCTGTCCTTCGTCGTCACGGATGCCGATATCGCGCCTGACGCGCTACAGGTGCTCTTGTCCGAAGGGACCGGCCCCAGCTTCAATTCTGTCACGGTCGACAGCGACACCTCGACATCCGATACGCTTCTTCTTTTTGCGACGGCGGCAGCGGCCGAGGACGGCCAGAAGAAGGTCGTCGATGCGGCCGATCCGGTCCTTGCCGGTTTCCGTCTGGCCCTGAACGACCTGTTACATGATCTGGCGCTCCAGGTTGTGCGGGACGGCGAGGGAGGCCGCAAGATGGTGGCGGTCACCGTCGAAGGCGCGGAAAGCGATGAGGCCGCCAAGCGCATTGCCCTGTCGATCGCCAATTCGCCATTGGTCAAGACGGCGGTTGCAGGGGAAGACGCCAATTGGGGCCGCGTCGTCATGGCTGTCGGCAAGTCGGGCGAGATGGCCGACCGGGACCGGCTGGCGATCTGGTTCGGCAATATCCGTGTTGCCTTCGAAGGGGAGCGCGATCCGTCCTACTCGGAAGACGCGGCGTCTGCCGTGATGAAAGAGGAAGACATCGCAATCCGTGTCGAAATCGGGCTCGGTGCAGGCCGGGCGACGGTCTATACATGCGACCTGACCAAGGAATATGTCGAAATCAATGGCGACTACCGGAGCTGACATCAACGTGCGGAATGGAATCCTGAAGGCCGACCTGCCGAATGTTCGCCGCCTCGAAGCGGTCGCCTTTCGCGCCTGGCCTGCGACCTCTGTTCAGTATGATGGAAGCTGGCTCATTCGGCTGACGGCGGGGCATGCGTCCAAACGGCTGAACTCGCTCAATCCGCTTGACCCTTCCGATTACCGCGACGTTGAATCCCGGATCGAGAAGGCCGCCCGGCGTTTTACCGAATACGACCTGCCGTTAACGGTGCGGCAGACGCCCCTGACGCCGCCACAGCTTATCGATCTCATGGACAGGCAGGGCTGGCTGTCCCTTTCCGAGTCTATCGTGATGATGGCGGATATTCCACCGAACGATACGACCGAGGCGATCGAACATCTGCCCTTGCGAGATGTCGGCCGCTTCGTGGATGCGCGCTTGAAGATATCGGGAGAAAGCCCCGATCAGAAGGCGGGTCTTGCCGAAGTCATCAATGCTATCAAGCCTGAATGCGGACTGTTTCTGTTCGAGGATCAGGAACTGGGGCCGATTGCCGTGTCACTTGCCGTGCAGGACAATGATCTTGCCGGTATCCTGCAGCTTGCTGTTTCACCGCAGGTTCGGCGGAAGGGAGTCGGTGCGGCGATCGTCAATGCTTCGCTTCGCTGGGCGAGGCTTCGCGGCGCGCGGACGGGCTGGTTGGCGGTTGAGGCCGCAAACGAGCCAGCCATTGCGCTTTACCGCAAATTCGGGTTTCGCGACGTTTACCGCTACTGCTACAGAAGGCCGTGCAAGTGATGGAAGCAGCAAGCCGGAAGATCCTGCTGGTCGCCGCCTGCGCGCTGGTCGATGGCGATGGCCGCATTCTGCTGGCGCAACGCCCCGAAGGAAAATCGCTGGCCGGGCTCTGGGAGTTTCCAGGCGGCAAGGTCGAGCCGGGCGAGACGCCGGAGGAGACGCTGATCCGGGAACTGGACGAAGAACTTGGAATCCAGACGAAAGTGGCCTGTCTCGCGCCCCTGACCTTTGCCAGCCATACTTACGAAACATTCCACCTGCTGATGCCGCTGTATGTTTGCCGGCGTTATGAAGGCGTGGCTCATGGCTGTGAAGGGCAGGCCATCAAATGGGTCCGGCCCAAGGCCCTGCGCGATTATCCGATGCCCCCGGCAGACGAGCCGCTCATCCCGTATTTGATCGATTTGCTGTGAGCTACACGGGAAAATTTCGATTTTATTAATCGAACATTTATCACCCTCGTTCAAAATCGGGCTTGGTTATGCGCTGGCGTGCAGATTCACGATAATTCCCGTGGGAACGCCGGTTTTGTATCGGCGCTGACAGGGCGGTGACCGCCGCCGTTCCGGTTGGCGCAGGCATTCGAGAGGCAGACATGGTGGATGACGATTTCTGGAGAACGGTTCAGGACAAGGATTTGGCGACCGGCCAGAGCCGCCGGACCGGCGTACTCAATCTATCGCTGTTGTTTGGAACTGCCGTCATCGCTCTCACTCTCATTTTGACACCCATGCTGGCGTCAAAGACCGAGAACAAGGTTCTTGCCGATGCGCCGATCGACTATGACAACATTACGACCGGCTCCATTCCGAACGGCAACACCAGCAAGCGCTATACGGTCCGCCGCAGTGTGCTGCAGGAGATGCCGGGGGCGGTTTGCATCATCGATGGAGACGGGAGCAGGAGCGGTTGCTGACGCGTGGCGGCGACTTTACCGCGCGCGCTGCCGGCCCCAGCCTTAAAGGCTCGATATCATAATGTGTATCCCGCGGACCGGTATGTCCGGGCAATGCACGGGAAGCAAGGCTGGGAGCGCATGAAGATATTTTCGTTTCGGTTTTTTTCTGACGTTTCCGGCGCAACCGCAGTGGAGTACGGCCTGCTCGCTGGGCTCATTTCCGTTGCGATGATATCCGGTCTCTCGAACTTCTCGGACGAACTGCTCATCGTTTTTGAGACGATTACGGCAGCAATGCAGGGCGCAGGGACGTAAATCAGTTTTCCTTGAGCTGTCGCTCGTTCGTGCGGAGTGCATCCGACAGCCTCTGTTTCGCCGAACCGGGCTTCAAAGGCTTCTGCTGGCTTTCATGTGGCGCCCAGCCCGAGATATAGATGATTGAGAACGTTGCACGGATTCGGCCGTCCGGGTCAGAAAACCGCTCGGCGTAGAGTTGGGCGGCGCGAACGAAAAATTTCCGGTCAACAGGAGCCCGGCTGCGCGCCGCCAGCGGATTGGTCATGCCCATCGCTCTCAGATCTCTCATCAGGCCAAAAAGCGAATCGTAGCGAACGGTATAGGTCTCGGTGTCGGCCACTGGCAGGGTAAAGCCGGCACGCTGCAGCAATGCGCCTATGTCGCGAACATCCGCGAAGGGGATGACGCGGGGGCTGGCGCCGCCTGAAATCTCGCTTTCGGCCTGAAGCAACACTTCCCTCAGTTCCTGAAGCGTGCCGGTGCCCGGTATCGCCGCGAGAAACAGGCCGTCCGGCTTCAGGGCACGGCGCACCTGAATGAAGACGCCGGGCGTGTCGTTCGTCAGATGCAGCGACAGCGGCGAGACGATAAGATTGACCGATTGCGGCGGCAGCGGCACGGTTTCGAGCGAAGCTGCAGTCAGCGTGTCTTTTTCTTTGGCGAAGTCATCGTCCGTTTCAATCCGGACGATTTCGGAAACCTTGCCTGTTTGTGCCAGCAATGCCGCTGTCAGGCCCGTATATCCGTGGAGTTCGACGGCCTTTTCGAAATGACGCTCGACAACGCTCAGTCGCTCGGCAATTTCCCGGGCGGCGATTTCGAGAAGAAACTGCGCTTTCGGATCACCGTGGAGAAGCGCCCTTTTGCGGCGCGCCTCTATCAGCGCCTGGTCGAAAACGATATCCATGGTAGCTCTCCAAGATTCTCGTCGCAATGACGCCTGGCTGGCAGTAAAGTCAATCTTATGCAAGGGAACAGGTCAGAAAATCCAGGTTGGAGGCTCGTGAGCAGGCTGCACAATCTGTGGGCCGCAGCGGTCGATGTTGTCTATCCGCCGGTTTGCAGCGCATGTGGACGCATGGTCGGCGAACATTACGCAACCTGCCCGGCCTGCTGGGCAAGTTTGCGGCAAATTGAGCGACCCTATTGCGAAGTGCTTGGCCTGCCATTCTCACATGATCTCGGGACGGGCATTCTCTGTGCCGACGCCATTGCCCATCCACCGGTATTCGACAGGCTGCGATCCGCGGTCATTCATGAGACCATCGCTAAGTCCTTGGTGCATGGCCTGAAATACAGCGATCGCACGGACCTCGCGCCCATGATGGCCGGCTGGATGATCCGGGCAAGCGACGGCAGGGTTGCGGCTTCGGACGCGATCATCGCGGTTCCGCTGCATGCCACGCGGCTTTGGCGGCGCCGTTTCAACCAATCGGCCGAACTTGCACGCGCCATCGCCCGTCTCTCCGGCAAACCTTTTCTGGCGACGGGTCTTATCCGCACCAAGCGAACGATGCAGCAAGTCGGGCTGGGCGCGACGGCGCGCGAAGACAATGTGCGCGGGGCCTTTGCCGTAACGGAAACGGGCAAGGCTGAGGTATTTGGCAAACGGCTTGTTCTGGTCGACGATGTCTACACGACAGGAGCGACGGTTTCGGCTGCGACCCGGGCCTTGAAGAAGGCAGGGGCCGTCGAGGTCACGGTTTTGACCTTTGCAAGAGCGATATCCGGTCCTATATGAAGGGCATGGGCGCCGGCAAAGGGCCGGCCGAGAAGCAGGTCGATATCATGGTTTCTGTGGTCATCTATACCCGTCAGTTTTGCGGCTATTGCTCGGCTGCGAAGAAGCTTCTGGACTCCAAAGGAGCGCAATACGAGGAGCATGACGCGACCTATGCGCCTGAACTGCGCCAGCAGATGATCAGCCGCTCGAACGGTGGAACCACCTTTCCGCAGATTTTTATCGGCGATGTCCATGTCGGAGGCTGCGACGACCTTCACGCGCTGGATCGTGCCGGCAAACTGGACGCAATGCTTGCCGCCTGAGGAGATCTGCGATGACGTTCAAAGCTGCTGCCGTCCAGATGTGCTCGGGTGTCGAGCCCCAGCGCAATGCCGAGGCAATGGACAGGCTCGTGCGCGAAGCCGCGGGCCATGGGGCCATTTACATTCAGACTCCGGAAATGACCGGCGCCCTGCAGCGCGACCGTGCTGCTATGAAAGCCAATTTACGGGACGAGGAAAACGACGTTATCGTCAGGATGGCGTCGGAACTGGCGTCCGAACTGCGCATTTATCTTCATGTCGGTTCAACGGCGATCGGTCTCGCAGACGGCAAGATGGCCAATCGCGGCTTTCTGTTCGGTCCGGACGGCGGCAAGATCTCGCATTATGACAAGATCCATATGTTCGATGTCGATCTCGACAATGGCGAGAGCTGGCGCGAAAGCTCCGCCTATACGCCGGGGGCTACGGCGCGCCTGATCAACCTTCCGTTCGGAAAGCTTGGCTGCGCCATCTGCTACGATATTCGTTTTCCGGATCTTTTCCGTATGCAGGCCCAGGCCGGGGCCGAGATCATGTCCGTGCCCGCGGCCTTTACGCGCCAGACAGGTGAGGCGCATTGGGCCGTGCTGCTTCGGGCGAGGGCAATCGAGAACGGCATGTTCGTCATCGCTGCCGCACAGGCCGGGCTGCATGAGGATGGCCGGGAGACCTATGGTCATTCGATGATCATCGACCCCTGGGGCGCGGTGCTTGCTTCTGCCGGCGGAACCGGCGAGGGCATCATTGTCGCCGACATCAATGTCGCTGCCGTTGCGGCGGCACGGGGCAAAATTCCCAACCTGAAGAACGGTCGCGTTTTTTCGCTGGATGAAGTGCCGTTGTCTGCCGCCGGAGGTGTGGCGGCTTGATCAAATACACGCTGTCCTGCGACACCGGCCACGCCTTCGAGGGCTGGTTTTCCTCCGGTGCGGATTTCGACCGCCAGGCCGAACTGGGCTTGGTCTCCTGCCCGGTCTGCGGCTCCGCTGCAATCGGAAAAGAGCTGATGGCGCCGTCGGTATCCACCAGCCGGAAACGCGACGAGTCCCAGGTCCTCATGATGGACAAGGCCCGCAAGGAAGCCATCGGAAAGATCCGGGAACTGGTGACGGCGATCCGCGAGAACGCGGTGGATGTCGGCGAAAAGTTTCCTGAAGAGGCCCGCAAGATCCATTACGGCGAAGCCGAGCAACGCGGCTTGATAGGCAAGGCCTCCGTGGACGAAGTGCGGTCGCTTCTTGACGAGGGTATCGAGATCGCACCGCTGCCGGTGCTGCCCGACGATGTCAACTGACCCCATCTGACACAGAAGAGTTTGCCCTCCCTCAGTAATGCATGTCGATGCTGCGGAATCGGCGCTCCTGTTCCGGGGTTTTTTCATCGTCATGCATTGCCGTTCCGTCATCGCTGAGGATCTGGATCGTCCGGCTTTCCGGATAGAAAACCAGAGCCTCCGCCTTGAAATCATTGATCTTAAGTTCTGAGATTTGCACCGGAGCTTCTGTTCCGCCAGTCCAGGAATAGAGCGCGAAACGATCGCCTTCGTCCGTTTGCGGGCCGGCAAGGATCAGATAGGAGGCATCGGCCATGTCGAGCCTGTCGATGCTGCGGATGCCAAGGCCGCCCAGATCAAGTTCAAGCAATTTACCAAAACGCGGGGAACGGCCCTTTTGCGTGACAGCGGCCGGGTTTTTCAGCGGAAGGACGAGCGCGTTGCCGTTGCTCGCCAGGGGGCTGCGGAAACCGATGAGCAGCATGCCCTCCGACGTGTCGGCGAGGCCTTCGATGTTGATGTGTCTCGGTTCGATCCCGGTTGCGTTTCGGATCGCTTTGCGCAGTTTCCGGTGTGGCGTACCGACGCCCCTCAGTTTTGGAGGGCCGCCTTTGCCACCAATTTTGGTTGCAAACAGAACGGAGCGTTTCTTGGCGCCGCCCTTGCTGCCGTCCTTGCGTGAATGGGAGGTAATCCAGTAGATGCGCCTGCCGATGCGAGCACTGGCTTCGATGTCGGATTTGAGGCTGCCGATGAATTTTTTCAGCTGCACCGACCCGACAGGGCCCGAGGTACCGCGCCTGTAGATCTGGAGCCTGTTGATTTCATCGCTGGCAACGACGAAATGATCATGCTCCAAAGCGGTAGCCGCAGAGGCTTCGAAAAGACCGGAATAGAGAAACGGTTCCGATTGCCCGGGCTGGGCGCTGGCGTTGAAAAATGTCTGCAGCGGCAGTGCCGTCAAGATATCCGTCCTCCTATGGACCGGGGTCATGCTGGCCGTTTGGCAACGAGCATGTAGTTGACGTCCATGTCCTTGGACAGACACCACTGGTTGGAGAGCGGCGAGAAGAATACACCGGTGCGAGCCGTCACCTGCATGCCGCTCGAATGGATCGGCTTTTCCAGTTCCTGCGGTCGGACCAGCTTCTCGTATTGATGGGTGCCGCGCGGCAGCCAACGCAGGATGTTTTCGGCAGCGAAGATCGCAAGGGCCGCGGCCTTCAGGGTGCGGTTGATGGTGGCGACGAACATCAGCCCTCCGGGGCGGACCATGGACGCGCAGGTCGTCATGAAGAATTCGACATCCGCGACATGCTCGACCACTTCCATGTTCAGAACGACGTCGAAGGTTTCGCCCGCCGCGGCCAGTGCTTCTGCTGTGACGGCACGGTAATCAACAGGGACGCCGCTGCCAGCCGCATGAGCCTTGGCGATCATGATGTTTTTTTCCGAGGCGTCTGCGCCGATGACGTCGGCCCCCATGCGGGCCATCGGCTCGGACAGCAGCCCGCCACCGCAACCGATATCAAGAACGCGCAAACCCTTCAGCGGCTGCGGCGCTTTGGCGTCACGACTAAAATTGTCCGAGACGTGCTCACGGATATAGGCGAGCCGCACCGGATTAAACTTGTGCAGCGGCCTGAATTTTCCTTTCGGATCCCACCACTCGGCGGCCATGGCCGAAAACCGGTCGATTTCCGCCTGATCGATTGTACTGCGGGCAGCGTCGCTCATGGCATTTGCTCCGTAAAACTTGTCCGCACTGGAAGTCGGACGGTGGGGGGCGAAAGTCAAGGGTCGGGCAGAGGCTGCGGCGATCGGCGCTGCTCCGAGCAACGGCCGAATGTCGGCGTATCGAATTGCGATTTACGGTTTGCTGCGGTTGCAACTTCTCGTAACCGTTTTGCAAGGAGCGGGACATCCGTCTCCGGCTCCGACGATCTTTTACTGTGTCGCCGCCAGTTCCGCGCCGCCATTGTCCTTGGCCAAGAGTTCGTCGATGCGCGAGCGTTCCTTTTCGAACTGTGCAAG